>JAJLKL010000272.1:0-9076 GCA_033838975.1 Hymenobacteraceae bacterium | reverse complement strand
AAACAACTCCACATCGAGAAGGAGGCGCAGTTCCAGTACATGCAGACCATCCTGCAGATGATCGACACCGGCATTATGGCCCTGGACGAGGAGACAGGTGAAGTGGAGTGGGTAAACGAGGCCTTGAAAAAGATACTCAGCCTGCCATACCTGAAGCGCCTGGATGGACTCGAGCAGCGTTATCCGCTGTTGTTTGAGGCCCTGCAAGGTATAAAAGCAGGCGACAGTCGTCTGCTGAAACTCAAGCTCCCAAACGGACAGTCGCAACTGCTGCTGTCTGCCACGACCTTTACCATGCAGCAACGCCCCCTGCTGCTTGTCGCCCTCAAGAACGTGAGCGCTACCGTAGACGCCACCGAAACCGAGGCCTGGCAGAAACTGCTGCGCGTGATGACGCACGAGATCATGAACTCGGTGGCACCCATCGCCTCCCTGGCCGACACGCTGGGCCGCCACCTGCACCTGGAGCGGGAAAAGTGCGAACAGGAGCCTGGGGCGAAGCCGGACCCGGAGCTTTTACTCGATACAGAAGAGGGGATCTCGATCATCAGGAAACGAAGTGAGGGCCTGCTGCGCTTTGCCCATTTCTACCGCAACCTGAACAAGTCGCAGGAGCTGATGCTGACCACGGTGTATGTGCAGGAACTGTTCAAGAGCATTAACGGCCTCATGCGCCCGCAGCTGGAGGAGCAGGGCGTAAAGTTGGATTGTCATGTAACGCCATCCAACCTCACCCTCTACGGCGACGTGAACCTGCTGGAGCAGATCCTTATTAACCTGATCCTGAACGCCAAGCAGGCCGTGCAGGGGCAGCCGGACCCGCAGGTGATTTTAACTGCTGCCCAGGAAAGTGGCCGCACTATCATTGAGGTGCAGGACAATGGCTGTGGCATTCCCGAAGAGCTGCTGGACAGCATTTTCATTCCTTTTTTCACCTCCCACAAAGACGGCTCCGGCATTGGCCTGAGCCTGGCCAAGCACATCATGCTCCTGCACAAAGGCAGCATTCAGGTAGACAGCAAAGAGGGAGTAGGCACTGTGTTTAAGTTAGTATTTTAGCTCTCTCAAGACACCCTGCAGTTTCTTTGAAACCTGAAATGCCTTGGTAGTAACTCAGTACCCCATGGTTACCCTGGCCCCATCCAACTTATACCTACCTTTCTTCGTTTATCCTTAACACCAATTTAAATAAGAATAATACCAGCACACTCACCTCTTACCACCTCTGAACCATGGGCGCTTCAGGTTTAAGCCGGCAGGTCGCAGATATCCTGGCCGTAGCAGATGTAAAGATCAACGGCCCTGATCCGTGGGACCTGCAGGTGCACGATGAACGGTTTTACGGGCGTGTGCTGGGCCAGGGCACACTGGGCCTGGGGGAGTCCTATATGGACGGCTGGTGGGACTGTGAACGGATTGACGAGTTTGCGTTTCGGGTACTGAAGGCCGATCTCTACAAACATGCAGAGTTAGGCTGGAGAGCCTGGGTGAAGATGCTGCTGGCCAAGGTGCTGAACATGCAGGCCAAAGGCAAGGCTGCCCGCAACGCTCAACGCCACTACGACATCGGCAACAGGCTGTATCAACTGATGCTGGACAAGCGAATGACCTACAGCTGCGGCTATTGGAAGAACGCAGATAACCTGGACCAGGCTCAGGAAAACAAGCTTGACCTGATCTGCCGGAAGATCCGGCTGCAGCCGGGGCAGCGGGTACTGGACATTGGCTGTGGCTGGGGAAGCTTTGCTAAATTTGCCGCCGAGAAGTATGGCGCCGAGGTTGTAGGCGTAACGGTGTCGCGGGAGCAGGCGGCACTGGGGCGGGAGATGTGCCAGGGACTGCCTGTGGAAATACGCCTGCAGGACTACCGGGACGTGCAGGAGCAGTTTGACCATGTGGTATCAGTGGGGATGATCGAGCATGTGGGCTACCGCAACTACCGCACGTATATGCAGACGGCTGCCCGTTGCCTCAGGGATGACGGGCTGTTCCTGCTGCACACCATTGGGGGCAACTTTTCCAGAACCTCCTCCGACCCGTTCACAAACACTTACATCTTCCCTAACTCTCTTCTTCCTTCTATCAAACAGCTGGGAGCAGCCACAGAGAAGATCTTCTTCATGGAAGACTGGCACAATTTCGGCCCTTACTATGACCCAACCCTGATGGCGTGGTTTCAGAACTTTGACAGCAACTGGGAGCAGCTACAGGGGGAGTATGGCGAGCGTTTTTACCGCATGTGGAAGTACTACTTGCTATCCAGCGCCGGCTCCTTCCGCTCCCGCAACAACCAGCTCTGGCAGATCGTGCTTACTAAAAAGAGGATCGTCGGAGGCTACGAACCGGTGAGGTAACGCAACAGGAGCCACTCTATAAAAGGAACTTAACTTTATGGTAATTAGCCAGCTGCATATGCTCCACCTCTGATCTTCCTGCTGTTATCTTCTGCACCTTAAATAAAACTGGTGCTACTCCAATAAAAAATGTAGTTTTTATATACTTTAGGGAGTATAAAACTATGTTATTTCCTTACAAAAGCGAGGGCAAGAGGCCAGTGCATTGTAAAGGCAAAGCTTTCATGCGTATGAAAAAGCATTACCGTTCTGACAAGAACTGCCTCAACTGCGGCACCATCATCGACGATAAGTTCTGTTCCAGCTGCGGCCAGGAAAACCTGGAGCTACACGAGGATTTTGTTCACCTGGCCCTGCACAGCGTCGGGCACTATTTTCACTTTGAATCTAAATTCTTTAACAGCTTTATACCACTCTTTACCAAACCCGGCTATCTCACAAAGGAGTATTTTGCTGGGAAGCGGGCTTCGCACCTGAGCCCGATCAGTATGTACATCTTCATCAGCATTCTGTTCTTTTTCCTGTTTACGGCCAACACCAACATCAATGAAAAGGACATACGGGAGGAGAACGCGACAGCCGCAGATGCAAGTAAAGCACAAGCCAGAGAAACAATCAGTAAGCTCCGGGATAATGTAACTGACAAAACTGTCGCCGAAAGGGCGCCGAGCAAGGCCGCTAACTATAGCTATACCATGCTGGATCAGACAGCGGCACCCATCGACACAGTCGCCATGCCGCACAATGAAGCCGCTACACTTACAAAGCCTGTAGCTAAAAAGAGTGACGATGGAAACAGAAAGTTTAATGTAGACTTTGGGAACAGCGATAATGTAGTGTTGCAGTCGCTGCAGACAAAGCTCCAGAACGTGATGAACGATGAAATGAGCATTCAGCTCTTTAAAAACAAACTACTGGGGCATCTTCCGAAGATCATGTTTATCCTGCTGCCACTTTTCGCGCTAATCCTGAAGCTAGTGCACTGGCGCTCTTCCAAATACTATGTAGAGCACCTGATCTACTCCATTCACGTACACTCCTTCCTTTTCATGTTCGGCTCCATTTTGATTCTGTTGAGCTGGCTACTGCCCTCACTCTCAATTTGGATTAAGTTGCTTGGTGTTTTGGTGGCACTTTGGTACATCTACCGGTCGATGCGCAATATTTACCGCAGCACGCGGTGGCGCACCCTTTACAAGTTCTTCTTACTGTTTTTTGCATACGGCTTTCTGTTTACCATAAGTGCTCTTTTAGTGATTGTGGCAACCCTTTACACGGTATAGCAGTGTGGTTACACTCAAAGCAAAAGCCCGACAGACCTACTTTAATGAGTAGAGCTTTCCGCCTTTGGCACAGGCGTGTTGGTGGACGGACTGGACTTTTTTGGATGACAGGATGCTGCTCCGGCAGGCGAAAAGTGTACCCCTGGTTATGAGGCCAGCCTGGTACGACAGAAGATTGACCGTCAGAACAATTTTAAGCAAGCCGGAGACATATACCGCAACTTCGAGGACTGGGAGCGCGACGAGCTGACCTCTAACCTCTGTAATGCCCTTGCCTGCTGCGATGAGCGTATTCAGAAGAAATCACATCCTGCTAAGCTATTCAATAGTAAAACACCTGAGGGCAGCTCATATGAGCTGCCCTCAGGTGTTTTATATACGCTTGACTCCTGATTTTATACTTGAGTGACAGCCCCTTGGGTACATGAAATTGAAAGCCCTTCCCCTTAACCCGGCAAATCAGTCCAGCACAAACCGCGTGGAGGTAACTTCATTATCGGTGATCAGCCTGCCAATGTATCCTCCTGCTGATCGCTTCTCATTCTTAAACTGATACACCAGAAACTCCCCTTTCTCACCGTACCCTTCCGCCAGCACTGCTACTACTGTACCTTCTCCATCCAGCACTTCCAGCCTATACCTTCCCTCCTGCCTTAGGGTAAAGCTCAGGTCTGTTTTAGGGCTGAACATTTTTGGGGACGCTTTCAACGCCAGCCCTGTTAACCCTATGGTCTCTCCTAAAGTAGAGGCCCTTGCCATGTCATTTATACTAACAGGGGGAAGCATGTCAGGCCTTTGGGCTTCACTTGTGGATTCCGGGTTCTCTTCGCCCGGCCTTGCATAAGAAGGCAGGAAAGCAACAGGCTTGGATCCGGCACCTTTAATGTTGGCAAGTGTAACAGGGGCCTCTTCTTTTACCTCTGCCTTATTAGCAGCATCTGCTCCCATGTGATGTGCTGCAAGTCCTGTTGCTGCCCCAGGTTCTGGCTGGCCATACACAAACTCAATCCTGGACAGGAAGGCGACCAGCAACAATAATTTTACGATGCGGATGATGTGCTTTTCCATACTGCTTTCTTTATAGGTAGAACAGTGGCTGCCAAACGCCAGGCATACTACCCGGTTAGGTTCAACATTTAAATATACCTATGCAGCAGTCTCTTTAACAGGAATAAAAACACAGGAAAGTAACATTCAACTATCTTTGATTTTAATATAAATATTTACATATATTAAAGACAAAGGAAGTTAAACGCACTGTTTCATAGGTTTGTCATTTTGAAAAGTAACTTGCAGGCGTAGTAGCAACTACAAAATAATCCTAAAATTATTGTGTAAACGAAGCCTGAAGGAGTAAATTCCTACTAAAGTACCACCTCACTCAATAAGAGAGGGGCTAACTTCTTCTTTCTCTCCCCCCTTGTATGCCATCCCTGGAAGGGCTTAAAAGCAACAAAAAAGGCTTTGCTGCAGCAACAGTCACCGCAGCAAAGCCTTTTAAGAACCGGATACAGGTCAGGAGTTACTATTTGATCAACAGCATGGTACCTGAGCGGGTAGTGCTTCCGTTCACAACCCTGTAAATGTACATGCCGCTTTCTCTTCCCGTAGCTTTAAAGCTATAGTTATACGTCATACCGCTTTCAGCATTCCCTTCAAACAAAGTTTCCACCTCGCGCCCTGTAATATCATACACCTTCAGCACTGTATAGCCTGACTCCTTGGCCTTAAAGCTAATAGTAGTGCTTTCAGAGAACGGGTTTGGATAGCTTAAGATCAGATCTTTTGCGTTTTCCATTTCGGATGCGGCTAAAACCGGACTCGCAACAGACCCGGCATTGATCGCAATGGCAGCCGGAAGGTCGAAGGCTTCCACCTGGTCAAACCTGTTGTAGCTCAGTCCCTGGCTGGCACTGTAGCCTACTCCTCTTCTGGCAAAGGCCCTCCAGATCAGCTCTTTGTTTGCGCCACCGTAATTCAGCTCATCTGCCAGCAGAATGGCGTCACGGCCATCCACAAAACCCGGGTAGCAAGGCTGCAGCTTTAAACCGTCTATTACCAGTTGCATCGCCATGTTGTTGCCACCCTTGCCACTGTACAGGTTTTCGTCAAAGCCATACTTGTCGATCAGGTCCCAGGTCATCTCCCACAGTACGGTAGCAAACACAAACCCTACACCATGAGGTGCGGAAAGCCCCGGGTTGTTTGTAGCACCGTAGGTATAGCTGTTCACACTAAAGTCAGTGGAATAAGGAGCCGGTCTGATACCTATTCCGTCCGTTGGCTCACCGACTGCATAGGTTCCCATACCTCTGATCTTCTCGCGGGTGTCTCCCTTCTTCATGGTCATCATCAAGGCGAACCAGTCGCTCCAGCCTTCTCCCATCTGCTCTGTAGTTAAGGTTTGGTTGCCAACACGAACCTGGGTAGGCAGGCAGGACGTAGTGGCCGGTCCACCTGTTAAGCGGTTGGAGATTCCGTGGCCATACTCGTGCACAATGATACCGTTGTCGAAGTCTCCGTCCACATCAGGGGCCGGGTCATCTTTCAGGCTAACGATTACCTCATTACCGCTGTCCATGACTTGCCGTATTGTTGCCCCCGCGTCTTCCGTGACCATCACAGATGGAATGGTGATCGGATAAGCAGGATCCTCTACGCCTCCCATGGTCAGCAGGCCCGGCTGGTTGTTGATCACCACTACAGCAATGGCACCTGCCGCCTGCGCGTTCTGCACCTTTTGCACAAAAGCACAGGTACCCCTATAAACTACCGCAACGTTCCCTCTAATGGCTTCTGCGTTCGTGAATGCATTGCACCCTTCCGGGCTTACCCCGTCAACAGCCAGAACCAGTTTCCCGGTGAGTGGTGTCGGAGTGAGCGGAGGGCCAAAGCTAGCGCCTGAAGAGGCATAGGTACCCGCTATCGTTGAGGGGGATGCTACCTGAAACCTGTCCTGATCCGGCCTTGTCCAGAGGTACATCTGCATTCTTGGCCTGGAGCCATCGGCAGGTGTGGCAAAGTTTGCATTGTTCCGCGTAGCCGAAATATTTCTGCTGTCCTGTGCTTCAGCCATCACGTGGTCTCCGCCCAGTCCATTTCTGCCAAAGTTATCTGTTTGGAAGTTACCGCTCTCCTCATCAAAGCCGTACTGATACCACACGTCATGTATGATGTTGTTCCAGTAAAAGAGGTTCGTAATGGCAGCATCTTTATAGGTTTCCGGCCGGCTGGAAAAATCTACCGGATACTTAAACACCCGCTGAGTCCCTCCGTCCGGACTGTAGCCATACGTATCCTGCGGAGCGCCAACATAACCCGTGTTGTCAGGATCCTCATAGGCATACACGTTGTTTCCTCTTGTAATGGTATAGCTCGTGTTTCCGGCAGTGTGCCAGCCAGCAGGTGATGCAGTACGATCTGCAACCGACATCGCATTTACCGGCTTACGGCTGCCATGGCTGGGGCTTTCAACGGGCATTGGGTACACCTCATAAAGACCCGGAGTTTTGCCCTGGTTAACCGGCCCGGCCACAGGAGCATAAGGCGCCATGTCAGCATACTGATCAAGAGGCACGGAAGTAGTGTGGCTGTGTGTCTCGTGGAGGTATTTACCGCCAGGGCCGTCGTTTTCGAACTGGCAGTGCACCACCATGTTATCCTTATCCAGGAACTCACCAGTGCTGGCATCCACCCGGATATTCCACCAGTTAGAGGCATCCAGTTCATAGATAGACACTTCCCAGGCCAGCCGCAGGCTTCCGTCCGCCATGGGTTGATACACCAGCCTGGCAGGAATCGGCTCCAGCGAGACCCCTCCCTTCGAGAGCAGGACTTCCCTGTTTCGGTCTCCCGTTTTCTCCAGCACAGACAAAGACTCCTTCACGGAAACCCCCAGGTGGCGGGCTGCTGCTGCTACAGCACCGGCAGCATCAAGTGCTGGACTCTTGCTGTTAACCTTTCCACTGATGTCGGCGTGGAAGCGGTTCCCTACATTAACCACCTGCCCATCGTTGGTAACGGTCATGTTGGTGATGGCGCCATGGATTTCGATGCCCTCAAACTGCTGCTTGATGTAGTAGTGCTTGACGCCACTCTTCTTACTCTCAGACTCGCTGCTCAAGGCCAGGTCTGCTACGTCCGCCTCTGTCACCTTAAGCTTTTGCTTGTTTTTCTTGATGTGGTCGAGCGCGACCTGCGGAATTGCTTTTTTACCGGGTGGCCTTTTTCCTTGCGCGAAGGAAAAAACGGGCCCGAGCAGCATGACCACAATAAGAGCCAGCTGCGTGTAAACGCGTAATTGTTTGCCCATAATGTTATATGTTTAAATTAAAGAAAGGAAAACTTCAATTTACTACGCCCTATATTACAATATAGTTATTTCATAACCAGCAATTTACCTGTTGATTTATTTATATTTTATCCATACCTTACAGATGGTTACGGAATATCTATATATGTTAATTTAATCCTGCATTTACACTGGCAAACAACCACTTAACCACACCCTGTCAAGCATTCTGCAAGGCTTCGCAAAACTCAGTTAGTACATAATTAAAGTTCACACATCTACCCCTTCTCCCTATAGTCCAATACCTCTCCTCATACCGAAAAGTAAATACAGTGCACTGCATAGCTGCAGGGACAGTTTTTTTACCATCTCACTTTTACAATATAGGCGATGTTATATAGATGCGCTGGCACGCCCTGCAGCCACAACGCTACCGTCCGGAAAGGCCTCGGAAAACAAACTAAAACCACCCCTCAAGCTGTTACACAGTACCCGAATCCGTGGATAACTGTCTGGATAAGTACTGGATAAAAGCACTCCCATCTGAGCTTCGGATTGATTATCTTTGTAGTAATGGAAAATTTTGTAGTATCAGCGCGTAAATACCGTCCGACCACGTTCGACAGCGTGGTGGGGCAGCACCATATAACGAATACCCTTAAGAACGCCATCAGCAGCAAGCACCTGGCGCAGGCCTTCCTTTTCTGCGGACCACGCGGTGTGGGCAAGACCACCTGTGCCCGTATCCTGGCCAAGACCATCAACTGCCAGAACATCACGCCGGAGATAGAGGCCTGCAACGAGTGCGAATCCTGCCGTAGCTTTAACTCCAACAGCTCGTTCAACATCCACGAACTCGATGCCGCCTCCAACAACTCTGTAGAGGACATCCGGAACCTGGTAGAGCAGGTGCGCTATGCGCCGCAGACGGGTAAGTACAAGATCTACATCATAGACGAGGTGCACATGCTCTCGAACCAGGCCTTCAACGCTTTCCTGAAGACGCTGGAGGAGCCTCCATCCTATGCCATTTTCATACTGGCCACCACGGAGCGCCACAAGATCATCCCAACCATTCTGTCGCGCTGCCAGATCTTCGATTTTAACCGGATCCGGATAGAGGACATGGTGCGCCACCTGGGCAACAT
>JAJLKL010000271.1:0-37903 GCA_033838975.1 Hymenobacteraceae bacterium | reverse complement strand
GACGAGGATGACGATACCTATACTAAATAGCCTAGCTTCTTTTCACCCTTATGCAGTATGATCCGATAAAGCGGGTGCTTGGTGACGTGTTCAACAAGACCCCTTTTCTTCGCCGCGTTTTCTATAACCTGCTGGACCTGCTTCTGCTGCGCTCCTGGCATGTGCACAAAGAACTGCGCGCATGGGCTGAGAACAGGCGCAACAAAGAGCAGTACATTCTGGATGCAGGCTCGGGCTTTGGGCAGTATACCTATTACCTCTCCGGCATGAGCAGCAAGTGGAGCGTGCTGGCTGTGGACGTAAAGGAAGAGCAGATTTCTGACAGTAACTGCTTTATCCGGGCCATCGGCAGGCACAATGTCCTCTTTAAAATTGCCGACCTGGTAAAGTTCCGTGAGCCGAACAGCTATGACCTGGTGCTTTCAGTGGATGTGATGGAGCATATCGAGGAAGACGTGGAGGTGTTCCGTAACATTCACGCGTCGCTGCGTCCGGGAGGCATGCTGATTATCTCCACTCCTTCGGACCAGGGAGGGTCGGACGTGCACGGGGAGCATGAGACATCTTTTATAGAGGAGCACGTGCGTGACGGCTACAACATCCAGGAAATTCAGGATAAGCTCAAGCTGGCGGGCTTTAAAAAGATTGATGCGCGCTACTCCTATGGCAAGCCCGGGCAGATCTCCTGGAGGCTTTCGATGAAGTATCCATTGCTGATGCTGAACGTCTCTAAAATTTTCTTCCTGGTGTTGCCGTTCTACTACCTGTTAACCTTCCCGATAAGCCTGGTGCTGAACTGGATGGATGTGAACCAAAAGCACCCTTCAGGTACCGGTCTGATCGTGAAGGCCTGGAAGTAACGCTGGAGTACCGAGCCACGGCTTCTGGGGTAAAACCCAAGTATTACAAACGAGATACGATTAACGAAATAGATGAACGTCCCTTTTCTGATAGCGAAGCGGTATTTCTTCTCCAAAAAGAAGAGGAACATCATCAGCATCATCTCCAACATCGCCATGATTGGCGTGGCGGTGGGCTCTGCGGCACTCATCATCGTGCTGTCCGTCTTCAACGGGCTGGAAGACCTGATCCGGGAGATTTACTCCAGCTTTGACCCGGACCTCAAGATCTCGGTGGTAGAGGGCAAGTCCTTTGAGACAGACACAGAGTTCATGAACCGCATCCGGCGCACACCCGGCGTGGCGGTGGTGTCGGAGGTAATAGAGGATAATGCCCTGCTGCGCTACAACGACCGGCAGATGGTTGTGAAGGTGAAGGGGGTGAGTGAGAACTTCTTTCAACAGAATGAGATAGACTCATCGGTGGTGGAAGGGCACAGCCAGCTCACGAGGGAGGATAACTACTACGCCCTGGTCGGGCGCGGTGTACAGTACCAGCTCTCGATCAGGCCCACCAACCAGTTCGTGCCCCTGCAGTTCCTCTACCCGCGAAACACCCCTTTTAACCCGCTCAACCCGGAGGGCTCCTTCAACAGCCTTAATATTCTTCCCGGAGGTGTTTTCGCCATTGAGCGCCAGTACGACGATGCCTATGTCTTTGTGCCGCTTAACTTTGCCGAGGAGCTGCTCGAGTATGGCCGCCGCCGGACCGCCCTGGAAATAAAGGTGGAACAGGGGTACCGCATAGAGCAGGTAAAGCGGGCACTGCAGGAGACACTTGGGGCAGGCTTTAAGGTGCAGGACAGTGATGAGCAGCACACCAGCCTGCTGCGGGCGGTAAAGGTAGAGAAGCTGTTCGTGTTCGTTACCTTCGCTTTCATCCTTTTCATCGCCTCCCTCAATATCTTCTTCTCCCTCTCCATGCTGGTGATAGACAAGAAGAAAGATATTGCCATACTTGCCTCTATGGGCGCCACGGCTAACACCATTCGCAACATCTTCCTGCTGGAGGGGGCGCTGGTAGCCCTGATCGGGGCGGCCTACGGACTGACACTGGGAATGCTGGTGTGCAACCTGCAGCAGACCTTCGGGTTGGTAAGCATGGGCATGGCTACCTCGGTGGTGGAGGCTTACCCGGTTAAGATGGAGGTGCAGGACTTTATCCTGACGGGGCTGGCCATTATTATCATCACCCTGCTGGTATCCATCCGGCCTGCGCGTAAGGCTGCCGCGATGTCGGTTACAGACAACCTGTAGAGCATTTCTCCCCGGTCCTGAAATATTTTCGGACTCTGCCAACAATATTCAGGACTGTTTGTTGTTTCCCTCAAAGATTTGGCCAAACTAACTAAACAACAAGCGAAAAGCCGCCTGTTTGGTAGGAAATCCGCGGTTTTAAGGCTAAATTTGGAGTCCTTAAATTGTCTTTGGAATGAAAGTTTACACCACTCAGCCTTTTCAGGTGATATACTCGCTCTTTGAGCATGAGTACCTGGGATACCTGTTCGAATCCTTCGTGGTGCAGATCAATACCAAAGGTCAGCTTACACTGCAACATCAGAACATCTCGGCCAAGAACGCCGATGAGTTTGCCTCCCGTCTCGATGCAGATGACTTCAAGCTTATCTCGCTGATAGACCAGATACAGCAGGATGCCGTGCTGAAGCGGTTTTCCTCCAAGAGAATGACGCCTGTCGACTTCTTCCTGAAAGTATACGACCCGGAAAAGGGCGATAAGGCACTGCAGGAAACGATCAGCCAGTACATTCAGGGGCGCATGGGCAAGATCCTGGAGCTGCTGCGGCACGATAAGATGACCTTTATCATGGGCAAGGACGGTGAGCCAACCTGGAAGCGCATCAGCATTGCCCCGGAGAAAGCAACGGTGCTTTTCCACTTCATGCGTAACGCAGATAACACCCACTACTTCCCGACCATCAAGTATGCCGGCCAAAAGCTCGACTTCCAGTACCGCAATGCGGCCCTGATCTGCTACGAGCCGGCCTGGCTGATGCTGAACGATGTAGTGTATAGTTTTGAGAAGGCCGTGGACGGTAAAAAGCTACAGCCTTTCCTGAACAAGAAATTTATTGTGGTGCCCCGTTCGGTGGAGGAAAACTACTACCGCAAGTTTGTGGCGCCGCTGGTAGAGTCGTTTGACGTACATGCCAGGGGCTTTGACATACGTGCCGAAAAGTATGAGCCAAGCCCATACCTTACCTTCTCCGAAATAGCGTCAGCGGATGCTCCCGCCATCAAAGCAAATGGTAACGGGGAGGCCCGGGTAGAGCGTGGCGCCGCCGTGGACAGTAAGATCCTGTTCGACCTGTCGTTCAAGTATGGCGACTACATGGTGCAGACGCAGGAGGCAAAGCGCATTAGCGTAAGCATGGAGAAGACGCCGGATTCTTACATTTTCCACAAGCTGATCCGGAATGTGAACCATGAGAAGGAGTTCGTAAAAGAACTGAACAAGCGGGCGCTGGAAGTAAAGAACGGGCAGGCCGTATTGAATAAGACAGAGGCTTTCTCGTGGCTGAGCAACAACCTGCAGGAGCTGGAGCAGCTTGGCTTCACGATACAGCAGTCCGACAGGAGCGGCAAGAACTACTTTATCGGAGAGATATCGGTAGAGGTAGGTATAAGCGAGAAGAACGACTGGTTCGATATTTACGGTACCGTGCGCTTCGGGGAGTTCGAGATCCCGTTCATCAAGCTCAAGAACCACATCCTGACCAAGAATAATGAGTTCCTGTTGCCGAACGGGCAGGTGGCCATTATTCCGGAAGAGTGGTTTACGCAGTATATAGAGTTGTTTGCCTTCTCAGAGGGCGAAGAGCACCTGACGCTGAAGAAGCACCACATGGCGCTGGTAAACGACCTGCACAACGGGAACCTTGCCACTGTAACCATGACCCGCAAGCTGGAAAAGCTGCGGGAGTTCGAGACCATAGAAGACCAGCCGCTGCCGGCGGGTTTCATGGGTGAGCTGCGCCCCTACCAGAAGGCCGGGTACAACTGGCTGCATTTTGTGCAAAACTACAAGTTTGGAGGCTGCCTGGCCGATGACATGGGCCTGGGTAAAACCGTGCAGACGCTGGCCATGCTGCAGCACCGCAAAGAAAACGGTGCAGAGACAGCTTCTTTGCTGGTGATGCCAACCTCGCTGGTGTATAACTGGCTGAACGAGGCGCAGAAGTTTACCCCCAACCTGCGCATCCTGAACTATACCGGCACCTACCGGGAGAAGAACGTGGAGCTGTTCAGCAACTACGATGTAGTCCTCACCTCCTACGGCATTGTGCGCCTGGATGCGGAGATGCTGAAGAGCTACTACTTCGACTATATCATCCTGGACGAGTCGCAGGCGATCAAGAACCCTGACTCAAACACATCCCGTTCGGTGCGGGAGCTGAAGTCGCGGCACCGGCTCATCCTGACAGGTACGCCGGTGGAGAACAGCACAATGGACCTCTGGTCGCAGATGTCGTTCATCAATCCGGGCTTGCTGGGCAACCAGCACTTCTTCCGCAATGAGTTCCTCAAGCCGATCGAGAAGGAGAAGGATGAGCAGAAGACGCGTAAGCTGCATGCCCTGATCAAGCCGTTTATCCTGCGCAGGCACAAGTCGCAGGTGGCCAAGGAGCTGCCGGAGAAAATCGAGCACACCACCTTCTGCAAGATGACAGAGGAGCAGGAGCACGCCTATGAGGAGACGAAATCCTACTACCGCAACAAGATCCTGACGAGCCTGGAGGAGAACGGACCGGGCAACACACAGTTCATGCTCTTGCAGGGCCTGACCAAGCTGCGCCAAATCGCCAACCACCCGCTGATGACAGACCCGGGCTACGAAGGCGAGTCCGGCAAGCTGAAGGAGGTACTGCGCATGACAAAGAACGTGGTGGGCAAAGGGCACAAGGTGCTGATCTTTAGTCAGTTCGTGAAGCACCTGGAGATAATCCGTAAATCGCTGGATGAGAAGGAGATCGCCTATACCTACCTGGATGGCAATACCAAAAACCGTCAGGAGCAGGTAGAGCGCTTCCAGCAGGATGAAAGTATACGCGTGTTTTTGATCTCGCTCAAAGCCGGTGGCGTGGGCCTGAACCTGACGGCAGCCGATTATGTGTTCATCCTGGACCCGTGGTGGAACCCGGCCGTGGAGGCACAGGCCGTAGACCGCGCGCACCGTATCGGGCAGCAGAACACGGTGTTTACCTATAAGTTCATCACCAAGGACACGGTAGAGGAAAAGATCCTGGCACTGCAAAACCGCAAGATCCAGCTCGTGACGGACCTCATCAGCACCGACGAGACCATTATCAAGAGCCTGACCAAAGAGGATATCGACAACCTGCTGAGCTAGGATAAAGCTCTGTTGACGTATAAAAGGCCGCTGCAGGTATACCCGCAGCGGCCTTTTGTGCTTTAAGGCAGCTTTGACTAGATGTTTGAATAAGGAAACTTACGTGAAGCTTTGCGCATGATAGTAGTAACCATGGTGTTGGTGTCACTTCCCAGGCTTCTGGAAAGCGCCTTCTCATACTTCCAAAGCAGCTCGCCAGAGGCACCATCATAAATGTTGATAGTGGTTTTACCAGAGTTAGTTGATCCGTAAAAACCAACAGCTAGTCCAAGTGCCAGAGACGCGCCGTCTGACATCGGCTTGTCTGTTTCAAATGTGCCGGTGATAATACTATCCACCTCAAGCAGCTTCGCCAGCTCTTCCGGGGTAAAGGTTCTGATGTTCTCTTCTGTGATACCTTGCTTGGCAAGTAGAGCGTTTGTTTTTTGAGCATCCTGAAACGAAACAGTAAACCCGTCTTTCCCTTTCTCTTTCAGGAAGTACGTCTGGAGTGCACTTTGCACTGCCAAACCTTGCTTTATTTCCATGTCCCGTAGTTGCTCCGGCGTGAGGTTCTTCATTTGGTTAGGCCGCAGTTTCACACTGGCAGCAAAAGGCAGAATAGCGACTGTTTTATGGTTCGCAGCCAAACTACTGAAATTGGGGTTCGTGTAGATCTCACGGTTTTGAGCAAAGCTGAACGTAGCTACCAGCAGTGCTGCTAAGGTTAAGGCAATAGAAATTTTTTTCATAGTTTTAAAAGATTAGCATAGCCTCAAAAGTACAAAACAAAAATTATTATTGATATAATCATATTAAAATAATTTAGTCGATGTCATGAACAAAGAATAGGTGGCAGAGTTGCTTAAAGCAGCGTAACAACAGAAATGAGGATACACTTAAAGACAAAGGTCAAGCAAGACTACCTTCGCGTATTTGAATCATTTGATGAGCAGCTGTTCCGGAAGCTTTCGCCTCCCTACCCTAAGCTAAAGTTGCTGCGATTCGACGGCAGCAAGCCCGGCGACAGGGTAGAGGTGGAGCTGCAGACCGGTATAAAGTCGTTTCGCTGGACGAGCCTGATCACCGAGCGGAGCATTACAGACACGGAGGCCTTTTTCATTGATGAGGGGCAGGAGCTGCCCCCTCCCCTGCGGCGCTGGCACCACAAACACTTAGTTACTAAAAATGGCAGGGGCACCGTCATTCACGACATCATCACCTACAGCACCGGCTCCAGGCTGCTCGACCTGCTGCTCTACCCGCTCATGCAGGTGCAGTTTGGCATGCGTGGGCCTGTTTACCAGCGGGAGTTCGGGAAGGTCTAAAACCTCAAAACCTTTCCCCCACTCCATCAGTTTAGCACAAGGAATATAAAAGCTTAGTTTAGCGTATGAGAAAAGCAGCCATAGTGGGAGCTGGTATCGGCGGCATTGCCACAGCCATACGTCTGGCCGTGAAAGGCTATGAGGTGACCGTGCTGGAGGCCAACGATACGTTTGGCGGTAAAATGCATGAGTTCTGGCTGGGCGGCTACCGCTTTGACGCTGGTCCCTCACTGTTCACCCTGCCCCACCTGGTAGATGAGCTGTTCACACTGGCTGGCCGTACCCCCTCTGATTACTTCACCTATACCCGGCTCGACCCAATCACGCATTACTTCTGGCCCGACGGAAGCCACCTGAAGGCCTATGCCGATCCGGCGAGATTTGCGGAGGAGGCAGAGCTGCAGCTGGGGGTGCCGAAGCAGGCGGTACGGGAGGCCCTGGCCAAGAGTGCGCGCCTATACCAGGGTACGGCCGACACGTTTCTGCATAAGTCGCTGCACCGGATGGGTACCTACCTGAGCCCCGATGTGCTGAAGGCGATGGGCTGCCTCGCCGACCTTGGCCTGACCACCACCATGCACGAGGCCAACGCGCATCTGTTCAAGGACCCGCGATTCGTGCAGCTGCTGGACCGTTTTGCCACCTACAACGGCTCGGATCCCTATCAGGCGCCGGGCACCCTGAACATCATTCCGCATCTGGAGCACAACATCGGCGCTTTCTATCCGAAGGGTGGCATCTATGCCCTTGCGGCGAGTCTGGTGCGGCTGGCAGAGGAGTTGGGCGTTGAGTTCAGGTATAGTGAGCAGGTTGAGCGCATCAGTACAGCAAGAGCTAAAGTAACCGGCGTAGAAACCAGCAGCGGCAGCTACAGGGCAGATGTGGTGGTAAGTAACATGGATATTGTGCCTACTTACCGAAGGCTCTTGCCCGAACATCCGGCGCCGGAGAAAACGCTGCAGCAGCCGCGGTCCAGTTCGGCGCTGATCTACTACTGGGGCATTAAAAAAGAGTTTCCGGAGCTGCACCTGCACAACATCTTCTTCAGCAGCGACTATAAAAAAGAGTTTGAGCATATTTTCCGGCAGAAAACGATCAGTCCGGACCCGACGGTGTACGTGAACATCACCTCTAAACTGGAGGGAGAGGATGCACCCGCGGGAGGTGAGAACTGGTTTGTGATGGTGAACGTACCGCACAACGAGGGGCAGGACTGGCAACAGCTAGTAGCCGTTACACGTGAAACGGTGCTACAGAAGCTGAGCAACCGGTTGGGTACGGATATCGCACCGCTGATAGAGGAAGAGCAGGTACTGGACCCATTGCTGATCGAAAGCCGTACCTCTTCTTTTGCCGGCGCCCTGTACGGCAGCAGCTCCAACAACCGCATGGCGGCCTTCCTGCGTCACCCCAACTTCAGCAGCCGTATAAAAGGCCTTTACTTCTGCGGGGGCAGTGTGCATCCAGGGGGAGGTATCCCGCTGTGCCTGCTCTCGGCCCGAATTGTGGGCGAGCTGGTGCCAGCCGCCGCCAAAGCAGAAAAAGTATAGCTATGCCCGAAACAACACAAGCTAAACCAGCCATCTTGCCTTTGACCGATAAGTACGGAAAGCTCCTGCTGCCCTTCGCGGTAGCCGTGCTGATCATTTTTCATGCCGTAGGATTTTGGGGATTGATCCTGAGTGGGGATCCTGTTTATTTTCAGGAACTCACCCCCATGAACCTCTTGCTGACGAACGCCCTTCTGTTTGGCTTTCACCGGCAATGGAACCTCAACTTCCTGCTTTTTGCAGCCGTTGTGTTTGCGGTTGGTTTTCTGTCGGAGGTGGTGGGTGTGCACACAGGGTTGCTGTTTGGTACCTACAGCTATGGCGCGGCGTTAGGTATAAAACTTTGGGAAGTGCCCCTGCTGATTGGGCTGAACTGGCTGATGCTGGTATACACCACTGGGCACATTGCCAACTTTACCCAACTGCACTGGACGATAAAGGCGCTGCTAGGCGCCCTACTGATGGTTTGCTTAGACTTTTTTATTGAGCCCGTGGCCGTGCGCTACGACTTCTGGAGCTGGCAGGGAGACCGGATACCGCTCTCTAACTTTATCGGATGGTTTGCCGTTGCCCTCATGCTGCAACTGTACTTTCAGAAAGGGAACTTCTTTAAGCTGAACAGGCTGGCGCCCTATGTATACCTGGTGCAGCTCCTTTTCTTTATCAGTATTTACCTGTCGTTGTAAACAAGAAAATACACTTTTGAGCTGGCAATGTGGTCCTAAAAAAGTAAAATTGCGTATGAATGGCCTCTGTATCTCTTCAGGTAGATACCGAAGCTACAAAGTTAAAGGCTTTCTTGCATGACGATGTTACATACAATATTAGGGGAAACACTTCAGATCTTCAAACGGGAAGGTATAGAGGTCAACACAGAGGAGGAGCTGATCCACAAACTCGATATCCGGCAATCCGCTTATAACGAGATGTTTAAGAGCAAGGCCGACCTGGTAATGCAGACCGTGCAGCATGATCTGGAGGAGCAAAAGCAGGAGCATGCGCGCTTCCTGGCCCTGGCCAACAGTCCTGTGGAAGAAATAATGTTGCTGCTGCAGGACGGGGTGCAGAACCTGCGGCACACGAACCCCAGGTACATCACCGACCTGCAGCAGTTTTACCCGGAAGCCTGGCGCTTGGGTATAGACCATCTCCACACGTATTCTTACCACCAAATATCCGACATCATCAACAAAGGTATCCTGCAGGGCCTGTTCCGGAGAGACGTTAACCTGCAGCTGGTCACCAAGATCATCCTGGAGCAGCTCTTCCTGATCCTCAACCCGGCTGTTTTCTCGCCGGACCGCTACGACCTGGGCGAGGTGTTCCGGAGCGTGTACCTCTACTACGTGCGGGGCATCTGCACAGAGCAGGGAGGGAAGCTGGCCGAAGAGTATTTCTCCAGAATCAACCTGTAACATTGGGGGTATAAAAAGCAGCCGGCCCGAAGTGGAAACTTCGGGCCGGCTGCTTTTTATACTGGTCAGTAGGCTTAGCTGATCGAGGTGCGCACCTTCTGCGTGTACATGCGCAGGGCAGCTTTGAACTCAGTGCCATTGTCTTCCATCTCGTTCAGGATCCAAACGGCCGCCAGAACGTGCGTCAGTTGCTCGCCTTCGTCCTCCCCCTCTACTTCGATAGAGAGCGGCTGCTCGTCCACGATGGCAGCCTCAGCCTCCATCAGTTCTTTTAAGTTATAGTTCTCAACCAGTTTTTTGATAGCAGGTATCTTCATGTTGTTCTATACGTCTAACTTGTGAATCAAACTTCTAACAGCATCCTCTTTGCTAGCGGCTACAGTGTCTACCAGTTTGCCGCCTTTGAACACGGCAAAGAACGGAAGGTTGGTAACGCCGGCCAGTTTGCGTGCCTCCGGGCTTGTTTCGGCGTTCACATCCACAAAGGCGATGTCTGTGAACTGCTCATCGTCAGACAGGCGCTTGAACTTAGGTGCAAACAGGCGGCAGTTGCCACACCAGTCGGCATAGTACTTCACCACTACTTTTTGATTTGAGGTTAGTACCTCATTGAAATCGGTATCAGTTGCTTTTATAACAGCCATATTATATCAATTTACTTCTTAATTTTTTCCTGAATTACGGTCTTTAAACATACTTGCTTCAAAAGTAAATGTTTCAACGTAAAATATACAGCTTTTATGATGCTTTAGCAAACAGGCAGGGGGCAACTAATGTTTAGCCCTGCCTGCTGTGTGCGGCCACCGGAAACTATAACACCTTCCGGCAAGGTTATAGTAGCGAGTATTTTGTGGCTATTGAACATCTTTTTAGCCAAAATTGTATAAATGAAACTACACTGCAATTTAGTATCTTTGCAGCTTAAAATAGACAAGACCCATGTTAGATAAGTTAGAAGCCATCAATCAGCGATTTGAAGAGGTAAGCCAGTTGCTTATCCAGCCTGACGTGGCCAGCGACATGAAGAAGTTCAAGGCCCTCAACAAAGAGTATAAGGACCTCGATAAGATTGTTACAGAATACAAGAAGTATAAGAACATCCTGAGCAACATCGACAACGCCAAGCAGGTGATTGCGACGGAGAAGGATGAGGATTTTCGCGAAATGGCCAAGGAGGAGCTCGATGAGCTGATCCCGCAGCGTGAGGAAATGGAAGAGCTCCTGAAGGAACTGCTGATCCCGAAAGACCCGAACGACAGCAAAGACATCATCATGGAGATCCGCGCCGGTGCGGGTGGCGACGAGGCCTCTATCTTTGCCGGCGACCTGTACCGCATGTACAGCCGCTTTGCTGAGAAGCAGGGTTGGAAGATGGAGCTGATGGACGCCACAGAGGGTACCTCCGGTGGCTACAAGGAAATTATCGTGGGGGTGTCTGGCGAGGACGTGTACGGCAAGCTGAAGTTCGAGTCAGGCGTGCACCGTGTGCAGCGCGTGCCGGCCACGGAAACCCAGGGCCGTATCCATACCTCGGTGGCCTCGGTGGTAGTGCTTCCGGAGGCCGAGGAGTTCGATGTGGAGATCGACATGAACGATATCCGTAAAGACCTGTTCTGCTCTTCCGGACCCGGTGGCCAGTCGGTGAACACAACCTACTCTGCCGTTCGTCTGACGCACCTTCCAACGGGTATCGTGGCGCAGTGCCAGGATCAGAAGTCGCAGCTGAAGAACTTTGACAAGGCCCTGGCCGTACTTCGCTCGCGTATCTTTGAGGTGGAGCTTGCCAAGAAGCAGGAGGCCGAGGGGGCGCAGCGTAAGAGCATGGTAGGCGGCGGCGACCGTTCCGATAAGATCCGTACCTACAACTACCCACAAGGCCGTGTAACGGATCACCGCATTGGGTATACCGTATACAACCTGCCGAACGTGATGGACGGTGGCATCGAAGACTTTATCGAAGAGCTGCGTATTGCCGAAAACGCTGAAAGGCTGAAAGAAGGCGCGACAGCAGAATAATAAAGCCGTTTTTATTGAGTGATCAGGAGGATGCAGTGAGGCAGGTAAAGCAGCACTGCATCCTTTTTTATTACTGCTGATTTAATTCGTCAGCTGTTAAGTCCTTATCTTTCAGATCTACTCATTCTCATATCTTTAGATTTAAACTTTGAGATACCTGCTTGCCATACTGCCCCTGCTTCTGCTGCTTAGCATGTTCTCCTGCGAGCCAAAGGATGAGGTGATCAGCTCTGACCCCGGAGCCAAGCTGGAGTTTTCGGCGGATACGGTGCTGTTCGATACTGTGTTTGTGAGCCAGGGCAGTGTAACCAAGCGCCTGAAGGTATACAACCGCAACGAGAAAGCAGTACGCATCAGTGAGGTAACCCTAGCCGGTGCGGGGGCCTCACCTTACCAGCTGACAGTGAACGGGGCGCAGAGCCCGCTGCTGAACAACCTGGAGTTGCGCGGCGGCGACAGCCTGTATGTGCTTGTGAAGGTCAAGATCAATCCTTCGGATGAGAACCTCCCCTTTCTGGTGGCTGACTCCATTCTCTTCCAAACCAACGGGAACCGGCAGAACGTAAAACTGGTGGCTTATGGGCAGAATGCCTACTTTCACCGCAAGGAAGCGATCGGTACCACCGTATGGGAAAGCGATAAACCGCATGTGCTGCTGGACTCCGTGCTGGTAAAGGAGGGGGCGACGCTTACGATTAGAAAAGGTGCCCAAATTTACGGAAGCAACAAAGCCGTACTGCTGGTGAACGGGCAGCTCCTGGTGGAGGGAACGCCGGAAGAACGGGTGACCTTTAGTGGGTACCGGCGGGAGCCGGATTACCAGAAAGCGCCGGGGCAGTGGGAAGGCATCCGCATCCTGGCGAAAAGCGCAGGTAATCGTATTCTGTACGCCGATATCAAAAACACGGTGTACGGGCTGCGCATTGGTAACCCGGGTATGGGGGCCACGCTGGTGGAGGGCTGCCAGGTACAGTATGCGTTCTTGGACGGTATTGTCGCCTTCACTTCGGATGTGAAAGTGGTGAACACGCTCATCCACAACTGCGGGCAGTACGGGTTCGGTGGCCTGGGCGGCGGTAACTACGAGATCCTGTACTCTACCATCGTGAGTTACAGCAACCGCCTGCCGCGCGAAACCCCGCTTTTGGTGATTACCGACTTTGTACCGGGCACCGAGATCAGGGAGCAGCCCACGAGCCTGCGGCTGTTAAACTCCATTGTATATGCTGACGGAGGGAGTGCCCGGGATGAGGTGTTGCTGAGCCCGGTAGGAGTGGCCTCTGAAGTAAGCAACAACATCCTGCGGACAGCGCAGTATAAAGAGCTGTTTGCCGCTGAAAACAAGCTAAACGTAGAGCCGAAGTTCAAAGCGCCGGCCAAAGCCGATTTCAGCCTCGATACCTTATCGCCTGCAAGCGGTGCGGCCAGGTTCCTGCCTTCTGTCCCGCTCGACCTAAAAGGCAGGAGCCGCAGCACCTCCACCCCAGACATGGGAGCTTTGGAAAGGTTGATTGACTAACATTAATAAATTTAGAGAAAAAAGGGGTTGTATGAAGTAGTTGGCTTGGGTAAAGCTTACTGCAAAGCAGCTTTATTCACTCACTCCTTCATTCTATCATTCAGCATTATACTTATGTGGTTCCAGAAAGAGATACGATTGCCAGCCGTTAAACGCGGGTTTCACCTCATCACAGACCTGCTGGTGGCGCAGTTGCCGGAGCTGGAAGAGATAAAGGTGGGGCTGGCGCATGTATTTATCAAACATACCTCCGCCAGCTTAACCATCAACGAGAATGCGGACCCGACGGTGCGCCAGGACTTTGAGAGCCACTTCAACCACATGGTGCCGGAGAACCAACCCTACTATCGCCATACCCTGGAGGGATCTGACGATATGCCTGCTCATCTGAAGGCCGCTCTACTGGGTAACTCCGTAACGGTGCCGATCACCAACGGAGAGCTGAACCTGGGCACCTGGCAGGGAATATACCTCTGCGAACACCGCGATCACGCCTCTAAACGCACCGTGGTGGTTACCTTACAGGGAGAGTAGTGAAGAAGAGTGGCGTTGCCCTAAGCAACAGTTGAAGTCCAGAACTTCCAACTTGTAGTTGACTGTCTTGCGTCTAAAGTCTAATATCTAACTCAGAACTCCCCAACCTATCTTACCACACTTACCTTCTTTACCACCGTGCCGTTGGTACTGGTCAGGCGGAGGAAGTAAACGCCTGCCGGTAAATGGCGCACGTCCACCCGTAGTACGCGGTCACGAACCTCTGAGGTAAACACTAGCTGACCGTAGCTGTTAAGCAGCTGCACCTCCCGTACCAGGATACGGGCCGGCTGCTCAATGGTGATGAAATCGGAGGCAGGGTTTGGGTATACCACCAGGTCGTTCACGGTGACATGCACGTAGTTCTCCTT
The DNA here is from genome assembly GCA_033838975.1 of Hymenobacteraceae bacterium. Taxonomy (GTDB): domain Bacteria; phylum Bacteroidota; class Bacteroidia; order Cytophagales; family Hymenobacteraceae; genus Pontibacter. Next base: position 23,923 of record JAJLKL010000271.1, on the reverse strand, counting down.
CACCTCTGTGCTACTCAGGAAACCATTCGAGATGGTAAGCTTTACGCCATATTTACCCGGCTGAGGGTACGTCACAACAGGGTTCTGCTCCGTGGAGGTAGCAGGCACTCCCCCCTCAAACTCCCAGAACCAGGAAGTAGCCCTTACACCCTCGGAGGCATCCGCGTATTTGACCGACTTTCCGGCTAGCAGCAGAGTGTCCCCCTTTAGTGCGGTGCTGAAGTCGGACCTCAGAGTGCCGGAGCAGGCCAGGGAGCTGTAAAGGGAGCCGCGGGTGGAGCTCAGCACCGCCTGCATGTAGGTGGCCTGTCCCGCTGTGAAAAGGTTCATACAGGCATCGTCGGTATAGTCCATGAAATTCTGGTACATATCGCCGTAGGGCCCGTTGTCGCAGGAAAGCTGCACGCCGGTCTTGCAGCCGGTGTTCTCCTCAAACTGATTCGGGGTGTCGGCGATGCCGTCGGAGTCAGTGCAGGATGAGCCGCTGCCCCAGATGTGGCGCAGGCCCAGCCAGTGCCCCACCTCATGTGTCGCCGTGCGGCCGCGGTTGTAGTTCCACTGAAACCGGTTGGCCGGAGGCGCCCCGACAGAGGCAAAGTGCACCACCACACCGTCCAGCGCTGCCGGGGTGCCGGGAGGGGTGGCATAGCCGAGTACGTTGTCCTTGATGTTGCAGATCCAGATGTTCAGGTATTTGTTGCTGTCCCAGGCATCCCTCCCCCCTTCGCTACTGAACTTTACATCATCCTGGGTATAGTTAAAGGAAATGCGGTTTGTGCGGGTGCGGGTGATTCCGTCCGTCGGATCGCCGTTGGGGTCTATGGTAGCCAGGCAAAACTCTATCTTCGTATCAGCAGCAAAGGGCTGGAAGTAGGAAGGCGTGTTGATGGCATCCTCATTCTTTCTTCTGAAGTCAGCGTTCAGGATAGCCAGCTGTGAGAGGATTTGCTCCTCGGAGATGTTCTCGGTCTGGGTATTGTACACCACATGGAACACCACCGGAATGGAGATGGTCGCCTGCCGCATGTACTGCCCCTGTTGCTGCTGTTGCATCGCCTGCTGTACCGCTTGTACGGCCTGTTGCTGTAGCTGCTCAAAGTTGGGGTTGCGCTGTTTCAGCTCCTCCACGTAGGCATCGGTACCGCAGGTGCGCCCTGCCATAAGCGGAGGGGCAAAAGAGCCCTGCGCGAAAACGCCGAGGCTACAGCATAAAAACAGAAGCAGTGTAAAAATGCGCATCGTATGGCTGCTGGTAAACAGTAAAACGCTAGGGACAAAGCTGCAAAGCTTGCTATGCAAGATACTAATAAATCGATGGATTATAAGCTAAAAAGCACAGGGCGGAACACAGCGCCTGAACTCTTCGTGCTACAGATTAGCGTCTACTTTATAGTGAAGAGAGTCCCCAAAGATGAGTTTTTGCACCCCCTGCACGTTATAGCCGGAGAGGTTGCCGGTGGCAGGGTCGGCCAGTAACTGAATATTACGGCGTGTATAGAACAGCCAGTTCTTGTCCTGGAGCAGGGCGTCCAGCTGTTTTAGCTTCTGGTCAGGGCCAAGAATCAGCTGCAGGTGCTGCACCATAGGCTCCGCATCCTCCCGGCGATGGTAGGTGATGGCGGTACTTCCGTCCTCCAGCGCCTGCTCCTGCTTGGTGTAGTACTCCTGCAGGGCTGGCCTGTTCAGGTCCGCCTCCTCAAACACGGCGAGTTCATCTTCCCAATTTACCGCATCGGTTTCAATGGTCTCGGTGGGCTGGTCTCCGGTCTGTACAGACTTCAGCACCATAGGCCGCTCTGCCTGCAGGCGCTGCTTCTGCTCCTGCAGGTAGGCGGTCAGGTTATAAGAGGTCTCCGCCTTGGCAGATGTTGGCGGAGCGGGCCTCTCACAAGCTGCAGTGGCCAGCAATAGGCCCAACAGGAAAAGTGGGTTAAATCTGGCCATACAATGATTATTTGTCAATAAGTGATGTGCCGGTCATTTCGGCTGGCTGAGTAACACCCATGCGCTCCAGTATGGTTGGCGCCAGGTCGCCCAGTTTGCCAGGGTGCAATGTACCGTTGAAGTCGTTGCTTACCAGTACGCACGGTACCAGGTTAGTGGTATGCGCCGTGTTCGGTGAGCCGTCTTCGTTCACCATCATGTCGGCGTTGCCATGGTCGGCGATCACGATCACGTCGTAATCGTTTTTCAGGGCGGTGGTGATCACTGTGTCGGAGCAGCGGTCCACGGCCTCGCAGGCTTTCACGGCGGCCTCAAACACGCCGGTGTGACCTACCATGTCCGGGTTGGCAAAGTTCAGGCAGATGAAGTCGGCGCTTTTCTTCTCCAGCTCCGGCACGATGGCGTCGCGAATGTCGAAGGCACTCATCTCCGGCTGCAGGTCGTAGGTGGCGACCTTTGGCGACGGGCACAGCAGGCGGGTTTCCCCCTCAAACTGCTCTTCGCGGCCTCCCGAAAAGAAGAAGGTCACGTGGGGGTACTTCTCTGTTTCGGCAATGCGGATCTGCTTTTTACCGGCCTTGGCGAGCACCTCCCCCAGGGTATTGTTCAGGTTGTCCTTCTCAAAGATCGACTCCACGCCTTTAAACGTTTCGTCGTAGTTGGTCATGGTAACGTAGTGCAGGCTGAGCTTGTGCATGTCCTGCTCCGGGAAATCGCGCTGCGTCAGGGCCTGCGTGATCTCGCGGCCGCGGTCAGTGCGGAAGTTGAAGCAGATCACCACATCGCCGTCCTTTATGGTGGCAATGGGCTGCTGCGCATCGTTCACCTTCACGATCGGTTTGATGAACTCGTCCGTCACCCCTTCGTTGTAAGACTCCAGCATCGACTTGATAAGGTTCTGCGAAGGCTTACCCTCCCCTTTCACCATCAAGTCATAGGCCAGCTTCACACGCTCCCAGCGGTTGTCGCGGTCCATGGCGTAGTAGCGGCCCACAATAGAGGCAATGGTGCCGGAGGTGTTATCCAGGTGCTCCTCCAGCTCGTTGATATACTTCACGCCTCCCTTCGGGTCAGTGTCGCGGCCGTCGGTAAAGGCATGGATGTACACATCGTGCAGCTCCTGGTCGAAGGCTACCGTGCAGAGGGCTTTCAGGTGATCGATGTGCGAGTGTACGCCGCCATCAGACAGGAGCCCGATCAGGTGCACCGGCTTTTTGTTTTCCTTGGCGTAGGCAAACGCGCTGGCCAGCGCCGGTTGTGTCGCCAGCTTACGGTCCGCAATAGCCTTGTTGATGCGCACCAGGTCCTGGTACACTACGCGGCCGGCACCAATGTTCATGTGCCCTACCTCTGAGTTACCCATCTGCCCTTCCGGCAGCCCCACGGCTTCGCCGGAGGCCTGAAGCGTTGTTGACGGATACTTCTCCAGAATAGAGTCGATGAAGGGCGTGTGGGCCTTGGCAATGGCCGATGCCGCTGGGTTAGTGGCAATCCCCCACCCATCTAAAATCACTAAAAGTACCTTTTTCTCCATGCTGCAAATATAGGTATAATCTTTCAAAGGAGGCCTGTGCTACAGGGACCTATAGCGGCTACTGCTTAAGCGTGGCTAAGGTTGTAGCAGTTGCTAAAATCAAAAGGAGGCTGATGTGTGAAGTTAGTTTTTCTTATATTTATAGAATCCTATTAACTTTAAAGGCTCTTAGCACATACCCCGTTAGTTGGCATAGTTTTAGCTACTGCAAGGGCGAGATCACAAACATCATTTATGAAAAATTTTAAACAGATTGCGGTAGTATTTTCGTTGTTGTTGGCTGCGGTGTTTTTTGCGGCAGGGCAGGCAAAGGCACAGGGCGATGTAATGGGCAGCGTAAAGTCGGCCATCAAGATCGGCTCGTCCAAAGACCTGGCCCGTAACTTCAGTAGCATGGTGGAGATAACACTGGACGGCGGCGAGGCCACAAGCTACAGCAACACGCAGGCTGAGTTTGTGATGAAGAACTTCTTTAGCAAGAACCCGCCGGTGGATTTCACCTACAGCCACCAGGGAGCCTCTGACAAGGGGCAGCGCTATGCCATCGGAACCTATACCGCTAAAAGCGGCACGTACACGGTGCTGGTGCGCATGAAGGACTCGAACGGAAAATACCAGATCCAGTCGATGAACTTTATTAAAGATTAAGCAGATAATAATGAGATTTTTAAAAAGGCCCGGCGTTTATACCGAGCCTTTTTTTATTTTTGCACCGTGAAACCGACATACCTAACCGAAAAAAGTATAAGCGAGTTTATCGCGCTGGCACTCGCCGAGGACGTAGGCGACGGTGACCATTCTTCTCTGGCCTCTATTCCGGCGGATGCGCAGAACCAGGCGCGGCTGCTGGTAAAAGGAGAAGGCGTACTGGCGGGTGTAGAGCTGGCCGGCTATATCTTTAAGGCCGTGGACCCTGATCTGCAGGTGGAGGTGCTGTTGCAGGACGGTGCCCAGGTAAAGCATGGCGACGTGGCCCTGACCGTGAAGGGAAAGGCGCAGTCGATCCTGACCGCTGAGCGCCTGGTGCTGAACTGCATGCAGCGTATGAGCGGCATTGCCACCTACACCCATCACCTGACACAGCTCATCAAGGGAACGAAGGCCAAGCTGCTGGATACCCGCAAGACCACCCCCAACTTCCGCATGATGGAGAAGTGGGCGGTGCTGATCGGCGGTGGCCATAATCACCGCTTCGGCTTGTTCGACATGGTGATCCTGAAGGACAACCACGTGGACTACGCCGGCGGCATACGCGAGGCAATCACGGCCACACAACGCTACCTGAAGGAGAAAGGCAAAGACCTGAGGATAGAGGTGGAGACCCGTAACCTGGAGGAGGTAAAAGAGGCGCTGGAGACCGGCGGTATTCACCGCATCATGCTGGATAACATGACACCGGATATGATGCGCGAGGCGGTGGCACTGATCGGCGGTAAATTCGAGACAGAGGCCTCCGGCGGAATCACAGAGGAGACCATTCGTGCCGTAGCGGAGTGTGGCGTAGACTACATCTCAGTTGGCGCGCTTACGCACTCTATCAAAAGCATGGACCTGAGCCTAAAGGCTTATTAAACGCTACTTATGATGCCTGTAAGGCAGCTTTACCTGGCTTTACTCTGCAGTTAGGGACAAAAGCGGAGAGTACGCAGAGAAAAAGTATTTGAGAATTTATTTATGCAGCAACCAAATCAAAGAGGTTACCGGGCAGCACAGGGGGCTTCTCCTGGCGCGATCCGCACAAAAAAGTATCAGTTAGACAAGGATATGTATGCCCGTGTGGCTGTAACGCAGGTATGGAAAAAGGAGTGGTGGTATGCCCTGATCCCCTTTGCGGTTCTGATGCTGCCTGCCGTGTTTAGCTTTTCCTGGTGGTGGGTGGCCATCGCCGTGGTGGTTACGCTGCTCTTTGTTCTTATCCGCTCGGCTCAGGTAATGGGCGTAACACGTATGGAGCAGGGCAATGTGCTTTTTGAGCGCCTTAATTACGAGATCGACCAGCGCCAGATTATCATGAAGCGCAATGAGCGCGAGGGCATGGTGCTTACCTGGGACATGATTCAGAAAGCCAAGCGTGAGGACGAGGCCTTTATGCTGTGGCTGCAGCCTCCTACGGCCAGCCAGCTGCCTGGCGGCTGGAAAGGCTGGCTGGCGCGCACGTTCCAGGCCCCGATCTTCCTGCACCTGCCTTTCCGCATTTTTAACAGCCCAAACGATGTGAAGCTGATGGAAAGCCTGCTGCGCCGCAAAAACCTGTTACCGCAGTAGTACCACAACCTTAGCCCTGATCAAGATCGTAAATAATTAATAGGTAATGCTTTGCAAGTGCCCTGTGCAGCAAGGCAACTACAGAGAAAGTATAAAAACGTACAAAAATGAATAAGAACGTAATAGCAGTATTTGCCGCCGCTTGCGGTTTGTTTATGGCTTCTTGTGATACGCCTTCTGACCTGCGACCAAGCGAAAAAGTATCTACAGACTATGTAGAGCCAGGTACGCGTAACACCTACAATGTAACCGATGCCGGCTCTCCTGAGGTGGCTCCTGAGGCTGTACAGAAGAGCAAGGTTGAGCATGAGGAAGTAATGCCGGACCGCGATCTGGGCGGCAACACGATTCAGCCGGGCGACAGCGTAATTGAGGAAACCACCACTAATACCGAAGCTGGCGCCGTTCGTCAGTAGTTCTGCATAAAATATTCTTAAGCCTGCCGTTCCTGTACCAGCAGTAGCGGCAGGCTTTTTTATGCACCTCCGGAGCAGCAAAGCAGCCCGAAACCGGCTGCGGTTTGGCGGATAGCTACAGGCATCTCCGAAAAATAGTCTATATTTGCAACTTTATTGCTTGTAGACCAAGTATGGCACAACAGGAAGAAGTAGAATGGTTCAGTACCTGGTTCGACTCACCGTACTACCATGTTTTATATAAAGACCGCGACATGCGGGAAGCGCAGCTGTTTATGGACAGGCTGCTGGCTTACCTGCACCCCAAGCCCCACGAGAAGATCATGGACCTGGCCTGCGGTAAGGGCCGTCATTCTGTGTACCTCAACAGAAAGGGCTTTGATGTTACAGGGATAGACCTGTCGGCGCAGAGTATCTCCTATGCCCGGCAGTTTGAGAACGAGCGGCTGCATTTTGATGTGCATGACATGCGGCAGGTATACAGGCCGGAGGAGTTTGACTTTATTCTCAACCTATTCACGAGCTTTGGTTATTTCGATAACGAGACGGAGAACGTGGTGGCGCTCATCGCTACTGCCAAGAGCCTGAAGCATGGCGGAAAGCTGGTGATCGATTTCATGAACACCGACCGGGTTATTGAGCAGCTCGTAGCGGAGGAGGAGAAAGAGGTGCAGGGGATAAACTTTAAGATTACACGGGGCGTAGAGAGTGGCTTTATTGTGAAGACCATCCGCTTTCAGGATAACGGGCAGGACTATCAGTTTGAGGAGCGCGTGCGGGCCCTGCGGAAGGAGGACTTTATGGAATACTTCGGCATGACGCAGCTGCGTCTGGTGGAGGTGTTCGGTGATTACGACCTGAACCCTTACGATCAGGAGAAAAGTGAACGCATGATATTCGTGCTTAAGAAATAACCGCCCCGCATGTTTGTAGCCATATTTGCTCTTTTTACCACGGTTGTGCTCTCAGCTTTCCTGGTAAAGATCTTCCCGCCAAACAGTACTAAATGGCTGAAGATGGCGCTTGCTTTCAGCGGGGCGTACCTGTTTACCATCACCATCATCCACCTGCTCCCGGATGTGCTTATCGGCACGGAGGGCAGAGGGTATGGCGTGGGCTACTGGGTGCTGGCGGGTTTCTTTCTGCAGCTGGTGCTGGAGCTTTTCTCCCACGGCGTAGAGCATGGCCACATCCACCACGACCATGGCCGCGTGGGTTCCATGCCTTTCCTGCTGCTGGGGTCACTGTTCGTGCATTCTTTTCTGGAGGGAAGCATACTGGTGGAGCGGGGCCAGCCGCACATCGGCCACGAGCACGGGTCAGACAATTTCTACGTCGTTCTGCTGGGGATCACGCTGCACCACATTCCGGCTGCCTTCGCGCTCATGTCGGTGCTGTTGTCGCGGCTGGAGAACTTCCGGAAAGCTTTCCTGTGGCTGCTGATCTTTGCGGTGGGGGCTCCGCTGGGTATCCTGATGAGCAACACGCTGCTGTCGCAGGAGGCACCGAACGGGTTGGTTTATACAGCCCTGATTGGCCTGGTGGCCGGTAATTTCCTGCACATCTCCACCACCATCCTGTTTGAGACCAGCCCGGACCACCACTTTAACCGCAACAAGCTCATCGCGACGCTGCTAGGGCTCATGCTGGCCCTACTAGGGGATTTTATGTAACAGCGCGGGTAAGGGAGCCATCAGTTAGCTCCTTTCCAAGTGGCAGAGCTCAGAGGTACAAAAGCAAGAGCAGGTACAAGAAAGGGCGTGCCTGCTTTTGCTTTAGGCTTACTGCGCTACAGTCCGCCTATACCTGCTTTCTGCGTCGGCTGCTTCAGCACCTGTTCCCGCAGCGCGAGTTGCTCAGGCGTCGTCGCGGCGGCGTCCTCCACTACAAAGGTAAGCTCCACATTCTCTCTGGTTGGGCTAAAGGCCTGCTGATAGAGCTGATTCTGGCGCACGTAGGCGATCTCTACCTCGCCCTCCTTTTCCACCTCCAGTACCGGTCTGAGTAGCTGGTAGATATTTTCCTCCGTGAGCGGCTCCCCGTTGATCGCGTACAGGATATCGTACTTTTGCAGCCCGAAACGGTTATCCAGCGGTTCAGCGATCCAGAAGAACTTGCGCTGCTTCTCGTAACCGAGCCTGAAATCGCCGAAGGTGAGTTTGGTTCCCTCCTTCTTGCCGGTATAGTCCCAGCCGATTTTACGATAGTACTGCTCGTAAGGCAGGGGGGTATCGCCGATCACGTAGTCGTTGAAGAACTGGCGGATCTCCGGGTAGGTCCTAGCCACGATCACATCGATCAACTCATCATCCTTGAAGGGCTTGTTGGGACCATACTGCCGGGAGAGGTCCAGCATCAGCTCACGCAGCCCCATTTGCCCCCTGCTGAGCTCTTTGAGGCGGATGTCGAGCAGGAAGCCGATGAGGGCGCCTTTCTGGTACACGTTGGTATACATCTCCTGGTACTCCGGCTCAATGATGCGGCGGCTCATCTCGGTGAAGGAAACCTCCCTGAACTCGCTGGCGCGGCGCATCTTTTCCATCATCTCCTTCTGAAAGCTCTCATAGGTCTTCAGCCCCTCGTGCAGCTGCACCAGGTGAGAGAAGTACTCTGTCACGCCCTCATACAGCCACAGGTGCTGCGACAGCTTCGGGTCTTTGAAGTCGAAGTACTCTATTTCCTCGCTGTGTACATTCAAAGGGGTAAGGATGTGCAGGAACTCGTGCGAGGCGACGTCCAGCACCATGTTGCGGAGGTCGTCTCCGGTTTGCTCCGGCAGAAAGTACATGGAGCTGTAGGAGTGCTCCAGCGCGCCGTAGCCGCCGTACCTGGTAACCTTCGACTGGCCCACCGCAGGAAAGTACATGATGAACTGGTAGCGGTCCACGGGCATGCCTCCAAAGAAGTTTGTCAGGGCTGTTGCCAGCGGCTTGATCATCTCGCGCACCTCCTCCGCGCTTACTTTGCCGGTTTCGGAGTGCACCGCCACCGACACGGTGGTGCTGCCCGTGCGGAAGCTGGCAGTATCGGGGCGGCTGTACATGATCGGAGCATCCGCCAGGCGTACGTAGTCAGATGCCTGCACCACATCCTGCCCCGGCGATTGGCGGTTTACAGGCAGGGAGGTTGCCGCCAGAAGATGCTCCGGCTTTTGGATGTTGACCGTATAGGGCAGCATCTTGTACCCCTCCAGGTAACCATAAAAGCCGAAGTGGTTGATCACAAAGTTGTTGTTGGCATCGATGTTGGTGCCGCCCGGCTGAAAGATGTAATTATCCTCCTTCTCCACGTCCCAGGTGTCATCCACCAGGTACTCCAGGCGGGCCAACTTATGAGCCTTGCTGATCACGAACAGGTTCTTGCCCTGCTGCGCGGTTTTCAGTTTGCGCCCCTTCGCGTCGTATGCCCTGAACTTGCTAACAAAGCGGCCATAGTCCTTTTGGGCGTATGAGCCGGGAATCACGCTCGGGATAATGTAAGTGATCTTGTCCTCTTTGATCTCCGGGGTGTTCACTACTACCCTTACCTGGTCATTCTTCACGTTTTTCAGGTCCAGGGAGACAGTGTAGGCCTGTTGCGCCATGGCCACCGGCGAGAGCAAGAGCAATGCGCTAAGCAGAAAGTCTCTTTTCATGTAACAGATGTGTTTTATGCTTCTTAAAGATAAGAGAATAATTATACTGGATCGGATTTTATTTGAATGGGAAAAGGGTATGGTGGGAATAGCTGAAAAAGGAAAGGCCGGAGTTTTCGCTCCGGCCAGACACACCTTAAACTAAACACTATAATCAGCTAAGCCTTGTTGTGGGGGTAGCTACTTAGGGAACACGCTAAGAGCCAAATTGTTTTTCGAAAAGACAAGATATGCCTGGGGAATTGAATAAAGGCTAGGCTTTCCGTATCTTACACAAGTAAACCAGAACAAGCTGCTATGAACGGACCGGCCTCCTCTCAACGCTATACCTCCTTTAAGGAGTTCTATCCTTATTACCTGTCGGAGCACCAGAACACAACCTGCCGTGTGCTGCATTTTACAGGTACAGGTTTATTGATCATCGTGGCTGTTGCCGCGGTAGCATTGGGGGCGTACAAGTGGCTGCTGTTGGTGCCGGTAATTGGTTATGGCTTTGCCTGGGTCGGTCATTTCTTTTTCGAGCGCAACAAGCCGGCTACATTTAAGTACCCTTTCTACAGCCTGGCATCGGATTTTAAACTGTTTTTTGATATCCTGCGCGGCAAGCAAGGGTTTAAGGGCAGCGAGCGGTAGCTGCCGGCGGTACTCTTGTGCAGGAAAGGGGACTACATAATAGTAGAGAGCAGGGTCGCGATCAGCGCTTTTACAGTGATCATCAGCGCCCCCGGGTTAACAGACGTGTCAGATCCCTCTTCCTCTGGCGTAAAAGCGTTCCGAAGGTAGGCTAAAGGGCTTTCCAGCACATCATCATCCAGTACAGATTTGTCACGGGGCTTGATGGCTGCTTTGGTGGTGGTTTTAGCTGCTTTCTGATCGTCAGTTCCGGAAACAGACGCAGCCTGAGCAGTTGACTGCTGTGTGGCTGCTCCGGTGTTAGCCTTGGCAACAGGTACGGTTAGCACACTGAACAGCATAAGTGCTATTGCGGGTACTAACATACGAAATGGCTGCCACGGTTTTATCATGCTCAAAAATACCTTTTTTATTTAGAATAATCAAGAATCAAGTAGGATAATTAAGAGGAGGAGCCCTTTGTTATGGTAAACGTGCCAAGCTGCCTGGTTAGTGTGCAGCATGCTAAAAATCAGAGGTTTATTTGCCGCTGGCTGGTCTCAGCACTTTTACCTTCACGGGCACCACGCCGGCCTTGATGTAGTCCAGGCGCTTGGCCGCCGCTTCCGAAAGGTCTACCACCCTCCCCTTCACAAAAGGCCCTCTGTCCGTTATCTTTACCTTAACAGTTTTGTTCGTCTTCAGGTTCGTTACCTTCACTTTGGTGCCTAGTGGCAGCGTGCGGTGAGCAGCAGTAAGCTTTCCACGGCGGTACGGCTCCCCATTGGCCATCTTGCGGCCCTGCAGTTTCCTGCTGTAGTAGGAGGCCTTTCCTTCCTCCGTATAGCCGCGTTCGCCAAAGGCAGGAGCCTTGCTGGCGCAGGACGTAACGCCAGCGGCAAGGCAGCCAATAGCCAGTGCTCTTTTGAGCCAGGTAGTACAAGAGGAAAGCTTAAAGGAGGTATCAGGTAAAAATCGTAACATGATCTAAAGTATAACTGAAGACTGAACGGCTAAGGTGCCGGTAAATTGCCCGATCTCATCGGCCAATCTTTGGGTGGAAACTCGCTCGAGTGGGTGCTGGGTGGCAGGCAGTACCAGCAGGCTGGTGTTGGGGAGGCTTCTGTACGCCCACAGCGTCTCTTCCACGCTCACCATGTTATCGCGGTCTCCTACGGCCACCTGTACCGGTGCCTGTACCTGCTGCAGCGCCTCGGCGGTAAGTACAGGGGCGCTGCCCAGGTGCAGCATCATCTCAGCAGTCCTTTGCATAACCTGTTTCCAGTCTTGTGGGGCATGGCGCTGTGCCAGTGTGGCGGCAAATTTAGGTACCTTCTCTTCTAGCTTCCCTGGGTTGAGTAATTGGGTTTCTTTCGCGGCTGTTTCCGGCGACCAGGCGAATTTTGTAGCTAAGGTAAAGACACTCTTTACAAGCTGCGGGTGCTGTAAGGCCAGGCACAGGGCGGCATACCCACCCATGCTGTAGCCAAAGATATGCGTACTGCGGATGCCTTTCTCATCAAGAAACTGCAGGATGTCGCGCACGAAGAGGTCCATGCTGAAAGGCTCCTGCGGCAGGTTCCTGCCTCCGTGCCCCGAGAAGTTGAGGGTGTGCACCAGAAACTGCCCTTGCAGTTTCTGCTTAAGTGGCTCCAGCATAGGAGCCGCGCCCAGGGCACCGTGTAACAGCAAAAGATTTTCCATAGAGTTGAGGTTGCTTAAGTGGGGAGTGCTGTAGCCAAAGTTAAGCATTTCCGCTGGCATGTATGAACTACAATCGCGTAACTTTAGGCGGATTTCCGGGAGGCAGCTTTTGGTTGCTCCTCAGGTTTGGACATGGAATTTCCTTTACGATGACAATAGAAGAGATACAAGCAGTCTGCAGAGAATTACCCGGCGTTACAGAAGACATAAAGTGGGACGATCACCTGTGCTTTTGCGTGGCCGAGAAGATGTTCCTGGTGGCAGGCCTGGACAAGTCCCCGGTAAGTTCCTCCTTCAAAGTGACGGAGGAGGAGTTTGAGGAGCTTTCCGCTAAGCCCGGTTTTAGCCCTGCGCAATACCTGGCCCGCTACCACTGGATATACACCGACAATATCAGCCGGCTTACCAGGCAGGAATGGGAGCAGTACATAGCGCAGTCCTACCGGTTGGTTGCCGCAAAGCTGCCCAAGAAAACGCAGCGGCAGCTCGGGCTGATCAGCTAGCCAAGCCCTGGTGTAGGGCCGACTCTAAGCATCCACAGCCACTCAGGCTCCCGCAAACAAAGAGCCGGGACCGTTATGAAAACGACCCCGGCTCTCCCGTTCACTCATTATAAGGCCTACTGGCGCAGCTGGTAGTTATACACCTCCATCGCCTGCGTTAGCTTATCTTTCTGGAAAAGGTTGATCACGAACTGGGCACCCAGCACACCGGCTCCGGCATACATCAGTGGGGAAACGCGTAGACCGGTGTTCGGGTCCTGGGAGTCGTTGATGGAGGAGATGGCGCCTGCTGCCAGCAAGCCAGCCCCAAGAATCGTCACCCCGGTATTTACCAGCTTATCCCTTCTGTACTTGCGCAGCAGGTCCATGCTGGCGGCATTATCGGCCAGGGCGCTTTCCAGGTTCTCGTAGTTCACCAGGTATAGCGGCCCGTTGTCTTTGGAGAAGAAATAGATGCGACGGCGGCTGGTGCGCGGCACACCGTAACCGTATGGCGAGTAGCCGTACCCATAGTCGTAGGTGGTGCGGGAGGTATAAAACTTGTCGATGCGCGGGCCGTCCAGAATACGCTTGGCAAAGGCATCGTAGCTGTTGCCGTAATCCACCCGGGCATAAAAGCCCTCCTGGTTCTGATAGGCTGTCACGGAAGCCGGGTTATACTTCAGGGAGTCGTCGAGCAGGAAGTGATTCGATTTGAAGATCGGGGACTTTAGCTGGATCTTATCAGCATAAACCAGCTGGCCGTTCTGCAGCTGGATAAAGTAGCGGCCAGGGCGGTCCTGGGTGTATTGTGCTGTTGCCGTAAAGCCGAGCATCAGGCAAAATACTAGAAGGTATATAGACTTTCTCATTACGTATTAAATAAATTTTCTTAAATCTGCCGGGCTAGAACAGGAAGAAGAGCATCACGACCATCCCGAGTAGCGCCAGGTACACCCATCGCATCAGTTGAGTCCGGTGTTTGCTGGGCACAAAGTTGCTCACCAACATCACAACGATCAAAAGGCATAAAATATATAGCAATATAAACGTTACTGCTTTTACCCAGTTCGGCACCACCGTGTTTTCCGGCTGGTACTGGTTGCTGATGCCCATGCCCGACAGCAGCCACTGGAGCCCCAGAAACACCAGCACTTCAAACACCACGAAGTAAAGCAGCCAGACAGGCCAATTGCTGTTGCTGTTGCGGCTCATGCTGTCAGGCTTTTGAAAAAGTGGTAACTCTTGATGTGGAATCCCTCCCGAAAGTAGAAGCGGTGCGCCGGGCTGTTCGTTACATAGGCGTCCAGCATCACAGTGTCGCACTGGTGGCGCTGTGCCTCCTGCTGCATCCAGTCCGAGAGTAGTTTTCCTATCCCGCTGGAACGTAACGCTGTATCTACCACAAAATTATCTATCTCCAGGTATTTCCCGCTGTACAGTTTCGTGCTTATCCAGAAACCCGACAGCCCCAGGCACACACCGGCATCGGTGAAGGCGCCTACCATACGGTAGCCGTTTTGCAGCATCTGCTGCAGCAGCTCCCTGTATCGCTCCAGGTTCATCGCCGGGTTCAGCTGCCGGATAAGGTGATGCTGTGCCAGCATGTGCTCTAATTCTGTTATCTCCCGTATTGTATAAGCAGCCATGGTGTGTGCAGCCGGGGCCAGCACCCTCAGAGTTTATCACCCTAAGGAAGCAACTGTAGCCTTGGCAGGATATTTGTTTTTATTGTATTGCATGTACCCCCCCAAGATAAGCATATTTCGCAGCATCCAAATCCTGGGAGCGTGTATGAATATTTTTAGAAAGTTATTGTAAATCACTGATTTTTGAAACAATAACAGCCTATGGTGGCGTTAAAATACTATAAAGGTGTTGGAGTATGAGGCTTTTGAGGAATATAAAATTAGATAATTATAACTTTTACGGTAATGATAAGACGAGAAAGATCTTTAGTATAGGTTACGAAGATCTCACCACGGCTATCTTTTACCAGGACGCCAGTAATGCCTATAAACTGGTGGTTGCGAAAGAAGACGATCCACCGCTTATCGTAGAAAAAGATATAACGAGAGCGGAAGCATTTAGATTAATGAACACCCGGTTGTAAATCAGCCGGGTTTTTTCTTTTTAGCCTTTTTGCCTCCGATGCTCGGCTGCTACTCAGGCAGACCTTCAAAAAATGTCAGTTCCTTTTCTGCTCTAAAAGAACTGTGCGGCATATACCTTATAAACGAACAGACTGTCCCTTATTGAACACCTGTAGCAGGAGTGTAAATTGTTATTTTGTTGCTAAAATGTTGGTTGTTAGCGTGTTGGTGTGTTGGCACGCATGTTGGCTAGATAGTACTGAACATGTACAACATAAAACTATGAAAAACCTATTCAACATTCAGTTTAACAGTGTGCACCGTGCCGCCGTTTTTTCATGTCTGATGCTTTGCCTCATGGGGTATTACGCCAAGGCGCAGGACTTCTCTGATAAGCTAACAAAGTACCTGGAGACCCATTTGCAGCAGGGTACTTTCAGCGGCACTGTGGTGGTGACTGAAAAAGGAAAAACAATTTACAGCAAGGGGTTTGGCATGGCTGATTATGAAGAAGGGGTGCCGAACAATGAAAACATCAAGTATCGTTTCGGGTCTATTGGCAAGGTATTCACGGCAGCTATGATACTTCAGTTGCAGGAGCAGGGCAGGCTGCACGTACAGGACAAGCTCAGCAAGCACATCCCTGATTTCCCGAATGGAGATAAGATCACGCTGCACCACCTGCTTACCCACACCTCGGGCCTGGCGAACTACACCGACACCTGGGAGAATGTTTATACGCAGCCTACCACGGGGAAAGACCTTATCGCTTACTTCAAGGATAAGCCAATGGAGTTTGAGCCGGGGGAAAAGTTCAGCTACTGTAACTCCGGTTACGTGCTGCTCGGCTACATCATCGAGCTCAAAACAGGTAAAACCTATGAGCAGGTATTAACTAAAAATATACTGAAGCCCCTTAAAATGAGTACAGCAGGTCTGGAGGGAGGTAATATGGCTGTGCCTGGCCTTGCAGTTGGTTATGACTACAGTGGGGCGCAGCGTAAACTGAGCAGCCCTATCGACATGAGCTGGTGCTGGGCTGCTGGCGGCGTATATGGCACGGCCGCTGACCTGGTTAAATTTGACGAGGGGCTGAAAGGCAATAAGATCTTGAGCGAAGCATCTAAAAAGCTCATGTACACTCCTAACATGCGGGATTATGGGTATGGCTGTGTCATCGACTCAGTTTTTAACCAGCAGCGTATACACCACACCGGGGCCATCAACGGGTTTAAGGCCAGCTTTGTCCGTCTGCCAGGCAAAGAGATGACCATTGCCATATTGAGCAACTATGAATCACAGCAAGTAAACGGTCCCATTACCCGTGATATAACTGCTGTTGTGCTGGGTGAGAAGTATGAGGTTCCGGTCGTGCGTAGTATCATCCCGATGCCGGCTACCGCGCTTGCGGCTTACGTGGGTGAGTATCAGGTATCGCCTAAGTTTTCGTTCAGGATAACGCTGGAGGAGAACCAGCTGTACGCAGAAGGCCCGGGGCAGGACAAGTTTGAGATATTCCCGGAGGCGGAGGATAAGTTTTTCGTGAAAGTAGCCCCTGCCTTGATTACATTTGAGAAGAATGAGGAGGGGAAGATCGCGAAAATGCTTATGCACCACGGAGGCAGAACAATGCCGGCTGTACGAGCCAACTAGTTTCTGGTAAAAGCAAAAGCCGGGGCCGGAGTTGTTTACAGCTCCGGCCCCGGCTTTTGCTTTTGGTGTAGCCCCAACGGCACGGCGGCGTATACCTAAGGCATGAAGAAACGGAACAAATACTACACCATCGCCTTTACCGGAATTGCCTGTACCCTATTGCTGCAAATCATTCTGTTCTTTGCCGTAGACCCCTACCTGGCCTCTGTACTCTCCCCTTTTTACCCGGTCTGGTTCATCCTGCTGGTAGTAGGCTGGCGCAAGGAGCACCCAAGGCAATAAGCTGTGGTTCAGTAGATTACCGGTGGTGCTGGATTGTGCTGTGGTAAGATGAAGGTATAAGAAAGTAAGTTTTTGAGCGTAGAGAGGTATTTACCGGGGGTGGAGGGCACTTTTTGGCAGTCGAATTGCTTTAGGGAATAGCCAAAGTATTATGTCTATGACTGACCCAAATGTAATGACGGATGTGAACCAGGTGCAGCACATGTTTCTGCACGTGGAAAGCAGCGACGTGGTGTGTATGCTGAACATTGCCGGCCATCCTTACCGCCTGCGCGAGCTGATCTTCATGATGGTGGAGAATGGCTGCCGCGTCATGCAATCCACAGCCGAGGAGTTCAAGTCCTTCAACTTCGATAAAGAAACGGTGGAAGTATACGATTTCCTTACCTCCATTATCAAGGCCAGGTTTGTATAGCCTTTCCCCTGCTAGCTGTACGAGTGGTTCACGGCGGCAGTACGACAGGGTATACAGCAGAAGGTATCGGCCGCCAATAGTTTATAGACTGACGGAGCGGCGCTGAGCGGGCTGTTGCCTGAACCACGCCGGTTGTGTTAAAATAAGAAAGGCGCTGTGTTTGCAGCGCCTTTTCATGTCTTACAGTTGTTTGATTTCAATTTCCTTTGGTTGTCCTGCAGCCTCGTGGTAAGGCAATCTTACCTGTAACTGCCCATCCTGGTGCACGGCCTCAATACGGCCCAGGTCCACCTGCGGAGGCAGCATGAAGATGCGGTTGAACAACGGGGCAGCCAGCTGTGGGTTCTCCTGGCTTTGCAGCACAGAAAATACTGTTAGTTGGTTGTTGTGCAGCACCACTTTGAAAGCCTCAGGGTTTACACCCGCAGCCCATACATTGATAACCGCTCCCTTTTTATACTTTTCAATATCCACATACGTCTCGCTAATACCCCCTCCTATTGTGTTCAGAAGGTCGATCTGCTGAGCAAGGTTTCGTAGCAGTTCTTTATCTTTTATGAATTTCATTTCTTTCTCCTCTTATCTTTTACAAGGAGAATAATGCAAATCAAGTGCCAAGGTGATCTTGAGGTATACAAGAGCGTAATTGCGTGTTAACTGTGTCAATATGACGTTTTTGAGCATGGTTTGGGCGGACGGAAAAGCCAATTTGGCAGGTCTGCAATGCCGCAAGTGCATTTAAATCATCCTAAATATAGGCGGTTCAGCAACAGGCTGGTGTCAGCGGCACAGCTATAGTTCGGAGACACGGGGCTGCTCAGCGCCCCCGTTGCTTCCCCTCCCCGGCTTCAGAGCCTGTGCTCTGCTGGAGCTAATTCCAAGGGCAACGGGTAAATTTCCATAATCTGGAAAATGTTCGTTCCCGGGGAGGAGCTGGCAAGGATTGCAGTAGAAAATTTTTGCTTGCGTTCCTTTTTGTAAGTTTCTGAATTATAGCAGTGTGTGGTTGGTGTTAGAGGGTGGAGCGAGCCCAAAATACGCCGCAGCACTTAATAGATACCTATAAGGTATAGGTGGCACGCTTGTTTCATAAGGGGCTACTGTACAACATAACGTACCTCAACATGAAACAAATTTACGCCCTGCTCGCAGCCCTTATGTTAACCGTTATCTCTGCGCAGGCACAGATCACCCTCTATCACGAAAACTTTAGCGCAACCGTTAGTGGGCTGACTACCACGGGCGCTGCGTGGGGATCTGATAATACTACGCCCAATACAGGCATATCTTCATCAGGAGGAAGCTATTACAGGACGTCAACCAGTACGTCGGCTCCTCTTACCAAGGTGCTGACGCTCAACAATGCCATCTCTACCCTGGGCTTTACCAGTCTGGCGATAACCTGGAAAGATTACCGTACGCAGATCTATGTGAGCAACAACAATGGCAATGGGAATGGCAACGGCAACGGAAACCAAAGCACCATTGCCAATAACGCCCTGGTGCGCCTGTCTTACAGCGTGGACGGAATCAACTTTACCGACGTAAGTATCCCGAGCCAGGGAAACACGACCTATAACACCTGGAAAAGCATAAACAACGGGGCCAGCATTGCGCTACCGGCCGGAGCGCGTAACAGAACCAATGTCTGGTTCCGCTGGTCGATCAGCGTGAACAACACCAACGGAGACTATTACGCGATCGACGATATCACGATCACGGGTACGCCGGACGATGACCTTTCTACAGCCGAGGTGGACCTGTCGGTGCTGGACTGGAACGCACGCCCTAAGAACGAGAACCCGTTTGCCACTGGCAGGGTGTACGCGGTGGACGGCAACAGCGTAACCTTCGCCAGAACAAGTGATACAGGGGTTGGCGTGACCAGGGCAGTTGTAACGGACAGCCTGTTCCAGACCAGCTCCAAGACGCTTACCATCATACAGAAGGGTGCCACTAACACAAGAGGCACGAACCTCAGCGTCAGGTTCGCAGAGCCTGTTGCCGACCTTACCTTTACACTGTTTGACGTGGACCAGGCCTCAGGGCAGTTTCAGGACAGGCTGGTGATAACGGGTGTAGGGTACAGCGGTGAAGTCGTGCTGGCGAAGACCAGGGTGATCACCACCACCAAGAACCAGTTTACAGCCTCCGGAAGCTTTGTAAGAGGTACATCCGGCTCCGACGTGCCGGCTAACTCCCCTGATGGGAACGTGAAAGTTACCTTTGATGAACCGGTGGGTGAAGTGAGGATCGCCTACTACAATATCGATCCCACCAGAAACAATGAGGGGCAGCAGGGGATCGCCATCCATAACCTGTACTGGAGAAAGGCACAAATGATGTCGGTGCTTCCTGTGGAGCTGGCTTATTTCAGTGGCCAGTCGCAGAGCGGAAGCGCGAAGCTGTCCTGGGCAACCGCCATGGAGCTGGACAACGACAGGTTTGTGGTGGAGCGCAGCCAGGATGGTAAAGCCTTCAGCAGGATAGGCGAAGTGAAGGGCAGCGGAAACAGCAGTATAGTGCTGAAGTACAGCTTTACCGACACAAACCCGGCGGCAGGCACAAACTACTACCGTCTGCGCCAGGTTGATTTCGATGGCAAAGAGGCCTTCTCAAAGGTGGTGGCGCTGGAGTTTTCCAGACAAACGGGCGCTGCCGGCGCCTCCCTGGCTAAGGTCTACCCAACCCTCGCCTCCGACAAGGTGAGCATTAGCCTGGCTTCCGCAGGGCGTGTCACGATAAACGTGCTGGATGCAACGGGCAAGGCTGTGGCAGAAATGGCAGGTGTAACAGACAGAGAGCTTGAGCTGCCGGTGCAGAGCCTTAAGAGCGGGGTGTACTTTGTAAGTGTCACAGACGGGCAAAGCCGCGAGACGCTACGCTTCGTGAAGAGATAAACCGAACCTCCTTAAATCAAACAACCCTTGCGCCCTGCACTAGCTGACCTACGTGCAGGGTTTTTCTTTTTCAGGCGCGCTGACTTGCCTTGTTTTTAAGCTGACTAAGATAATAGCAGGCTTTGCTTCAGTTACTGAACGCTATACTTACAGGCCCGTACATTAGTATCAGAACTTAACTATAGTAATGGATATGAAACTGAAATTAACTACTACACTACTACTGTCAGGTGCGCTTCTGGTTGGCTGTAGCGAAATGAACAAAGAAGTGGAGGATACCCAGGATGTAGCTGAAATTGCATCGGCAGACACAGCCGTGATGTACGGGGATGAAGCCGGTATCATAGAGGCCGATGGCGCCGAGATACTGGAGGTAGACGAACGGTATTGGGCCAATGTAGACTTTGAGGCCCCTGTTATCACGGAGCCAACCCTTAGAGGGGCTACGGATGTAGAAACGAGAAGAGGCGCCAACTATGAGATCTACACCATGGACGCCCGTATCATGTTTGATCTGGATAAAGCTACCTTAAGATCCGGTGCGGAAGAGAAACTGCGCAGCATTGCCCAGTCGATCAACGAGATCAGTCCGCGGGGGCCTATCCGTATTTACGGCCACACAGACTCCCTGGCCAGTGAGTCTTACAACATGCAGCTGTCTGAAGACAGGGCGGAGACCGTGAGAGACTGGCTGCAGAACAATACAGACATTGCGGCTGAGCGTATGTCGATCGAGCCCATGGGCGAGACTCAGCCAAGGGCCACAAACGAAACAGCACGAGGCCGGCAGCTCAACCGCCGCGTAGCGATTGTTGTGGCCACAAGGCAGGACCAGGGGCAGCAGCAAGGCCAACAGCAAATGCCGCAGCAACAGCAGCAATAAAGATAGCGATCGAAAGAACGAAGCAAGCTGGCTTTACCAGGAATAAGGTAGAGCCAGCTTGCTTTGCTTTGGGGCCCGGCTTGGCCTGTAGCTATTGGGTGAGCGTCTTTAGGAACTGTAGGTTTTTCTGTACTTTTCTCCATTCAATCGAAAGCCTATGCGGAACCTTTACTTTAAAAACTCTTATGTGAGCATTTACTACGACAAAGAGTGGCAGCTGGGGGTGGCAGTGTGGCAAGGGAAGCTGCAGGACGCCGAGTTCCGGGAGGCAACTCTGCTTTGTCTCGATGTGATAGACCGGTTTGAACTGAAGCGCTGGCTGGGCGATAACCGTAAAATGAAGTCAATCAACCCGAGTGATCTGCAGTGGAGTACAGAGGTGTTCGTGCCGCAGATAGTAGAAAGTCCCCTGCTGAGGCTTGCCAACCTGCCCTCTGAGGATGAGGGCCACACGAACGCTGTGGATATCATGATAGAGAAGTGCGATGGCTTAGGGCAAAAGCTGGAGATCCGGGACTTTGGCAGCGAAGCTGAGGCCATGGCCTGGCTCCTGGAGCCACTGGATGGCGGGTAAACGACCCTCCGTCGCATCTCGCTCTTAAACAACCCTGCTGTTGCCAGCCTGTACTCCTGGCCTTGCTCATGCAACCTGGCAGCATGTCGTGAGCCGAGGCTCTGCCTCCACCCTCCTTTGCCAATTCCGGCTGCTGCGGCACTTGTACTATTTGTGCTGGAGAATTTTCCCTGATTGCGCGTTTCTGATGAGTATAGTGCAATAAAATAACCCTATATAGCTCAGTTCGTACCTTCTAATACGAACCAAAAAGACGATAGCTATGAAAAAAAGTACAATATTAATGTTTCTTGGAGTTGGATTTATGGCAGCCTGTAACGACCCGGAGGGTAGAGTAGAAAACGATTCGCTTTCCGACGCTACTGCCGACACAGCTGTGATGTACCCGGATGAGCGAGGACGTGTAGAAGCGGATGGTGTGGAGATTAAAGAAGTAGGAGAAGAGTTCTGGGCAAATGTGAACTGGGATGCGCCTGTTGTGAACGACCCGGAGATGGCCAGCGCAAACGTAGAGGTACGCTCAGACAGTGAATACAACATTTATACCATGGATGACCGCCTGCTGTTCGACACAGACAAGGCACAGATCAGGCCTGAGGGGGAGGAGAAGCTGCAGCAGATTGTAGACGAGATAAAAGACCTGCCACAAAACGGGCAGATACGCGTTTTCGGCCATGCCGATGCCCGCGCCAGCCATGAGTACAACCGAGAGCTCTCTGCAGAGCGCGCCAGGGCGGTTCAGGACTGGCTACAAAACAATGGAGGTATAGACGGTAGGCGGCTGTCCATCGAGCCCATGGGTGAGACGCAGCCAAGAGCCACGAACGAGACAGCCAAAGGCCGCCAGCTTAACCGGCGGGTGGCTGTTGTGGTGGTAACCCAAGAGCAGCAATCGTAAACTCCGTTCAGGCTAATAATACAGTGGAAGCCGCTGATCTTTTGTCAGCGGCTTTCATATGCTAGCCAGGCTTTATCCTCTACGGGCGCCACCCTGTGGCTGACACCGTAGGGTAACCAGAGCAAACACACGGAGGCAGAGACGTCTGTCAGGCAGGTAAGGTGGAAATTAGGATTTTGCAGGTGCCAAAAGGCTCTCGTTTGCTCTGGAGAGTTTGCGAATTTTATTCTTTGCCAATGTTTAACTATCTTGCAAACATTTACAAGGCACTTTACTTTAATGCAGCTTTATTTTAAGAATGGCTTTGTAACGCTTTCTTATAACAGAGAGAAGCGTTTAGGTAAGGCCGTGTGGACGGGGCGCCTGCGCGGGCCAGAGTTGAGAGAAGCTTATTTGCTGTGCCTGGAGATGGTTAATCGCTTTCATTTGACCCGCTGGCTCGCCGACGACCGCGGTTTAGGAGCTATCGACCCAGAGGATTTGCAGTGGAGTCTGGAAGTGTACGTGCCACGATTGGCTGCTACTTCGCTGCTCCGTATGGCCCGGCTCCCCTCAGTAAATGATAAAGGACGTGAGGCCGTCGACATCATGATTGACAAGGGACATACCTTTGAGCTGGACCTTATTCTCCGTGACTTCCCAAGTGAGGCTGAGGCCATGAACTGGCTGATGGAGCCATTGCCAGTATAAAAACGACAGTCAAATTTTTGTATATGTAACGAAGCCCCTGATAACACGGTCAGGGGCTTCGTTATTTTTTAGCGCGAAAGAAAAGCCGGTAAGCGCGGGAAAACGCTCCTGTTCTGACGTCGTACCTATTGGTAAGACCGAATCACTCTTAGAGCTATGAAAACAAGTGCAAAAACTCTGCTCTTATGTCTCTTTGCCGTACTTGCCTCTGGCTGCGACGATGACGACAATACATCTCCAATACCAGATGCCCAAACGCTTACCTATACTTTTGAGGAAGGCGCCGAAGGCTGGGAAGGCGGCTTTGCTGACTTTCCAGCTGACTGGGACCGGGAGCGGTTTGAGTTTGTATTAGCCCGGGAGGCCCTTCCTGCCGAAACGAACGAGAGCAGCATGGCTGTGAAGCTCTCGGGCCGCAACTTCAGCGACGACCTTTTCCTGTTCATGAAAAAGCAACTGACCGGACTGGAGCCCAACCATACCTACAGCGTTACCTTTCAGGTAGAGCTGGCTTCGCAGTACCCGGAGGAATCTGTGGGAATAGGCGGCAGCCCAGGGGCGAGCGTATACTTGAAAGCAGGCGGGTCGGTCACAGAACCTGTGCCCGTGCAAGAGGATGACCATATAAGGATGAGCATTGATAAAGGCGGACAGTCACAGGGTGGTGAGGACATGGTCGTGCTGGGCAATATCGGTATACCGGGAGAGGACTTCAGGTATCAGCTTATTCAACGGGACAACCTGCAGAACCCGATCCAGATAACAACAGACAACACAGGCAGTATGTGGCTCATCATCGGCACGGACTCGGGCTTTGAGGGAACTACCACGCTTTACTACAATACTATTGAGGTGGAGTTGAGGGACTAACAGAGAAAGTTGAAGAGTCTGGATGCGCGGATTACCACCCACTCTCTTTTATCACGCGCTGAAACTCTCTTTTA
>JAJLKL010000270.1:0-2915 GCA_033838975.1 Hymenobacteraceae bacterium | reverse complement strand
AACTTCACTTACAGCACCGGCAGGCCTATTACCTACCCAGAGTCGGTCGCTATAATAGACGGATTGCTGATGGTGAACTACAGCGACCGCAACCAACACCGCATACCCGACTACCACCGCCTGGACCTTGCCCTGGTGATTGACGGAACCAACAAACGAAACGCTAACTGGGTAAGCAGCTGGGCATTTTCGGTTTACAATGTATACGGGCGCCAGAATCCCTACTCGGTTTTCTTCAAGGCCAGTTACGGAGGCACCATTCCGCAGGCTTACCGGCTGTCTGTCATAGGCTCGGCGGTGCCGGCGATCACTTACAATTTTAAGATTACGCGATGAAAAGCTGTCTTCTTGCAAGCCTTTTCATAGCGACCAGCCTTATGCTGGGTGCTTGCATCGACCCCATTTCCATTAAGACTGATGATGTTGCGCCCAAGCTGGTTGTACACGGCTTGATCACAGATCATTTTGATGAAAGCCTCAATAAGGTGACACTAACCTGGTCAGAGCCTTTTAATGGTGAAAAAAAGTTAGTTTACGCCAGACCTGAACGTGGAGCAAGTGTGAGTATCCGCAATGAGCAGGGGCAGGTATGGGAGTTGGTTGAAGGCGAAAGAGGTGTTTACTACCTGCCATCTCACCAGGCCCCGGCTGCCGGACATAGCTATACCCTGCACGTCATGCTCGCCAACGGCAAAGAATATACTTCCAGCCCGGAGCTAATGCGGGTTCCTCCGTCCCTCGACGAACTTACTTATGCTTACAGGCAGTACACAGATGTGGTGGTGAACGGAAGCGGGGAGCGGGTTGAGCAGACCAGAGCAGGGTTTGAAGTATACGCTAACGGACACGACCCTGCCGATGTGCAGAACTATTACCGATGGGATGCAGAAGGTATATTCGAGTACTTCAGCTTCGCGCCGGACTGGAATCCTCCTCTCTCCACGCAATGCTGGTCGTATTTGGGGCGGATCAACACGAAGGTGGTTACTATGGATGACCGGCTTTTCAATGGGAACAGGTATAAGCAGACCGTAGCGGTGATGCCGGCCGATATGCCTACCAGATTTCTGATAAAAGTAAGGCAATATGCTCTTACACAGCAAGCGCATGAGTTCTGGCGGCTCTTCAACCAACAGCAGACGAGCGTGGGCAGTATTTTTGATCCACCGCCTGCGAAAATAAGGGGCAACCTGTATAGTACGACCGACCCGGGCGAGGAAGTAATAGGGTTCTTCGGAGCTGCCGGCGTGTCCGAAAAAACATTATTGGTAAACAGGGCTTTGTATGCTCCCTTCCCGGGCTTGCAATATGAAATCCCGTTCGTCGCTTGGCCTCTGGACTGCAGGAGTCTTTTTCCGAATAGTACCGATATAAAGCCTGAGGGCTTTTAAGATAAAGAAAAGCGTATATTATTCAAGATGATTACACTAACATAGCGATGCGGAGAGGACCAATTCTAGGGAGATGGATAAGCGGGCTACTGCTTCTAATGTTTTGCCTGCAGGCTTGCGTGGAGCCCTTCGAGCTGAAAACCGGCACCGAAAAGCGATCACTGGTAGTAAGCGGCATGGTCACTGACCAGAACCTGCCGGAGCTAAACAAAGTGACCCTCTCGTGGACCGAACCGTTTGATGGGGAGAAAAAAATAGTCGTTAATGAGCCGGTGCTCGGGGCCGAAGTGACCTTGCAGGACAACCAGGGCAACAGCATGCAGTTAACGGAAGGTGCCAGGGGAGTTTATACGCTTTGGGAAGATGATTTCCGGGTGGAGCAGGGCAGGGTCTATACGCTTAAAATCAGACTGCCCGATGGTAGAGAGTATGCGTCAAGACCTGAATTGCTTCGCCCGGCGGCGCCCATCCAGGGTATAGACTATGAGTTTAAGGAATTCATCGACGTAGTCCGAAACGCAGCGGGTGTATTAATTGAGCGCAGGTCGGTGGGCTTTGAGGTGAAGGCACAGGTGCAGGACCCTGCGGAGCGCGGCAACTATTACCGCTGGGATACAGAAGGCGTTTTTGAGTTCTTTACCAATGTGGGTGACCTGCCTGTGCCCTCACGGTGCTGGGCCAATGTAGGCAGCATCAACACGAAGGTGGTAACCGCAGATGACCGTCTGGTAAACGGCAGTCTGTTTGAGCAGCCTGTTGTGGTTGTGCCTGCTGACATTCCTACCAGGTACCGCATTAAAATCAGGCAATTTTCACTCACGGCAGAGGCCTATGAGTTTTGGAGGCTCCTCAGTCAGCAACAGTCCAGTGTGGGCAGCATATTCGACCCGCCTCCGGCGCGTATCAACGGCAACCTGTTTAGTGTTGCAGATCCCGAAGAGCTGGTAGTAGGCTATTTCACCGTCTCTGCCATGGCCGAGAAGTTTATCGTCATTAACCGGGTGGCGTATGCTCCGTTCCCGGGGTTGCCTTATGAGTTGCCTTTGGGTGATTGTCGCTATACCTATCTATACCCCAACGTGACAAATGAAAAACCAATTGGCTTCTAGGCCAGGGCAAATTATCGATGCAGATTCTAGCAAATGAGCGCATGAAAAAACTAACAAAAATACTTTGGCTGCTGGCCATTCCGCTGCTGAGCAACCCTGTGCTCGCACAACAGCGGCAAGCGGATGTAGCCGGAGCAGCACAGGTGCAAATGCTGCTGGCCGATGAGCGGGTGCGGCTCGTGCATAGCCAGCCCTGGTACGCTGCCGGAGAGAGACTTTGGTTTAAGGCTTTTGTTAACCGCAACTCCTCAAACCCTCCAAGCAGGGCATTGTATGTCGCGCTTCAGGATGCCAGGGGCAACACGATCATCCACCAACGCCTGGTCGTGGAAGAAGGTGTTGCCTATGGCGATATGCAGTTGCCGAAGGAGTTGCCATCCGGTAATTATACCTTAGTCGCGGCAACCAGCTGGAT
>JAJLKL010000269.1:0-14831 GCA_033838975.1 Hymenobacteraceae bacterium | reverse complement strand
ATAGTACCGATATTTACGTGCGGTTTGGAACGGTCAAATGTTTCTTTAGCCATTGTATGATATTAAATTAAGGTTAAAACGTTTAAGTTTATGTCGCGCTTTTAAATACACGTAACGGACTTAGAGCCAATGACGGGATTTGAACCCGTGACCCCTTCCTTACCAAGGAAGTACTCTACCCCTGAGCTACACCGGCTTTTACCTTTGAGAACTTAACCCTTATTTACAGTAAAAAGGAAATCCATCTACATGAAATTCCTTCTTTAAATACCCGTAAATAAGAAAAACTCTCTTATTGAGAGAGCGGGAGACGAGGTTCGAACTCGCGGCCTATAGCTTGGAAGGCTATCGCTCTACCAACTGAGCTACTCCCGCTTATTTTAATTTTGAATGATTGCACAAAAGAACAAAGTCAGATCCAATTATCCACTCATCCAGTTACTCAAAATTACTTGTGGGGAGAGCAGGATTCGAACCTGCGAAGTCATTACAACAACGGAGTTACAGTCCGTCCCATTTGGCCGCTCTGGAATCTCCCCAATCGCTAATTCACAATAAATCAGCAGAACTTTCTTCCTTAGATTCGTTCACTTCAGATCAGTTGTTCGTTCTAAGGAGATGCAAAATTAAGCGCTTTTTGATACAAGTCAAATAATCTCGAAAAAAAAGTTCAAAAATTTTTCAACCTTCTTTTTTAGAACATCTGCCCCATGGCCTCCAGCACACGCTCATCTCGCTCATTCTCTTTTATTTCCTGCAGCAATTCCTGCACTTCAGGCCTCTCAGACATTACCATGAGTGCCTGGTAAGCCGAAATTCTGACGTAGTAAAGATTGTGGTTTTGTGCCAGGTCTGCGAGCAGCGCGATCGCCTCGGGCGTGTTGGTGGGGCTGTTGCCTGCCAGGTACGCGCCGTAGCTTTGCAGCAGGTAGTACAGGGCTCCTCCCCTCGCCTCTCTTATCTGCCGCATAAACCAATCATACTTTTCCTGTCCGCCCTGCACGGCGTAGTAGGTAGCCAGCGCCAGCACCACTTCCTCGTTTGTCTCCTGGTCGAATTGCGCCAGCTTTGCCCTTACATCCGGAGCACCCGTAGCCGCATAGGCCAGTATGGCTGCAGCAGTAGCCTGGTAGGAGCTATCCTGCAGCGCCTGCTCATAAATTGGCTTATACTTATCGCCCCCCCAGCCGGCTAGGGTCAGCAGTGCATCGGCACGCACGGCGCCACGCTGGTCCTCCAGCGCCATCTTTCTGACCTGCTCCTCTACTGCTGCCGGCCTTTGTTCCTTCAAACCCGCCAGGGAGTTGACGGCTGCGTTCCTTACGCGCCAGTAATTATCCTTCAGGGCAGCCTGCATCATCTGAAGCACCTCCGGATCATTCAGCCTGTCTCTCAGCTCCGTCATCGCCTCCAGCTTTGGCGCCAGATGCCCTGCATGGTAAAACTGGTACAGCAGTTCCTGCTCCGACTTTGGATGCTCGACGGTGCCCAGCAACTGGTGCCCGGCATCGAAAATCACCGCCTGTACTTGCCCTGTCACAGGGAAGGTAAACGTCTGCCTCGCCTTATCGACCACGATCTGATACTCGTGCCGCTTTCCGTTGCTCCACACGGCTACCTGTAGCGGCAGGGTATACACTGGCATGTAGGTTGTGTCCTGCTGCTGCTTTACCTGCAAGGTGAGCTGACCGTTCTCCACTGTATGGCTTACCTGCAGCTCCGGGTGCCCCGGCTTCATGAACCACTGATCAAAGAACCACATCAAGTCGCGGCCCGTCACGTCCTCGAAAGCCATGCGCAGCTCGGCAACCTCTACATCCGAGAATTTATTTTCTGTCAGGTAGCGGTTCAGGGACGCCCACCAGGCCTCATCCCCCACATGCTGGCGGAGCATGTGCAGCACACGCCCGCCTTTGGCGTAGGAGTGGCTGTCGAACATGTCTTCCGGGGTCTTATACTGGTAGCGGATCAATGGCTCGCGCTTTGTCTCTGCCTCATCCAGGTACTGCCCCAACTCATCCAGCTGCAGGTATGCCGCTTCGTCTGCCCCATACTTGTGCTCCGCCCACAGGTACTCCGAGTAATTGGCGAATGCTTCGTTCAGGGGCAGGTTCGCCCAGGACTCTGTCGTAACGTAGTTGCCAAACCACTGGTGGAACAGCTCATGCGCGATGATGCCGTCCCAGTTTTTGTCCAGCAGCTCACGCTCATTCATTTGCAGGTCTTCCATAAAGGTAGAGGCGGAAGTGTTCTCCATCGCCCCCGATACGAAGTCGCGCACCACCACCTGCGCATACTTTGCCCACGGGTACGTCACGCCTAGCTTCCGGGAGAAGAACTCCATCATCTCCGGCGTGTTTCCAAATACCTTTTTGGCAGTTCCCTTATAGGCCGGCTCCACGTAATAACTCACCTCTACGTCGCGCCACTTATCCTTCACGACAGCGTACTCGCCAATGGCCATCATAGCCAGGTATGGGGCGTGCGGCAGCTCCTGCTTCCAGTACTCGGTTTTGGTGCCATCGGCATTCTGGCGGGAGTACATAAAAGTACCGTTCGACAGGGTCGTGAATTTCGGGTCCACGGTGATGTACACATCCTGCGTCATGCGCTCATTGGGCGCGTCAATCGTCGGGAACCAGACCGAGCTTGCCTCCGTCTCTCCCTGCGTCCAGATCTGGCGGGGTTTGTTGGGTTCCTCCCCAAGCGGGTTGATAAAATAGAGTCCTTTGTCTTCGGTGATGGCGTCGCTGCCACCGGCGGCTAGCTCATTGGGTTTGGCTGTATAGTCAACCTCTATCTTATACTCCTGCTCCCGGGTATAGGTCTTGCCCAGGTTAACAATAAGCTTCTGCCCGTCATACTCATACGTAAGCGGGGTGGCGTCGTACCCCTGCATCAGATTCACGCTGTGGATGTCCATCCCCTTGGCGTCCAACGTAAGCGTGCTTTGCGGGTAGAAATAGGGTTTCAGAGTAAGTTCGGCAAGGCCATGCAGGTACTGCTTCTCCCAGTCAAAGCTCACGCGCAGGGTGGTGTGCAGCAGGTCGTGCTCTCTGGTACGGGAAGGGTTGAAGCCATGCTTCTTAGGCGCCCACTCGGGCACGGTGTCAGCTGGCGCTGCCGGTTTGCCTATTGCTACTTCTGCTCCTGCACCCGTATCAACAGCCGCCTTGTTGGTGCTACAGCCCGTTGTAAAGGCCATAGCGGCCGCCAAGCCGACTACACTCAAAAACCTATGATTCATGATGGATTGTTTTAATTTTGAGGTCAAGTTCTAAAAATACTCTGAGAAATCAATTAACTTTAAGGTCAAAACCACACATACTCACAAGATGCTCCAGGTAAAAACCGCTAACGGCAAAACATGGCAGGTTGATATTCAAAAAGACACCATACTTTTAAACGGAACACCTTTTGACTGGGACATCCAGCCTATCGCCCCCAACACCTACCACATCATCAAAGACAGCAAGTCTTATACGGCTGAGCTGATCGAGGTCGATTACCAGACCAAGACCTTTACTTTCAAGATCAACGGCGTTAAGCAGACGGTACACCTGAAGGACCGTTTCGACCTGTTACTGGATAAGTTGGGTATGAGCGATGCCAACGCCCAGAAAGTGAATGACGTGAAGGCCCCGATGCCAGGCCTGATCCTGGACATTAAGGTGCAGCCGGGCCAGGAGGTGAAGAAAGGAGACCCAATCCTTATCCTGGAGGCCATGAAGATGGAGAACATCCTCAAGTCGCCGGGCGACGGCACCGTGAAGGAGGTAAAGGTGCAGGTGCGCCAGAACGTAGAAAAAAATCAGGTCCTGATTCTTTTCTAGCCTTTTGGTGTTGCCGTAGGGGCAGCTGCTCAATTAACCTGTAACAATCAAGGAAACTTAACAATTAAAGTATAAATCGTGAAGTACAAGAGAATATTACTGAAGCTTAGCGGTGAAGCGCTGATGGGTGAACAGCAGTACGGCATCGACTCGAACCGGCTGATGCAGTACGCGCAGGAGATCAAGGAAGTAGCAGGGCTTGGCGTAGAGGTGGCAGTAGTGATCGGTGGCGGCAACATCTTCAGAGGTGTGCAGGCCGAAGAGGTAGGCCTGGACCGTGTGCAGGGCGACTACATGGGTATGCTGGCAACTGTTATCAACAGCATGGCGCTGCAGAGTGCGCTGGAGAAACTGGGCGTGTATACCCGCTTGCTTTCCGGCATCAACATTCAGCAGGTCTGCGAGCCTTACATCCGCCGCCGTGCTGTACGTCACCTGGAAAAGGGCCGTGTGGTCATTTTCGGGGCAGGTACCGGTAACCCGTACTTCACAACGGACTCTGCGGCCTCGCTGAGGGCCATCGAAATCGAAGCCGACGTCGTACTGAAGGGCACCCGCGTGGACGGCATCTACTCAGCGGACCCGGAAAAAGACCCGAACGCCATCTTCTATTCCAACATTTCGTTTAAGGATGTGTTCGAGAAAGGCCTGAACGTGATGGACATGACCGCATTCACGCTTTGCAAGGAAAACGGCTTGCCGATCATTGTGTTCGACATGAACACGTCCGGCAACCTGAAGCGCCTGGTGCAGGGCGAGAAAGTGGGTACCCTGGTAAGCATGGAGGACATTGCAGACTCTCTGAAAGAGACCGTAGACCACCTGCAAACAGGAGAGGCAAGAAGCAAAACTGATAAAAATTAATATTTTTGCAGAAGCAATCTTTATAAATTCAAAAGAACCTTATTAAGCTACAATTGATATGACGGAAGAAATTCAGTTTTACCTCAGCGAAGCAGAGGAGTCTATGCAAAAGGCGGTACAACACACAAACTCGGAACTCACCAAGATACGCGCAGGAAAGGCCTCTCCTGCAATGGTAGAAGACCTGCGTGTTGACTACTACGGGTCTCCTACTCCTATCTCTCAGGTTGCCAACATTGCTGCGCCTGATGCACGCACCCTGCTGATCAAGCCTTGGGAGAAGAACATGCTGGGCGAGATCAACAAAGCGATCAAGAACAGTGACCTGAACCTGAACCCGCAGCAGGAAGCTGACGCAATCCGTCTGAACATCCCGCCTCTAACTGAGGAGCGTCGTCGTGACCTGGTAAAGCAGGTGAAGAACGAGACAGAGAACGGCAAGATCAGCATCCGCAACATCCGCAAGGACGTAAACGACTCGCTGAAGAAACTGCAGAAAGAGGGTACTTCAGAAGATGCGGTTCGTGATGCGGAAGGTAAGGTACAGAAATTGACCGATACGTACATCGTGAAGATCGACGAGCTGCTTGCCAAGAAAGAGGCAGAGATCATGACGGTGTAAACCAGATACATGGTACAGGGCTGAGAGCTGTAAAGCGCCCCAGGCCCCACACAAGAGAAGCCCCGCTACCGGTAGTGGGGCTTCTCTTGTTTTAGGGCTTATATTTTAGACGCGCCGGAAGCTACTGGTACAGCTTGTGCACCTTTATGTACTCGGCTACCTCATCGGGTATCAGGTACTTGACGCTCTTCTCTTCGCGGATGCACTTACGGATGAAGGTGGCCGAGATATCCAGGATGGGGGCCTTCACAAAAGTCACGCTGGGCATATCGGGCAGCTCTGTGGTGACAGAGCCCGAGCGCGGGTACACGTACACCTGGTGGTACTTTAGAATTTGCTCTGAGTTCTTCCACTTCGGGAACAGCGGCAGGTTATCCTCCCCCATGATCAGCACAAACTCGTAACTCGGGTACTTCTCCTGCAGATAGGTCAGCGTGTCAATAGTGTAGCTTGGCCTGGGCATGCTGAACTCTATGTTCGACACCCCCAGGTTCGGGTTATCAGCGATGGCCAGTGACACCATGTGCAGCCGGTCGAACTCGTGCAGCAGCGTGTTGCTGGGCTTAAACGGGTTCTGCGGCGACACCACCAGCCACACTGTATCCAGGTCGGTGTTAGTGGCCATGTAGTTGGCAAGTATAAGATGGCCTATATGAATGGGATTGAAGGAGCCAAACAGCAGCCCTACTTTCATACAATGGCAGGTTCAGCGTTCAGGAACTCATTTACCAGTTTTTCGGCTTCTGCACAGGCTTTGTTAAGGTCATCGTTCACAATCACCTTGTCAAACTGATCCTCAAACTCCATCTCAAACTTGGCCTTGAACACCCGGCTGGAGATGCTGGATGCAGAATCAGTATTACGTGCTGTCAGGCGCTTGGCCAGCTCATCGATTGACGGGGGCTTAACGAAAACCGCCAGCGCACGGTCTTTGTAGAAATGCTTGATGCTCAGGCCTCCTTTCACGTCCACGTCCAGGATCACGTGCTTGCCGCTTTTCCAGATGCGCTCGATCTCAGACTTGAGCGTGCCGTAGAAGGCCCCTTCATACACCTCTTCCCACTCCACGAACTCATCGTTCGCGATTTTCTTCTTGAACTCCTCTGGCGTAATGAAGTAGTAATCTTTTCCGTTTTCCTCAGACCGGCCGCGCTTATCACGGGTACAGGCCGAAATGGAGAAGCTCAGGTTCGGGTTCACGCTGAGCAGGTGCTTTACAATAGTGGTTTTGCCGGCACCGGATGGGGCCGAAAAGATGATGATTTTACCTTGCATTAGGGGTTATACAGTTTCTTGAATTTTCGCTTTGATAGAGTGTGCCAGGCTTTCCGGAACAATCACGCGCTTGAGGTGCCCACTGACAAGGCCTTTGAGGAGCTTTTGCTTCTGATGGCTTTCGAAACAACCCACACAATCTTCGATGTGGCTGTTAAAAAAGGTCTGTTCTTCTGAGGTGGCCTCGCCGTCGATGACGAGGTCCAGCATGTCGGATACTTTGTCGCAATCAGTCTCGTTGCCTTCGTCCGACGTTCTTGGGTACACTTCTGTAAATTTCGATTCCATCTTTACTCAACTCTTAAATTCTAACTGTTATAACCCATGCTTTTGGCATATTTTTCCAACTTCTCCTTTAAAGAGTTTCGGGCGCGGTGCAACCTGGAACGAACGGTACCGATCGGGATGTCCAGTATTTTGGCCATCTCCTCGTAGGTGAACCCCTCCAAATCACAAAGTATAATTACGGTTCTGAAGTCGACGGGCAAAGCATTCAGGGCGCTTGCCACCTCATCCCCGATCAGGTCCTGCACGCTTTCGGTGCGCATATCGGTGGTAGTAGCCACGCCACTCTCACCTTCTATATCCTCGGAGTTGTAATAACCTTCAACCTCGCTGTAATCTACCTTGGCAGGCTGCTT
Source organism: Hymenobacteraceae bacterium (assembly GCA_033838975.1). Taxonomy (GTDB): domain Bacteria; phylum Bacteroidota; class Bacteroidia; order Cytophagales; family Hymenobacteraceae; genus Pontibacter. Next base: position 7,596 of record JAJLKL010000269.1, on the reverse strand, counting down.
GCTCTTCTTCCGAAACTCATTTATGAATGAGTTCTTCAGGATTCGGAACAGCCATGCCTTGGCATTAGTTCCTTGCTCGAAATAGTCGAAAAAGCGGTATGCCTTCAGATACGTTTCCTGCACCAGGTCATTGGCATCGTCTTCGTCTAAGGTGAGCCTGTAGGCAAAGTTGTACAAAGGGTCCAGCACAGGCAATAGTTCGGCCTCGAACCTTGCGTCCTTTTCCTCTTTACTCATCTGTTTACCTGTTTGCTCGCTCATCTACTTGAATTTTGTACTTAGGTAAAGTCCTCATTCGCGTGATGCACGCAAATATAGGAATTTTAATTACATACCCTGCTTATCGCTCAAGGGTTGCGCTGTTGCCCTAGGCTCATTAGCAGGAGAATGATTATTTAGTCAGTAGCTTCATACGTGATTTAGAAGTTTTAGTACAGACCCGGAATTTTTTCACCGAAATTACCGGCTATCTGTGTAATTTTGAACCTGATCTTTTCCTCTAAGGCAGGTTCCGAACGCATGCGCAGTCCCATTTCAGTTACCATTCTCACCAAAAACAGCCAAAAGCACCTGGCGGCCTGCCTCCATACCCTGCAGGATTTTGAGGAGGTGATCGTGCTGGACAACGGCTCTACCGACAGCACCCTTGCCGTTGCCGGGCAGTTCCCTAACGTGAAGGTGGTGCACTCGCCTTTTATAGGCTTTGGTCCCCTGAAGAACCTGGCCGCCAGCCATGCCGCCCACCCCTGGATACTGTCCATCGACAGCGACGAGGTGCTGACAAAAGAGCTAATGCAGGAACTGCTGCAGCTAAACCTGAGCGTACCACACGTGGTGTACAGTTTTAAACGAAACAACTTCTACCGCAAAAGGTTAATCAAAGCCTGTGGCTGGGACAACGATTACGTAGAACGCCTGTACCATAAAGAAACAACACGGTTCGCCGACCTGTCGGTTCATGAGTACATCCAAACAGAGGGGTTGCAGGTACAGCGGCTGAAAGGCACGCTGAACCACTACTCCTACGACTCCATTTCGCAGCTGATCCAGAAGTCGGACAAGTATACCTCTCTTTTTGCGGAGGAGAACAGGTTCATCAAGCGGTCTTCCCCTTTCAAGAGCTACTGCAAGGGCGCTTTCTCGTTTTTCAGAAACTATGTTCTGCAGAAAGGTTTCCTGTATGGCTACGAGGGCCTGACGATCTCCTTCACCAACGCGGCGAACGCCTTTTACAAGTACATGAAGCTGCACGAGGCGAACCTTGGGCTGCAGATCACCCTGGTGCTTATTCCCTCTCCGGAGCAAGGCGCCTTAGGGGCAAGTAGGGCAAAGTTCGAGGCGCTGACGAACTCTCCGGAGGAGATTATTGTAGTTACTCCGGGCGAGGTATCCGCCGCCGAAAAGGAAGAGGCTGCCAGAGCTGCCCCTGCGCGGGTTCGTTACTGGCCGTCGCCGGAGGTCATGCACTGTGCCTCGGCGCTGCAGCAGGTGATTGCTGCGGCCACTGGCGAGTATGTGGTGGTTGCCTACGGTGACACAGTGCCCGCACAGAATTTGATCAGAGATTACAGGCAAAAAGCCCGCAGCGGAACGTTCTACTCGGAACACCTGATAGAAGGCGCAGTGCCGGCCCGTTTGCTGGCCTTCTGGAAGCGTGACTTTTTGAAGATCGATCTTACAGGAAATACGGCAACAGGTGGTGCAAGCAGCTTTGAGAAGCTGGAAGACCTGCTCCATCAACAGGGGTTAGTAAAAGCCCGACCGGCCTAGGAAATCACGCCTGCGCTTATTGTTATGCACCACTATTTTTAAAGCATGAACCTACTTTTTTTAACGTTTGGCCCTAACATCAAGAACCATTACCAGGCTAACTTCTGTATCCTTTCCTTTCTTTGCAGAAAGGAAGAGCAGCATACGGTTCATGTTTACACCGATCACCCTGAGTTCTACCAGCACCTCAGTGACCATGTGAAGGTGGTCACACTTACGAAAGACCTGCTGCAGGAGTGGAGAGGGGAAAAGAATTACCTTTTCAGAATCAAGATAAAGGCGCTGGAGCATTTTGTGCTGCAGCACGGGCAGGTGCCCGTGGTGTACCTGGATTCAGACACTTTCCTGTACCGGGACAAGCTTGACTTTGAGCAGTTGCTCTCCCAGGGTACCGCCCTAATGCATGAGGAAGAGGGGAAGCTGTCGGAGCAAAAGAGTAAAACTGTTGTAAGGATGTGGAACCGGGTGAAAGGCAGGACCTTTGCCGGAATTACAATCACCGAAGACCATACCATGTGGAACTCCGGTGTGATCGGCATACCTGCACAACGGAACCTGGAGGCAATCCGGCTAGCCTTGCAGATCTGTGATGAGATGCTCGAAGCCCAGGTGACCAGCTTTATGCTGGAGCAGTATGCTGTGTCCATCGCGTTAGATAAGGTCTACGGCCTGCAGCCTGCCAGCCATTGGGTTGGACATTATTGGGCCGCCAAAGAAATCTGGAATGCGGCCATCGCTGATTTCTTTCTGGAGTCGCAGCTGAAGGCTTATACGCCACAGCAGGACATCGAGCGTATGCGGCGCTTTGACTTCACCAAGCTACCGGTGCGGAACAAGCTAAAGAACACAAAGATACGCCTGATCACCCTGCTTGACCGGATCTTTCCTGCCAAAGAGGTGCTGTACGTCTCTCAATAGCTACTCTATACAGCTCACAATGCAGCTAGGTAGGCTGCCAACTATCTTATTTCTGCAGTTTACCACCATGTTTTTGATATTCGCTAAATCAATGTAACTGACTTAGCGAATACTTTTTAGCGGTACATCCGTAAGCAGGTTTATACCCTATACCTTCGTTCAGGCGCAGCGCACCCTTTAAGCAGCCATCGAAGGCAACTGTATCATGGCCTTGATGTACCTTATGCGCTTACTTCTACTCCTGTGCCTGCTAGTAGCGGGGCATGTTTCTTTGTCGCAGCAGTATAACTTCCGCAACTGGACCCTGGAGCAAGGTCTGCCGCAGTCGCAGGTGAACGATATTCTGCAGGACTACAAAGGGCAGCTGTGGCTGGCAACACGGGGCGGGGTCAGCTGTTTTAACGGCCGCGACTTTACCACCTACACCAAAGACGAGGGACTAAGCAGCAACAACATCTCCAGGATCTTTGAAGACAGCCGCAGGCACCTCTGGATCGGCACTACTGACGGAGGCGTGGTGCGCTATGACGGTGTAAAGTTCAGGACATACGGTGCGGAACAGGGCCTGCCGGCCAAGACCATCAACAGCATAGCGGAAGACCGCGCTGAGAACATTTGGGTGGCAACCGAACAAGGCATTTTTTATTATACTGGTAAGCACTTTCGACAATACACCCCTCTCCCGACCCAACCTTATAACACCGTACTGCATACCCCGGAGGGGGTGCTTTGGATCGGTTCCCGAACCGAAGGGCTTTACAGGATAGCAGGTCAGCAGGTAGAGAGACTTTCAGCAGAGAACAGCAACTTACCCTCCAACAACATCACCGTACTCTCCCGGAACAGGGATGGCACGATCTGGGTGGGCACGGAAGCCGGGCCCGCCTATATCCATGACAGCCTCCCTGCTCCCCTCCCCCTGCCCGAGTCCATCATGAGTCCGGCCGTCAGTAGCTTTGCACACGATACCTATGGGAACCTTTGGATAGGACTTCGGCAAAACGGTGTGGTAAAGTACGATGGCAAAAGCTTCACCCACCTGACCCGCCACAACGGCCTCCGCACCAAGCGCATCACCACCCTGGCCACCGACATAGAGGGAAATGTATGGATAGGCACCAACGGCTATGGGCTGCAGCAGTACGTGGCACCATGGTTTGTGCACTACTTCGAGTTCGGCTCACTGAGTGAACCTCGCATCACAGCCCTCACGCAGGACCCGAGAGGCCGGGTCTGGTTCGGCACCGATGAGGGCAAAGCCGCCTACATGGAGAACGGACGGCACCATTGGCTTAGCAGAGCCGCCTGGCCACAGGACATCACGGTAAACGATATCTGGTTTCAGAATGAGGAGGAGATGTGGGTATCCACAAGCAACGGGGCCTGGCACCTAAAGCCGGACACTTCCATCCACTACAACAAGGCCAAAGGACTAGCCGCAGATGAGGTATACCAGTGCAGGCCCGACACCAGGGGCAACCTCTGGTTTGCAACCGCCAGCGGGGTATCCTGTTACTCCAAGGGGCGCTTTGTGAACTACCACCCCTCCGATGCCACACTGCCCCTCAGGATATACCACATCCTGCAGGACAGCAAAAACAGGCTTTGGTTTGGAACTGTCAGCGGCGTGTACAAGCTTCAGAACAACAAGTTAATGAAGGCGCCGGAGTTTGAGGGCTTCCAGTTCGAGGAGGTTACCTCCATAGCCGAGGACCAGCACGGGGTGCTTTACTTTGGGGGCTTTAACTACGGGATCATGGTCCTGAGCGAGAAATGGGCGGAGCCTAAGTTGATCACCTCCGCTGAGGGACTGACGAGTGAGAGCATCAAAGGACTCTTTGTAGACAGCAAGGACAATTTGTGGGTAGGCACCAGTCGTAACATGCTGAAGATAGAGCTGCCACCGCTGCGGCAGACCGGAAGCCTGCAGTTGCGCAGCTATGCCAGCCATAACGGCTTCAAGGGAAACGAGATCGGCTACAACGCCATTACCCAGACTGAGGACGGGAACGTGTGGTTTGGCACAACGAAGGGTATCACCAACTACCTCCCTGACCTGGACCAGAGAAACAAGGTTTACCCCGCGACCATGATCAAGGACGTCATGCTGTACCAGAAGCCTACCGACTGGCGGGCGCTGGGCTATACCGTAGACTCCCTCACGAAGCTTCCGGTTAACCTACGGCTTCCCCACACACAGAACCACCTGACCTTCGACTTTTTCGGCATCTGCATGTCAGGGCCGGAGCAGGTAAAGTACAGGTACAGGCTGCGTGGCTACGAGGAGCAGTGGTCCCCGGCAACGAACAGGTCTTTTGCCAGCTACCCGAACCTTACCCCCGGCACCTACACCTTCGAACTGCTCGCCCAGAACAACGACGGCTACTGGACTCCCCGCCCCGCCACCTATACCTTTGCCATTGTACCCCCTATCTGGCGACGCGAGTGGTTTGTGGGCGTGCTGCTGCTGGTGGTGGCGGGCGCCGTGCTCAGCATCGTCAGGATCCGGGAGCGCAGCCTTGTAAAGATGAACACGCTGCTGGAGATGAAGGTAAACAACCGCACCCGGCTGCTGGAGCGGAAAAACCGAGAGAAGGAGACACTGCTGCAGGAGATTCACCACCGGGTAAAGAACAACCTCCAGATCGTGATCAGCCTCCTGAACCTGCAGGCACGGCACGTACAGGACCCGGCGGCACTGGAGGTTATGCAGGCTATCCGCAGCCGGGTCCGTTCCATGGCCCTGCTGCACGAGCGCCTCTACCTCCACGATGACCTGGCGCACATAGACCTTGAGAGTTATTTCAGGGAGATATGCGACAGCCTTTACGCCTCCTATGGGGTGAGCCAGGACGATGTACGGCTAGAGCTGCAGCTTCCCCCGATTCAGGTAGACATCGACTCTGCCATTACCCTGGGCCTGATCGTGAACGAACTCGTTTCCAACACCCTCAAGTATGCCTTCCCCCAGGAACAGCAGGGGCTACTGCGAATTATACTGGAGCAACAGGATAACAGCTTTTATACTTTAACCGTAAGTGACAATGGTGTAGGATTGCCCGCCAACTTCGAAAACAAAAGCAAACATTCTTTTGGTTTACAGCTAGTTAAATCGCTCAGCCGAAAACTAAACGGGCATATTGACTTTGAAAATATAAATGGCACAAAAGCAATATTTCATTTTGTTTTACCATCATAATTTTAAATTTCACGTAAGTACCTAATGCTATGACAAAACCAAAAATTCTTATATCAGAAGACGAGGTCATCATCGCGGAGGATCTTGCTGCCAGCCTAGAGGAGTTAGGTTACGAAACGTGTGCAATAGATTCAGGCGAAGACACCATTGACATGATCAGGGAGACACAACCTGACCTGGTGCTGTTGGATATTAACCTGCGTGGGGAAACTGACGGTGTAGAGATAGGTTCGCGTATAAAGCAGGAGTTCGGGATTCCTTTCATTTACCTGACCGCCTACGCCGACCATGCCACCATAGACAGAGCCAAAAAAACAGAGCCGGACGGGTTCCTGGTGAAGCCCTACGACGAAAAGAGCCTGCGCTCCACCATAGAGATCGCTCTCTACAAGCACGACAACAACCACAAGGGAAAAGAGGCGAATGGTGCTCAGGTTAGCCACAAAGAGCAGGACATGGCTGCAGACTATATTTTCGTAAAGGTAAAGCACCGGATCATAAAGGTACACTACAGCGAAATACTATGGGTGGAAGCCTATGACAACTATTCGTTTATCGTAACGGCGGACCAGAAGTACCTGGTCAGCTCTACCCTGAAGGACATGGAGCAAAAGCTGCCGTCACAGAACTTCGTGCGCGTGCACCGTTCCTACATCGCCAACCTCGACAAGATCGAGGCGCTGGAGGAAAACTCTGTTGTGTTTGCAAAAGGAGATATTCCAATCGGGAAGTCGTACAAAAAGACGTTGATGTCCCGGTTCAACATTATTTGAGCGGACTAACGCTAAGACGGCACCGCACCCCTAGGACACTCGCCACTACGCAGGTTGCTTTCTGACAAGGCTTCCCAGGCTTGCTATTCCTCCTACAGTCGCCAAGGTATATACACAGAAGAAACAGGTATTAAAATAAACAGAAAGGCCGATGCTTAGCACCGGCCTTTCTGTTTATACTTAAGCAAATACTTCTGCTTTCTTTTCAGGGATTAGTATCTGTAGTACTCTGGCTTGTACGGACCTTCTACCTCCACACCAATGTAATTAGCCTGGTCTGGTGTTAACTCATCCAGCTCGACACCTATCTTACCTAAGTGCAGACGGGCAACTTTCTCATCCAGCTGCTTAGGCAGGGTATACACCTTGTTCTCATACGCATCGGCGTTTGTCCAAAGCTCAATCTGCGCCAGTGTCTGGTTTGAGAAGGAGTTAGACATTACAAAAGATGGGTGACCGGTAGCACAGCCCAGGTTCACCAGACGGCCTTCTGCCAGCACAATGATATCGTTACCATCAATGTTGTACAGGTCAACCTGCGGCTTGATCACGTCTTTTGTGTTGCCGTAGTTCTTATTCAGCCAAGCCATATCAATCTCGTTGTCGAAGTGGCCGATGTTACAAACGATGGTCTTGTCTTTCATCAGGCGGAACTCACGCTCACCGATGATGTCTTTGTTACCGGTAGCAGTTACCACGATATCAGCCTCTTTCACGGCATCCACCATTTTCTTAACCGCAAAACCGTCCATGGCAGCCTGCAATGCACAGATCGGGTCAATCTCTGTTACGATTACACGGGCACCGGCACCACGCAATGAAGCGGCAGAACCTTTGCCTACGTCACCGTATCCAGCCACTACAGCTACTTTACCAGCCATCATCACATCCGTAGCACGGCGGATCGCATCCACTAAAGACTCTTTACAGCCATAC
>JAJLKL010000268.1:0-2731 GCA_033838975.1 Hymenobacteraceae bacterium | reverse complement strand
TTCGCCGTCATCAACGACAGCGAGTTTCTGCTCACCCTAAACGACCGCGACTGGCGCTCCGGCATTTCCGAGGCGGTGAAAGTTGCCCTGATCAAGGACGTCGCCTTTTACCATTTCATCAAACAGAACACCCAAAAGCTGGTGCAGCGCGACATGGCGGCAATGCAGCAACTGATTCACCGCTGCGCCGAGTTGCATGTAGCGCACATTGGCGGTGCCGACCCGTTTGAATTCGGTTCTTCCCGGCCGCTGGACTTCGGCCACTGGGCAGCACACAAGCTGGAGCAGCTCAGCAACTACGGCCTGCGCCACGGCGAGGCCGTGGCCATTGGCATTGCCCTGGACGTGACCTACTCCTGGCTGAAAGGCATGATCACAGAGGCAGAATGCAGCGATGTGCTGGAGCTACTGCAAGCGCTAGGGTTCGAGCTTTATGCGCCTCAGCTGTCGCAGCAGGACGCTTCCGGGCAGCTTCACATCCTCAGAGGGCTGACAGAGTTCCGGGAGCACCTGGGCGGGCAGCTGACCGTCATGCTCCTCAGCAAGATCGGACAGGGCGTGGAAGTACATCACCTGGACGAGGCACTTCTACAGGAGGCTGTAACACTTTTGCAAAAGAAATACCAACTTCAGCCGCTCGCGCAAGTATAACTGCATTTTACATCCGGCCACCTGAGCAGAGAGGCCGCTTCTTCTCACTTAACAAGCAAAACATGCAACTGGATAAAGGCTACCATCTTACCTACTGTACCAACATCCACCCCGGTGAAACCTGGTCTGAGGTTTTCCAGAACCTGAAAACTTACGTCCCTGACCTGAAAAAGAAGCTCTCCCCTGATAAGCCGTTTGGCATTGGTTTGCGCCTCTCCAACAAGGCTAGCCTGGAGCTGCTGCAGGGGCAGGAGTTACAGAATTTTAAAAAGTGGCTGCATGAGCAGGACCTGTATGTGTTCACCATGAACGGCTTCCCGTACGGCGGCTTTCATCACCAGGCAGTCAAAGACAGGGTACACAGCCCCGACTGGAGTAACGGAGAGCGCCTGAACTATACCCTAAATTTGGCAAAGATCCTGGCTGAGCTGCTCCCGGCAGGCATAGAAGGCAGTATCTCTACCTCTCCCCTCTCCTATAAGCCGTGGATGCTGGAGGAGGAAGCCTCTAAAAAGAAAGCCATCTATACCAGCGCCACCAACAACCTCATCAGGCTCACCGAGGAGCTCCTGCAACTGAAAAGGTTGACCGGCAAGACCGTTCACATTGACCTGGAGCCGGAGCCGGACGGGCTGCTGGAGAACTCCAAGGAGGTGATCAACTATTACCAGGAGTGGCTGCTGCCGTTAGGTATAAAAAAGCTACAGGAGTCGCAGGAAATCACGAAACAGGAAGCAGAGGAGGCTGTACTGCAGCACATCCAGCTGTGCTACGATGTCTGTCACTTTGCCCTTGCCTACGAGAAGCCTGCCGAGGCCTTCGCTAAACTGAAGCATGCCGGCATCCGGATTGGCAAGGTACAGCTGAGCGCCGCCCTGAAGACCTCCTTACCGGAAGATGTGGAAACGCGTGGCGAGATAGCGGAAGTCATGACCTCTTTTGCCGAGTCCACTTACCTGCACCAGGTGGTGGAGCGCAGCAATGACGGGCAGCTAACCCAGTACCCCGACCTGACCTTCGCCCTGCAGCATATCCGCAAGCCGAATGCCGTGGAGTGGCGCACGCACTTCCACGTACCGCTCTTCACGCAAGCGTACAACGGGCTTCAGTCTACCCAGGAGGACATCGTGGAGGTACTCAGGCTGCTCCAGAGAGACCCGAAAACGCAGCACCTGGAGGTGGAGACATATACCTGGGACGTGTTGCCGGAAGACCTCAAAAAAGACCTTTCTGAATCCATTCAGCGGGAACTGGAGTGGGTTATCACAACCATTAACGAGACAAAAGATGCAGAAAACGGTAGTCCTGAACATAGTAGGCCTCACGAAGTCACTCATCGGTAAACATACGCCTTTCCTGCGGCAGTGGGCAGCCGATGCGCAGCAGGCAAGTATACAGCCGGTTCTTCCGGCCGTCACATGCTCCGCTCAGTCTACCTACCTGACAGGCAAATGGCCGGAGGAGCATGGCATCGTGGGCAACGGCTGGTACTTCCGGGATGAGGACGAGGTGAAACTGTGGCGACAGTCCAACAAATTGGTACAGGCGCCGAAGGTGTGGGAAGTAGCCAAGGCCGCAGACCCTGGCTTTACGGTGGCCAATATGGGCTGGTGGTATAACATGAACACCTCCGCCGACTACACCCTGACGCCGCGCCCGCAGTACCTGGCCGACGGCCGTAAGCTTCCCGACTGCTATACCCAACCCGCCGCCCTGCGCGACAAGCTGCAGGCAGAACTGGGCACCTTTCCGCTGTTCAATTACTGGGGCCCGAAAACCTCCATCAAGTCCAGCAAATGGATCGCTGAGGCCTCTAAACTAGTAGACGACCAGTACGACCCGACGCTCACGCTTATTTACCTCCCCCACCTCGATTATAACCTGCAGCGCCTCGGGCCTTCCGACCCGCGCATTGCCAAAGACCTGCAGGAGATCGACGCCGTGGCAGGTGACCTGATTTCCTTCTATGAAGATAAGGGGGCCCAGGTGATGGTGCTGTCAGAATACGGGATATCGGACGTCAGTCAGCCGGTGCATATTAACCGGGTACTGCGCGAAAGTGGTTATATCAATGTCCGGG
>JAJLKL010000267.1:0-19025 GCA_033838975.1 Hymenobacteraceae bacterium | reverse complement strand
CAGGTAGGCGATACCGGTTACCTGATGTCAGATACCGAGCAGGTAGAAGTATTGGATACGCGTAAGGAGAACGACCTGATCCTGCATATCACAAACAAGCTACCGAAGGAGATAGAGGCGCCCTTCCACAGCCAGATTGACTTGGAGCGCCGTAACCTGATCCGCAAAAACCACTCGGCTACCCATTTACTTCATTCCGCCCTGCGCACTGTACTGGGTGAGCACGTGCAGCAGAAAGGTTCCTTGGTGAACGAGAAAATGTTGCGCTTCGACTTCTCGCACTTCGCCAAGGTAGAGGATGCTCAGCTGCGCCAGATAGAGCACATTGTGAACCAGCGCGTGCGCCAAAGCATTCCGTTGGAAGAGCAGCGTAATGTGCCGCTGGCCGAAGCGCGGGACATGGGTGCCATGGCTCTGTTTGGTGAGAAGTACGGCGACTTTGTGCGGGTCATTGCGTTTGACCGGGATCACTCGGTTGAGCTTTGCGGCGGTACGCACGTGTACAACACCGGCGAGATCGGTTACTTCAAGATCGTGTCGGAGAGTTCTGTAGCAGCGGGCGTGCGCCGTATAGAAGCCATCACCGCAAAGGTTGCCGAGGATTTCGTGCAGGCACAACTTGATGAGCTGCATGCCGTGCGCGAGGTACTCAACACGCAAAGCAATGTCTCCGGTGCGGTGCAGAAACTGCAGGAGGAGAGCAAGACGCTACAAAAGCAACTGGAGCAGTACGAACTGAAGCAGTTAGGCAGCCTGAAAGACTCATTGGCACAGCGTGCACAGCAGCTGAATGGCATTAACCTGGTGGCTGAGCGTGTGGATGTAAGCAACTCGGACTATCTGAAAAAACTTGCCTTCGACATGCGCCAGGTGGTAGAAAACCTGGTACTGGTACTGGCAGCCGAAATAGACGGCAAACCACAGATCGCCGTGATGCTCTCCGACAACCTGGTGCAGGAGAAGAACCTGAACGCCAGCCAGCTGGTACGCGAACTGGCCAAGGAGATCAAAGGTGGCGGCGGCGGACAGCCCTTCTACGCCACAGCGGGTGGTAAAGACACTTCCGGCCTGGAGGCTGTACCGGCAAAGGCAATTGAACTAGTAAAGAACTCATTAAACGGATAATCTGTACTTAAACAGATGGATAAAGCGATTAGAGACAAGTACCAAGCTATCATTGGCTTAGAGGTACACGCACAGCTACTGACCAAGAGCAAAGCCTACTCCTCAGACTCTACGGAGTACGGCATGATGCCGAACACCAACCTGAGTGTGATTACGCTCGGGCACCCGGGCACCTTGCCACGCGTGAACAAAAAAGTGGTGGAGATGGCCGTGAAAATGGGCCTTGCCACCAACAGCGAGATCACCCGCTACAACGTGTACGCACGTAAAAACTACTTCTACCCGGACCTTCCGAAAGGGTACCAGATCACTCAGGACAAAACACCGATCTGTACGCATGGCCATATTGTGGTGAAAGATGCAGAAGGTAACGACAAGCGTATCGGTATTACCCGCATCCATATGGAGGAAGATGCCGGCAAGTCCATGCACTTGCCAGGGGAGATCGAAACCCTGGTGGATTTCAACCGTGCGGGGGTACCTCTGATCGAGATCGTGTCAGAGCCGGACATCCGTGACTCCGTGGAGGCTTACAACTACCTGACCGAGATCAAGCGCCTGGTAAAATACCTGGACATCTGCGACGGCAACATGGAGGAGGGCTCCTTGCGCTGCGATGCCAACATCTCCGTCATGTTGAAGGACTCTCCGCTGTGGGGCACTAAAGTAGAGGTGAAGAACATGAACTCCTTCCGCAACGTGCAACGTGCCATTGAGCACGAGATCGAGCGCCAGATCATAGTGCTGGAAAATGGAGGCAAGGTAGACGGCGAAACCCGTAACTTCGATGCCAACACGGGCACTACCACAGCCATGCGTTCCAAAGAAACGCTCAACGACTACCGCTACTTCCCGGAGCCGGACCTGCCGCCGTTGGTGATTGAGCAGGAGTGGCTGGAAGGTATCAAAGCGGCCATGCCAAGCCTGCCGCAGGAGCTATACAAGCGCTTTGTGAACGAGTTTGGCCTGCCGGAGTATGATGCAGCCGTACTGACCGATGCAAAGGAGATCGCGTTGTTCTTTGAGCAACTGGCACAGCACACCACGAACTACAAAGCTGCCTCTAACTGGGTAATGGGTCCAGTAAAGTCTTACCTGAACGAACTGCAGTTGCATATCAAGGACTTCCCGCTGGCACCGGAGCAAATTGCACAGATTATCGCCCTGGTGGATGAGAACAAGGTAAGTCATTCCGTGGCCGCCAAAAAGATCTTCCCATACATGCTGGAGCACCCGAACACCACGGCACAGCAGGTGGCAGAGGAGCAGAACCTGCTGCAGGAGTCTGATGCAGATGAGCTTGTGCAGATCGTCAAAGAGGTGCTGAACGCTAATCCTGCGAAGGTAGAGGAATATAAAGCCGGTAAGCAGTCCTTAATTGGCATGTTTATGGGAGAGATCATGAAAAAGACGAAGGGTAAGGCTGATCCAAAAGTTGCGAACCAGCTGCTTCGTGAAACTTTAAATGCGTAAACCATAGCAAATGATACTGAAGAAAGTAGTGATGGCAGCTTCGGCTGCCGTCATCCTTGTGAGTTGCCAGGGAAACAAGTCCACCTCAAACGGCGCCAACAGCTATACCTTGGAGGGCAAGCTCAACAATGCCTCGTCAGGGCAGATTTACCTGTTTGAACTGGGTCCGCAACAGTTTATCCCACGCGATACCGCTGAGATCAACCAGGACGGTACCTTCGCGTTCGAAGGCAAGGTGGAGGAGCCTACGTTCTACCGTCTCAGCATGGATCAGCAGAACGGGCTGATGCTGGTGCTTGATAGCGGCAAGATCAAAGTAGAGGCTGATGCCAAGGACATTAACGGCACAGCAAAAGTCGAAGGCTCAGAGGACACCAGGCTGTTTCAAGAGCTGAATAAGCTGGTTAACGAGTCGCGCCTGCAACAAATGGAGCTGGAGCAGCGCTTTAGCCAGGCCATGCAGCAGGGAAATGAGCAGGAGGCCGAGAAAATCCGTCAGGAGTACCTGGTACTGCAGCGCAAGGTAAAAGATTTTATCGCGCAGCACCCCGGCTCTGTAGTGTCAGCCTTCGGTACGGCCAGCCTGATCGATCCGGTAAACGACTTTGCGTTTGCCGACAGCATGGCCCATTTGTTTAACGAGAACATCCCGAACTCAAAGTACACGGCCATGCTGAACGAGCGCCTGCAGCCTTACCGCAGCACCGCCATTGGCCAAACGGCACCTGACTTCTCTTTGCCAACGCCGGAAGGAGACTCTAAGTCGCTATCATCGCTGCGCGGAAAGTACGTACTGATCGACTTCTGGGCCAGCTGGTGCGGACCTTGCCGCAAAGAGAACCCGAACGTGGTGAAGATGTACAATGAGTACAAAAACAAAGGGGAGGGCTTCGAGATTTTCGGTGTATCCCTGGACCAGTCGCGCGACAAGTGGCTGAAAGCCATCGCTGACGACAAGCTGACCTGGCCACACGTATCTGACCTGAAAGGGTGGGAGAGCAGTGCCGCTCAGCTGTACAACGTAACGGCCATTCCACAGACAGTGCTGGTAGACCCGGAAGGAAAGATCATCGCCAAAGGCCTGCGCGGGGAAGAACTGGAGCAGAAACTGGCCTCTCTTCTAAAATAAAGCAGTATAGCATTACAACAAAAAAGCCTTTCCGGATCCGGAAAGGCTTTTTTGTTTTTAAGGCTTCATGGGGCTTACAGGAATACCTGCCGCAAGGCGTTCCAGAGCATCTTTTTGTGCTCCACATCATTTTCCAGCATCGCCAGTGCCTGCGAGAACACGACCGGCACGCCATCTACCTGCACAGGGTTGTACAGCGTGAACTTCTCATGCGGAAACTCGGTATCCAACCGGCTGGCAAAGCTAATTATGTAATTTACCGTAAGCTCCTGGCGCAGCTCCTCGAAACGGGCAGTTTCTCCTGAGATATTATTTACATAGGCAACATCTGCAGCTTGCAAGCCAATGGCACGCAGAATCTTCTGCAGAAACTCCAGCTGCGGCAGCTTTCCAAACTCCTGCGCTGGCAGGGTGACCAGCACCACCACCCCGCGTTTGTGCTCACCGAGCACCTCAAACTTTCTGGTAGCAGGTTGAGCAGGCGGCATTTTAGGTATAGCCGGTATAGCTTTGGGTACCTGTTCAACAGCTTCATGAGCTATAGCTGGCGCATCAGGGGCAGTTTCTCTGGCAGGTATACCTACTTCTGCCGCCTGAACAGGAGTATGCTGCTCTGGCTGCACAACAGGCACAGGCGCATCTCCCTCCACCAGGTAAATGGTTTCGGGCATAAAGCTTCTAAAAAACTCGCTGTTTAACTCGTCTGCCTGCAGTCCTGCCATGCTGATCTATCCTTATCCTTGTGCGTCTTCTTTAATATCGAAGATAGAGCGTAGCTCATTTGCCTCGCTTGGCTGCATGCGTCCGGCAAGCACCAGGCGCAGCTGACGACGACGCAGGGCGCCATCATACAACCTGATTTCCTCTTCTGTTTCTGGAATAGCCTCCGGCACATCGATCGGGTTCCCCAACTGATCCACCGCGACAAAGGTGAAGAAGGCCTGGTTTGTTTTTACTTTTCTGCCGCTTGGTATGTCTTCTGCAAATACAACAATGTGTACTTCCATCGAAGAGTTAAAGGCACGCGTCACTTTAGCTTCCAGCGTAACCACGTTACCCAGCTTTATACTTTCAGAGAAAGAAACATTGTCCACAGAGGCTGTCACCACAATTCGGTTGGAGTGCTTTTGTGCAGCGATAGCCGAAACAATGTCCATCCAGTGCATCATGCGGCCACCCATCAGGTTGTGTAGTGTGTTGGTGTCGTTAGGCAACACCAGCTCCGTCATGATGACGTATGAGTCTTGTACTTTTTTTTGTTTGCGCATTGTGTTAGCAATGATTTTGCTACAAAGATACGTTTATAGCCCCAAATGGTAAAAAAATACTTTCCGCACAGGCCCCTGCGTCATTAAAATATAACCGTCTATTAATATAGATCCCCGCCATGACCTGGAAAAGCAAAGAGAGCAATAGCCGCAACGGCTATTGCTCTCTTTATTTAGGTGCTATATGTATTCCTGCTAACAGGCGGCCTAATTAAACTTTTTGGCATAGCCGCTTTGCTCTAGAAAAGCAGCGTAATCCTGAATGCTGAGGATGTCGCTCACTGCTTTTTTCTTGTCTTTCGTCTTATTATAGTAGGATTCGCAGATCTTGTAGCCCATGTAATAGCCCAGGTCTGCCGGCCTGTCTTGAATCTTATCCCCGTTGTAGAGCCACCTGCTTAAGTCGTTCTGTGCCATTTGCACCTTAAACTCCTCCCACAACTCTTTCTCATGCTGATCCCCGTATACATGGGCCACCTTATTGATATGACCATTGGCAGCAAGGGTGGCCACAAAATCGGCTGCTCCCTCGCCAATACTCTTACTTAACAGGTTCTCCTCAGAGTTAGCGCTGCCGCTTTGCAGGATATGCACCATCTCGTGCATCACAACCAGGTCTATCTCTTCCATGGGCTTGAGCACCGCCCTGTGCCAATGACTCAGCTCCTCTGTGGGCGTGTTAGGGTAAAGGCCGAACATGTCCACGCCAATCACAGGGTCCTCCACGATTGTACCTGCGGAGTTCATGGCCCCAATCACAAAATAGACTCGCGGAATGCTGGTTTGGGGATAAATCTCCTGCATTCGCTTATAGTGGGCTTCCATTTTAGGTACAGCTTCTTTTAGCTTATGCGTATGCGCTCGCAGCTGAGTATAGTATTGGGGATGTTTGCTGATGGTTTTTTGCAGGTTCTCGGCGCTGCGGATACGGTAGGGGATAAACTGCTTGACTCCCGGAGAGCCCTTCGCCAGGTACTCCTCCTCCAGGATTTTGACGGAGTCTGCCTTGGTTTTAGCATTTTCCAGCTGTCCGAACGCCCGCCAGAAAAGGTCTACATCGGAAGTGATCACTTCAAAGCTGCTTTGGCTAAAGCTGCTCTTATAGGCAAAGAACAATACAAGTAAAAGGTATAGCCTCATTTTCCGGTATGTTTTGGTACACCTTAAAGATGAGAGACTTACCAACATGGTTGCACCTGATTAGAGATAGTCGACCATAATTTTGACAAAACAGCTACTGCAGTCCTGCCTGACCATTCGGCTCTGGTCCGCGCTACGCTTAACGGGCAAACAGTGGCTATACCTCCGCGTCCCAGCCAGATTTGCCTAACAACGGCACGAACTTAAAGTTCTGGAACTCCTCCTTTACAAACTCGTTATCGCCCACACGGGTAATGCGCATCATCTTCTGGCTCTTCTCATCCCCAACCGGTATCACCAGCACGCCGTTCTCCTTTAGCTGCCTTACCAGGCTTTTGGGCACACCCGGAGCACCTGCCGTCACAATGATCTTGTCGTAAGGTGCGTGCTGCGGAAGCCCCTCTGAACCATCCCCATGGAAGGTATGGGGCTTTAAACCATGCTTCCGGAAAAAAACCTTCGCCTTCTCGTAAAGCGGCCGGTTAAACTCGATGGTGTATACGTGGGGGGTTAGCTGCAGCAGCACAGCACACTGGTAACCGGACCCCGTACCGATCTCCAGTACCTTATCCGTAGATTTTACCTGCAAAAGCTCCGTCTGAAAGGCCACCGTGTAAGGCTGCGATATGGTTTGCCCCTCACCAATCGGAAAGGCTTTGTCCTGGTAAGCCTGCTCCAGAAAAGCTTTTTCAAAGAAGAAGTGACGGGGCACGGCTTCAATGGCTGCCAATACACGTTCATCATGTATTCCTTTCTCACGCAGTTGTCTGACCAGGGAACGGCGCATGCCTTTGTGTCTGTACGAGTCCTCTTGCATTATTATGAAGCGAATAAACGGTTATGTAGGCTAATGTTCAGTATTTGTCGGATACTTACTACTGTTAGTAGCATAAGTTATTTGCGAAAATAAGCAACTGACACAAAAAAGTCTCAGCATTTCTGCTTTAAAATCTACGCCAAGGCTAACATAAGGGCCGGAAAGCTGTTAAATTTGACTATTCAATTTTAACCAGTTTATGTTTACAGGAATCATAGAGGCCTTGGGCCAGGTAAAAGATATACGCGGGGAGAACGCAAACAAGCATTTCACCCTTTCCTCTCCCTTCACTAACGAGCTTAAAATAGACCAAAGCGTGGCGCACAACGGGGTGTGCCTGACGGTGGTAGAAATCCATGGCGATGACTATACGGTAACCGCCATTGACGAAACGCTGCAGAAAACGAACCTGAACGACCTGCAGGTAGGGGACGAGGTGAACCTGGAGCGTTGTATGCAGGCCAACGGCCGGTTCGACGGTCACATTGTACAGGGGCACGTGGACCAGACGGCCGTATGCGAATCCGTAACAGACGAGCAGGGGAGCTGGCTGTTTACCTTCCGCTACGATGCCAGCAAGGGAAACGTAACCGTGGAGAAAGGCTCCATCTGCATCAACGGCATCAGTCTGACGGTGGTAAACTCCCGGGAAGACGCTTTCTCTGTAGCCATCATTCCTTATACCATGGAGCACACTAACCTAAAACACGTAAAGCCCGGCACCCGCGTAAACCTCGAGTTCGACATCATTGGCAAATACGTGGCCAGGCTCTTGAAGAAATAGAGTTCACAGGGCAAGTTTGAGGATGAGTGTGTGGCCGGGTTATACGCTCATCCTTTTACTTTATAATAATCGTGTGGTAGGTAACGCCATAGCCGCCCCAGATGCCCATGCCCCCGTTGATGTTGGAGCGCGTGGTGTTGGGGGAGCCAATCGGGCTGCCATTGCTGTTCTGCTCACTCTCTAGGCTAAACCAGAAGCGGTAATGGGGCAGGTCGATGGCTGCCCAGCGTACGGTTACGGTGTCGCCTCTGCCGAAATATCCATACAAATCTTCATCAACTTCTTCCTGCCCCCGCGGCTCTCCGCGATCAAGCGGAAAAGATATCGTACCACCGTTTATCAGCTCATCGTTGAAAACAGAACCGAACAGTCCTGGGTAAAAAGGCTCTTGATTACGCTTGGTAAAGTATCGAACGCTGTTGCCTATGGTGTCCGGATCACTATACTGGTAGTATAGTATTCTCAAACTGTCCTGCTCAGGTAAAGGATGCGGCATTGTCCAAAGGGAATCAATGGGGTTTAGCTGAGGTATGGTGGTAGTAGAGGTAAGTACACGCCCCTCATGGCTGATACGCAAACTATAGCTCTGCCCAACTACACCTCGTAGCTCCTCTGTTGTGTACACATAAAATGGAAAGCCGGCTGCTGTATCAAAGAACTCTTTGCGCAGCCCAAACTGAAGCGTTAGTAATTCCTTCAGTTCCTCTGAAAACGCAGGTGAAGCAACTTCTTGTAGCGTATAACTTTGTCCACCAGTAGTAACTATAACCTGCGCGTTGTGCACGAAGGCATCTTCAAATGCTTTAGGAGATACTTCAGTAAATACTGGCACAGATCGTGTCAAAATGACGATAGGAGGGGTTTCCTGTTCAATATGACCTTCCACCACCAGCCGTTCCTCGCCGGCAGGAATATCAAGAGACAGATTTTCCTCGCAACTACTGAGCAGCAGCATTAAGAGAGCCGTTACGAATATATTTAGTATCTTCATCTTACTTCCAGCTAAAGTTCCAGGTGACAGACGGTAGAGGGAAAGGAATGATAGAAACCTTCTTGGCCTGTAAATTAATGTTCTGGCTATATCCCTCTCCATTATTGTCGATATAGTAAAGGAAAGGATTCCGGCGCCCATACACATTGTAAACAGAGAAAGTCCAGCTAGATTCGATGTTCCTGCGTTTTGCCACACCCAGCGTAGCGGCAAGATCTAAACGGTGTGTCGGTTCCATGCGAAAGCTGTTTCTGTCTCCGTACTGGTAGTTGACATTTCCTTCTATTAAATAGCGTCTAACAGGCAGGGTGGTAGTCTGTCCGGTACCGTAAACGAAGGTACCACCGAATGTCCAACGGTCATTGAGCTTATAGCTGGCAACCACCGACAAATCATGGCGGCGATCAAAACGGGCCGGAAAGCTTTTCCCTTCATTCAGGTCCGGAAAGGTACGGGTAGTACGTGATAAAGTGTAGCCAATCCACCCCTGTAAATTTCCATAATTCTTGCGCAAAAAGAGCTCGATACCATACGATTTACCGCTACCTGTCACAAATTCATACTCCAGGTCCCGGTTTGATGGTCCCGGCGAATATCCTTCCCTGTACTCCAGTTGGTTCCTTAAGTCCTTATAGTATACTTCTGCTGAGCCTTCATATTGATTGTTGTCAATGCTTCTGAAGTACCCCAAGGCATACTGCGTTGCTCTCTGAGGCTGTACCAAGGCTGAGCTTGGCACCCATACATCCAAGGGCAGCGTTGTGTAGGCGTTGGACACCAGGTGCAGGTATTGAGCGGATTGCGTAAATGCTGCCTTTACAGAGGCCTCCTTGTTCAATTCGTAGCGAAATGACACCCGTGGCTCCAAAGCGTGAAAGGACTTAACTTTCTCTCCACTGCCATACCTGATAGAGTCTGTTGCAATCTGATTCTCATTGAACTCATACAGGCTGAACGGCCCCACCTGCATAAAGTGGCTGCTTCTCAGCCCCAGGCTTACCAGCAATCTATCTGTCACGTTCCAATCATCGGAAATATACAAAGCGGTCTGGTGGGCAAACTTAGGATTTATCCGGTCAGTGCTAAACTGATCTCCTTCAACTCCCTCAGCCTCACCTGTTCTGGGGCGCAGCTTGTGATTTGTATACTGCACGCCATACTGTATAGCATGTCTTACAGTAGGTAGGTAGTTAAAATCGACATGGAGGCTGTAATCCCTGACACCAGTATCTACTATAGTGGTGTACCCGCCAAACTCCCAGCTGAACTGAAAACCATAGTTACTTAGAACAGCTGAAGTATTCATGAATAGTTTATCGCTGAATATGTGGGACCAACGAGCTGTCGCACTTGCATTTCCCCATTGGAAATCAGAAACAAAGCGTCCATCCGACAGCTTCAGCTGGCCTACATCACGCCCATAATAGCCGCTCAGCGAAAGTCTGTCTTTATCTGATATTACGTAAGTCAATTTCCCGTTCAGGTCATAAAAGTGATAAGGAACCCCGCCCTGCTCTGTACCTTTTAGAAAGGGGTTGGCAAGCACATCAATATAAGTCCTGCGCCCTGAAGCGACAAAGGAGGCCTTATCTTTGGCAATTGGCCCCTGTAAGGTCAGTCGGGAAGCAATCAAGCCGATACCTCCCTCAGCACTGTAATCAGACAAACTGCCTTCTTTCATCTCCACGTCAAGTACAGATGACAAGCGTCCCCCAAAACGCGCTGGCATATTGCCTTTTATAAGCGTCGTGTTTTCAATCGCATCGCTGTTAAACACGGAGAAGAAGTTAAGCAGGTGCCCGGGGTTATAGACCGTTGCATTATCCAGCAAAACCAGGTTTTGATCTGCTCCACCACCCCTGACGTAAAAACCCGTATTTCCCTCTCCACCAGATTGCACACCGGGCATCAGTTGCACTGTTTTAAGAATATCTGTTTCCCCGAACAGGACAGGAAGGGTTTTCAGTGTTTCCATAGGAAGCACCAATTGTCCCATGGCAGCAGTCTCTGTAAGCGGTGGCTGCCGCTCTGCCACAATTTCCACCTCCTGCACATCATAGGTAGCGGGACGGAGCCCTAGGAGCAGCTGGCTATTCTGCTTCAGTACTACAGACTGCTTCAGCTCGTTATACCCAATATACCTGACTATTAATGTATAAGCACCTGCCGGTGCAGACAGGGTATAGTTCCCCAACACATCCGTAACGGCACCTACGTTAGGCGCTTCCTGAAAAAATAAAGATGCTCCTACCAGCGCCTCACCAGTCTGGTCATCTACCACACGGCCAGACAAGGTATATTTTTCCTGCGCTGAAGCCGAAGAAGACAACAGCCACAGGAAAGAGATGAGAAATAAGGTATAGAAGGAGATTCGCAAACCGTGCTATTCTGTGAACAGAGAAAAAACAGAACTCTCTGCTAAAGGTTTAACGAATCAGGGAAGGGTATTTGTTCAACAAAATCGTGTATCCCAACGAACAAACATAAGCCAGAAAAGCGCCCAGCAAGGCCCCGCCGAAAATATCACCCGGATAGTGCACCCCCAGGTAAACACGGCTATAGGAGACCACCACGGCCCAGGCCACCAGCACGATCTTGAAAATCAGGTAGCGATCCGCCAGGATGAGGTTGAAGAAAACAGCCAGCGCAAAACTGGTGGAGGCATGGGAGGACATAAAGCCGAACTGGCCGCCACAGCCCCTCACTAAATTGATGAACTCCGCCAGCGAGGGGTCGTGGCAGGGGCGAAGGCGGGCAAAATAAGGTTTAAATAAGCCGGAGGCGACAAAGTCAGCCAGGCCAATGGCGATGATCGCCATCAGCAGCATATAGATGCTCTGCTTACGGTAACGCCAAACGAGGTAACCGATGATGCCCAGGTAAAAGGGAATCCATACGAACTTATTGGACACGAAAACCATCACATGGTCCCAAAACGGGCTCTGGATGTCGTTGAGGTAAATAAACAGCTCCTTGTCCAGCTGCTCCAGTGTTTCTACCATTACTCCTGTACCTTAAGCCAGTCGATGTCCTTTTTCAGGTAAGCTTGTGTCTTCTCCTCCGGGCTACCGGGTTCCGGTGTAAAGTTATAAACCCAGGAGGCATGGGTCGGCAGGCTCATGAGGATGGACTCGATACGGCCCTTGGTCAGCAACCCGAACTTGGTGCCACGGTCATACACTAGGTTGAACTCCACATAGCGGCCCCGGCGAATCAGCTGCCACTGCTTCTCCCGCTCTCCGTAGGGCAGGTTGCGGTTCTGGTTCATGATTGAGGTATAGAAAGGCGCGAAAGCATAGGCCACGTCCCGCACAAAGGCAAAACGGTCTTCCAGCGTGAACTCATCCGTCGCCATCAGGCGGTCAAAGAAAATACCACCCACCCCACGGGTTTCCTCCCGGTGCTCGTTATAGAAGTAGTCATCAGCCCATTTTTTGAACTCAGGGTAGTATGAGGGATGGTGCTTGTAACACACCGCTTTCATCTGCTCGTGGAACTCGCGCGCCTGCTTCAGATTTATATAGATGGGTGTAAGGTCGATGCCGCCGCCAAACCAGGCCTGCCCGTTTCCGGCCTCAAAGTAGCGTACATTCATGTGTGTGATCGGCACCATTGGGCTGTGCGGGTGCATAACCACCGACACGCCCGTGGCAAAGTATGCCGGGTCTGGCATCTGCAGCATCTTCAGAAACTGAGGCGAAAGCTCGCCCTGCACCGCCGAGAAGTTCACACCGCCTTTTTCCAGGACATTACCTTGCTCGATCACACGCGAAATGCCACCGCCGCCACCTTCATGCTGCCACTCGTCGGTGCTGAATGTAGCGCCGCCATCGCAGCTCTCCAGCGCATGGCACAAGTCTTTCTGAAACTGGCGCATAAACGCCTCAACCTCATCTCTGAACATGATATTTTTTGCAAATGATGTATGACAACAGACAAAAAACCGGGCTCTCTAAACCTGAAAAAGCCTTTTGGAGTAGAGCACGAGAGACCATTTCACAAGCGCTACTCACGGCAAAATTACCGAATTATACCCGTTCTACCGAAGTATCAGGAGGATTTTAGAAAAAGGGCAGAAATTCGTAAATTCGGGCAAACTGAACTTGATAATATGTCAAAAGATACTCTGGAGGCTGTTAAGCTTGACGTAGACCTGCTTAAAAAGGCTTACCTACTGATGATAACTGCCAAGACCATGGCAGATACCTATGAAGAGAACAAAGCTGTTTGCAGCAAGTATGTGCACAGCACCTCGCGCGGACATGAGGCGATACAACTGGCGGCTGCTTTCCAGCTAAAGTCTTATGACTTTGCCTCGCTGTATTATCGTGACGACTCCATTCTGCTGGGAATAGGCATGCAGCCCTATGAGTTGATGCTGCAGTTGATGGCCAAGGCCGATGACCCGTTCTCAGGGGGCCGCACTTACTATGGGCACCCCTCCTTGAAACGTGAGGGCTTTCCGATCATCCCACACCAGAGTTCTGCCACAGGCATGCAGGCCATTCCGGCTACCGGCATGGCCCACGGCATTGCTTACCTGGAAGGGCAGGGGCTATTGGAAGGAGAGGACAAGCCGGTGGTGCTTTGTTCTCTGGGAGATGGTTCCGTAACAGAGGGAGAGGTAGCAGAGGCCTTCCAGATGGCCGTACTGAAAGGGCTTCCGATCGTGTACCTGATCCAGGACAATGACTGGGGCATTTCGGCAACGGGCAAGGAAATGCGCGCCATGGATGCCTATGAGTATGCCGCCGGCTTCAAAGGCATGGAGCGCCTGCGTGTGAACGGCGCTGACTTTGTGGAGTCGTACGAGGGCATGCGCGTAGCCTTTGAGTATGCGCGACAGGTACGCCGCCCGATCCTGGTGCACGCGAAAGTGCCGTTGCTGGGTCACCATACCTCCGGCGTGCGCCGGGAGTGGTACCGTGGCAATAACCTGAACGAGCACGCGGTAAATGATCCGATCCCGAAAATGCGCCAGGCACTGCTAGATGCGGATGTCTCCTCAGAAGAAATAGAGGCGCTGGAGCAGGAAGCACTGAAAACAGTAGCCGGCGACTACCAGCGTGCCCTGGATGCCCCTGTGCCAGACCCGGCGACGTTTGACACCCATGAGTTTGCCCCAACCCCGGTTACAGAGGAGAAAGGCGAGCGCAGCCCGGCTGGTGCGGACAAAGCCATTATGGTGGATGCTGCCCTGCACGCGGTGGATGATATCCTGAAAACGTACCCGGAGGCCCTGTTTTACGGCCAGGACGTAGGAGGAGAGCTGGGCGGAGTGTTCCGCGAGGCGGCCCTACTGGCTAAGAAGTATGGCGATGCCCGCGTGTTCAACACGCCGATACAGGAAGCCTATATAGTGGGTTCTACGGCAGGTATGTCAGCCGTGGGAGCCAAGGCTATCGTGGAGATCCAATTTGCGGATTACATCTGGCCAGGTATCAATCAGTTAGTTGAAGAGCTTTCCAAGAGCTGCTACCTGAGCAACGGCAAGTTCCCGATACAATCCGTGATCCGTGTACCTATTGGGGCCTACGGCGGAGGAGGCCCTTACCACTCTGGCAGCATCGAGTCCACATTGCTCAACATCCGGGGGATCAAGGTAGTGTTCCCGAGCAATGCAGCTGATATGAAAGGCCTGATGAAAGCCGCCTTTCTGGACCCGAACCCGGTGGTCATGTTGGAGCACAAGGGTATTTACTGGTCTAAGGTACCGGGTACTGAGGACGCCAAGACAGTGGAGCCGGATGAGAACTACATTCTGCCCCTCGGCAAGGCCAACATTGTGCAAAAGGCTGATGAGGAGGAGATGCGCATGGGTAACAGCATGGCTGTGATCACATACGGCATGGGGGTATACTGGGCTAAAACAGCCTCTAAGCAGTTTCCGGGCAGTGTTGAGATCGTGGACCTGCGCACGCTGAACCCACTGGACTACGAAACGGTAAAAGCCGCTGTAGAGCGTCATGGCAAAGCCCTCGTGCTGACGGAAGAGCCGCTGATGAACTCCTTTGCCGAATCGCTGGCGGGGCGCCTGTCGAAGGACTGCTTCCAGAAACTGGATGCGCCCATTTATACCTTAGGTGCCGCCAACCTGCCGGCCATTCCGCTGAACGTGGAGCTGGAAAAGATGATGCTGCCAAACGCAGACAAAGTTGCGGCTCAAATAGAGGACCTGTTGAACTATTAAACAGTAACAACGATACCGTTATATGCAAGAATCCCTGCCGGAAATGGCAGGGATTCTTTATTTGTCAGCACCAGCTAAGATAAACAGCACTTGCTTCAGCAGTTCCACACAGGGAATACCACCACTTCGGCAATCCTGCCGATCCTGATAATATCTGAAAACCTTTAGAAAGGATACCCTATACCAATATTGAGAGAGCTCTGGTTGTTGCGGGTGAAGATCTGCGAAAACCTGAAATTGTCGAATACAAACCGCTCCCCATCCACACCGGCCGGGTCGTATACCCGGGTAGCCAGATCGAAACGCAGCACCACTACCGACAGGTCGAAACGAATGCCAAAACCGGTGCCAACAGCTAATTCCTTATAGAAACGGTTAAACTCAAAATTTGCGCCGGGCCGGGTAGGGTCCTCCTCCAGCAGCCATACGTTACCGGCATCCACGAAAAGGGCTCCGTTCAAGAAACTGAACATGTTAAACCGGTACTCCACGCTGCCTTCCAGCAATACCTCACCCGGTTGCTCCACCGTAAAATCCCGCACGCGCACCAACTCGTCTCCCTGCAGCTCTACCCGTTCAGTGGCGTAAGAGCCCAAGCCCAAACGACGCGACGGCCAGGCCCGCACGCTGGAAGCCCCGCCGGCAAAAAAGTGCTTTTCGTAAGGTATAATGCTGGAGCCCAGTATAGGGGAGGCCACACCGGTATTGACGCGGTACGCCAGATAGCGCTTATTACCCAGCGGGATGTAGCGCCTGTAATCCGGGTTTATCTTTGCATACTGAAACGTGCGCAGGTCGCGGTAGCTCAGGTCCAGCCCCAGTGCATTGGTAAGACCTCCAATTTCGGCCAGGCTGCGGAAATAGCGGGCATTGCGGGTCTGGGCAAAGTCGTTTGTGTTGAAGATAAAGTTAAAGCCAACAAAGGAAATGATGCCGTCCTCAAAGCTCTCGATCAGAGAGCGGCTGCCCTGGCTCAGGTTCTCCAGGTTGCGCCTAAACTCGTTCGACCTGATATCAGCCTGCACCACATTCAGGTTTACAGGCGAAAAGATGAACTGCATCACAGGAGGTTGTAGCGGCGAACGGGAGCGTTGCCAGATGTAGTCCAGCCCTAACTCATAGGTGGTGCGCCGGTACTCCTGCCGGTCGTTGTTGGTATAGCCGGTATAAATACGTGTACGGGGGCTGAAATCAGCGAATAAGCTCTTGTTCGTGAACGGAAAAAGGATTACGGGGAAGGAGAGGGCCACATTGCCCCCGAACTCCTTGATCATTACCGTTTCGTCGTCATCCGTTAAGCTGATCTGCGCCTCATACCCGCCACGCAGCCCAAAATCCAGGTTCTCAGCCCCTCCAAAAACGTTCCGCACCCTGAACCGCAGACTGGCAAAAGGACCTGGCCTGCGCTCAGTATAGTTCATGCCCAACTCAACCGTCTCCTGAAACTTTTTGGAGGGCAGGGCATTGATAAAGGCATTTAACTGATAGGTAGAGTCTGTTGGGTCTGTCACTTTGTTGTACAGCACGTTGTTGAACTGAAACACGTCCAAGTTAGCTAGCTTTCGCTGTGTACTGGAGGTGCGCAACTGGCTGTAGCGCTGTCCGGGGTAAATGTCCACCTTCTTGTCCAGGATGTTCAGGGAGTACTTATGGTCATAGGCCAGGTAATTAATCCCATTGTAGCTGATTGTGTCCCGGGCAATACCAAAGCGGTCCACATCGGTTTTGAAAAACACATTGTTGATGGTATACACCCTGTGGCGGTCCGCCTGCTCCGGGTTCTGAATGATGGTGCGGACACGGGCGGTGTTTCCGGCAAAGCTGGTGTCCACCTCAAACTCAATGTAGGCGCGGGCAAAGTCGTAGTAGCCTGTATTCTTCAGCAGGTCATAAAGGCGGTCGCGCTCCCGCGTTAGCTGATCCTCGTCGTATACCTCTCCAGGCTGTAGAAACGAGCGGTTAGAATGCCGCTGCACAATGTTCAGGATCGACGAATCCGGTATACCGTAGCTGAACTGGGAATAGCGATAAGGCTCATTCTCCTCAATATTGATCGTGATGTAGACCAGCTTATCGCGCCTGATGTTCTTCGTGTAGTCGGCTGTATGGTTAAAAAAGCCTTTGGAGTTCAGGTAGATGTCAATCTGGTCCATCGTTTTCTCCATCAGCAGGGAGTCATAGATGGCCGGCGGCTCTCCCAGCTGCATGATAAAGTTACCCTCTTTCATCTTTTCCTGCAGACGGTCAATACGGCCATCATAGCGGTTACGCAGCTTCTGGATACGAGCCGTGTCCGCGCCGGCCTCCGCGATCTTCTGCTTCATGCGGGAACGCTGCTTCTCGATGCGCTCCTGAATGCGCTGCGGGTCGTAAAACTTTTTGCCGAAATTGTAGAGCGCCAGGTACGGCGTAGAGCCGAAGACCATGCGGTTGGGTTCCTGTTGGTAAAGTGCCTGAATGGCAGCGGGGTCTACCTGGTCCAGCCCCTGCGGTTCGATGCTCACCAACAGCTTTTCGTCCTCGGCCAGGTACCTGGTAGGTACGCACCCCCACAAACATAAAATTGTAAATGCGAGTGCAGATATGTATAATCGTGATTTCAAACGTTTAGCCAGCTATGTTATCGAAAGCAGTTGTCAAGTACATAAACTCATTGCAAGTTAAGAAATACCGCAACCAACACCACGCCTTTGTAGTGGAGGGCGCAAAAAGTGTGCTGGAACTGCTTCACTCTGATTTCCAGGTTCAGCATCTGTTTGTAACAGAGGCATTCTACCGGGAACATACCAGTACCCTCCAGAAAGGTTTTACATGTGACATCGTAACAGAGCAGGACCTGGTAAAGGCCGGCACCTTCGCCAGCAACAACGCCGCCCTGGCCGTTGCCAGCATGCCGGACCTGCCTGAGCTGACACTAAAACCATCGGAGCTGGTGATTGCGCTGGACGACATCCGCGACCCGGGCAACCTGGGCACCATCATCCGCATTGCCGACTGGTATGGCATTAAGAAGGTGGTCTGCTCCGAAACCTGCGCTGATTTCTACAACCCCAAGGTTATCTCCGCCACCATGGGCTCTTTTACCAGGGTAAAGGCCTATTACCTGAAGCTGGAAGACTGGCTGGCACAGCACACGGGCCGCTTTAAAGTCTATGGTGCCTCACTGGATGGGGAGAACCTGCACAGGATGAGCTTAAGGCCGGAAGGCATCATCGTGCTTGGCAACGAGGCCAACGGTATCCGGCCTGAGGTAGCCCGGCACGTGAACCAGCTTATCAAGATCCCGGCCTTCGGCCACGCCGAGTCTCTGAATGTGGCTACAGCAACAGCCATCATCATCGACAACTTTATGCGGCATGCCAGCCACTAACGCAAAAGAGGGCGCCCTTGCGGGCCACCCTCTTTTGCACTCACAATCATCACAAACAGGTTCCTAGTTTAGCAGGCGTACACCAAAGCTGATCACGTTTATCTGCGGCCCGCGGTTGTCCTTGAACAGATCGTTCATGTTGTACTTCACAAACAGGTCCAGGCCACCGTATCCCACCACACCTTCCAGGCCGTACTGAAACTCGCTCAGGTTAAAGTTGTCGCGGGTTTTGTCTTTCTCGGTTTTGCCCTCCTGGCTATACTTCACCTTAGTATGACTTCCCAGGCGGTAACCGGCGAACGCTCCTGCGCCAATCTTGAAGCCGTCTTTACCGTTATCACGCTTAAACTTCAGCATCGGCATCAGCGGAACGTTTACAGAAGAGTGGGTCAGTTTGGTCTTTTCAAAGCTGATGTCAGACACCCGGCGGAACTGCGTGATGTCATTCACCTCCTCTACGATCGCGTTGTCGTCGAACATGTAATTGTTGAAGGCGAACTCCAGGCCCGACACCAAGTAGAACGGGCTCTTACGGCCACCGATCTGAGAGTTGAGGTGCAGGTTTAAGCTGACATAACGGGAGCCAAGCGGCTTAAGGTCTGGTACGTAGGCGCCGCCTTCCTCATCCACGAAGTTGTTCAGGCCCAGGTCCACGTCAAAGTTAAAGCGGGTAGACTTGTAGTGTTTCTCCTTGTGAACAGTACGGATGCTGTCGCGCTCTTCCTTACTCGGCACGTT
>JAJLKL010000266.1:0-10268 GCA_033838975.1 Hymenobacteraceae bacterium | reverse complement strand
GCTATGCGCGACCAGAAGCTACCACGTAAGCCACTGCCTACGCCAAAGCAGTCGCTCTAAGAAATAACCTTAGCTGACTCCATCCCCCCACTCAGGCGCAGAATGCCTGGGTGGGGGGATTTTTTACTTGGAAAGCCCTCTCTCACTTCTTGCCTACTCCTCCTTGGCGCTTCTACCGGGCAGAATTCAATCTTTTGAAACTATTTGATCAGGTTTTCCTTTAACTTAGGAGAATTTAGCAATTACCCTACATGAGCAAATCGTTTAAAACACCCGACAAAGTGATCTATGTATGCACCGGCAGCAAGTGCAAAAAGAAAGGCGGCAAGGATAATGGGAAAGCCCTTCGCTCCCTGATCAAAGAACTAGGCCTGAAAGGACAGGTGGAAGTGGTGAAAACAGAGTGCACTGACCGCTGTGACTTTGCCCCTGTCATGTGTTTTCAGCCGGACAACCACTGGATGCACCATGTAACGGAAGAACAGGCCAAGCAGGCTTTTCAGGAGCATGTGGCCACCAAACTGAATGTACCGGAAGAGGAGAGGTAAATAAAAAAGCCTTTGGATTATCTCCAAAGGCTCCATAGCTCCATTTTGTACCAGGGCTAATTAATACGTTTTCTCATACGTGATCTTAGGCACACGCTTATCTATCTCGTACTGGCCTGTACCGTCTTCGCCGATCACATCAAACAGCTCCAGCGCACGACGGGCCACATATTCCTCTTCAATCTGCTCCTGCAGGAACCACTGCAGGAAGGAGAATGTCACATAATCCTTCGTTTTCTGGCATTTGTCGGCTATGCGGTTAAAAGATTGCGTTACGGCTATCTCCTGTTGCAGGGCCTCCTCAAACACGCTTCTGAAAGAGTCACACTCGATCTGGATGTTAGGTACCGCCGGCGAAACCGCGCGGCCGCCCATGTCTGACACATACTTGAACAGGCGCAGCATGTGCTCGCGCTCCTCATCCGACTGCTCTTTAAAGTAGCCTGCGCTGCAGTCAAAACCGTTGCGGTCGCACCAGCTCGACATGGCCAGGTACATGGCAGAGGCCTCCGCCTCCATCTTTATTTGCTCGTTTAATATCTGCTCGATTTCCTCTGTGAGAGAGGTTCTCAGTCTCAATAAATCCTTCATAAGGTATAGGGTGTTTATTAATTCAAAAATGGGTGGGCGCTTGGTTTGCGCCTCCTTTTTCATACCCTAAAGTAAAGGCTTTGGTTTTAAGAAAACCAGTGTCGACAGAAATATGGAAGCAGTCTAAATTAAAAAAGCACAGCATGTTAGCTGTGCTATAATCAATGAGAAGCTGTATGGTTACCGGTCTCTAGGCGAGCTGCGCGTTCAGGCACTCGTGCAGCATGCTGTTCAGCTCCAGCGTGAACCGGGCCTCCCCAAGCAGTGCTCTAAAAGCCACCAGTTCAGGCAGCGTCAGCACATAGCACTTGTCACAGCCACAAACAGAAACGACCTCCACATCCGAAGAGCGTGCGGTGCTGGCCGCCATCGCCTCCAGGTCTATGCTGTCCACTGCCTGCTTCAGTCGCAGAAAAGTCTCCACCTTCAGCATGGCCGTGGTGCCTGCAAAGTTCACAAACAGCCTGTTACGACGGTCACACTGGAAAACGGCTCCGGCCTCATTCACACAAATTTCGGATAACTGAGTAACTATTTGCATCTTCTCTTCTAACTTAGCTTGTGGTGGCATTGAACAACATTGCAAAGCTACGCACTGTTTAGAATGAGTCCAAATAAAAAGAGTAAACAAGCACAATTATTTTCTGGAGGTACAGCATTATGAAGCGAGAAGAGATACAAAAGGTGAACCTGGCCGACAAGTTCAGTCAGTTCAGCGACCACTGGAACCCGCGCATCGTCGGGGAACTGAACGGGCAGCAGGTGAAGATCGCCAAGTTCCTGGGCCCCTTTGAGTGGCACCACCACGAGCAGGAGGATGAGTTTTTTCTGGTAATAAAGGGAAGTTTTGAAATGCACCTGCGCGACCAGGTGATCACGCTGAACCCGGGAGAGTGCATCGTGATACCGCGCGGGGTGGAACACAAGCCCGTTGCGAACGAGGAAGCCGAGGTGCTTATGTTTGAGCCGGCCAGCACCGTTAACACCGGCAACCTGCAGGATAGCGAGCGGACCAAAACAAACCTGGAAAGGCTGTAGCCTTTCATTGGCAGGTTAAAAAAGCAGCTGAAGCAGACAACAGACCGGCTATACAATACCTGCAGCCACTTTAGGCGCTTTCACAAGTGTGGTTTTCAGGTTTAGGCGCACCAGGTCGCCCATACAGTCGCATTTCAGAAACTCGTCTGACTTATGATGCTGCGCCAGTTCCTGCTTCAGTTGCTCTATCTTCTCAGGGGTAGAGATCGTGTCGCTGCGCATGCAGTCGATCAGGTCCTTAAGCCGGTAGCGGGCGGACTTGAGACGGCGGAACATAAGTGTGCGTTCCTCATTCTGGTACTGCTTCACCACGTCGGGCTTCAGCAGCTTCAGGACCAGCTCCACGATGGGGTTGTTGTCTTTGAAGAACTGAGGCAGGTACATCGTCTTCTTTCCTTCGTAGGACTGCTGGTCGAAGTCGATCGGGCGCACGCGGTACTGCTCATCCTCGAAGTCCGGCGTTACGTCTACCACATAGTTATAGGAGCGCATATCGCCGAGCAGACGCACGAAACAGCGCTCGTTGAACTTCACAAACTCCTTGGCAATTCGTACTTTATTCGCTCCCGGCCTTTTGAGGTAGTCTTTGATGAACACATCACCCGGTATACCGGCAATGTGCTCCTCGATAAGAGAGTCGCCGTGCACCAGGTAGTTGATCCGGCTGGGCGACAGGATATGCTCCAACTCCAGCCCGTAGATGCGCGAGGCATCGGCCTTCTTCACATAAAAGTAGTCGTAGTTATCGTTGAGCTGGTTCATGATCTGCACCCGGAAAGGATTAGAGTTTCCAAAGGTACAGTAGTCGATGCGGGACACGTACAGGTGCTCCATCACCGACATATCCCCGTCCGTCTTCAGCAGGGCATAGATCATGGTCAAGCCCTTGTTCAGGTCCTGCTGGGCCTGCTGGTCATACATCACCGACTCCCACAGCGTATCATGTCCCTGCTTGTCGTAGTACGGGAAGGAGTCGGAATAGTGCAGCAGATCGTTGTAGCAAACGGGTAACTTCGTCTCACGGTCATAGTACCGCAGGTACTTGCGCAAACCATCCGAGACAGGGTAATAAAGCTTCTTTTTGGAAATGTACACCTTAGTGAATTATTAATTAGAAATTAAGAATTGTGAATGAGTGGTAGCTTATACGAAAACCAACAGTAACGCGCCCTCTCCTACAATTTCCTACTTTTCATTCATAATTAATAATTCATCATTCATAATTGTAACACTACGCCTCCAGCAGGTTATTCTGGTTGAGGATCTGCAGGACCTCATTCTTGTAGAAGCGGCCTATCGGGATCTCTGTCTTACCGATATCCACGGCAGCGGCGGAGAAAGCCTGAATCTTATCCAGGGCAACGATGAAAGAGCGGTGGATGCGCAGGAACTTGTCCGTTGGCAGCTTCTCTTCCAGGAAAGAGATTTTCTGGTAAGAGATGATTTCCTTCGTGTCCGTTTTTACACGGATATAATCTTTCAGGCTCTCAATGTAAAGAATGTCGGACAGCATGACCTTCACCATCTTCTTATCTGCCTTCAGGTAAATAAACGCTTCTTTGTATTCGGCGTTGCCCGAAGCCGGCGCCATGTGTACGGCCTGTACCGGAGCCTGAGGCTGCTCCTGCGGCGTTACCTTCGACACGGCTTTCAGGAAGCGCTCAAAGGCGATCGGTTTCAGGAGGTAATCCACAGCGTTCAACTCATACCCTTCCAGGGCATAGTCGCGGTAGGCCGTCGTGAAAATAACCTTCGGCGGGTGCGAGAGCGACTTCAGAAAATCGATGCCGGTCAGTTTGGGCATTTGGATGTCCAGGAACAGCAGGTCGATCTTCTCCGTCTGCAGACAGTTGTAGGCCTCCACGGCATTATTGCAGCGGCACACCAGCTCCAGGTTGTCTAAACGGGCAATGAATGTCTCCAGCACGTCCAGCGCCAGGGGCTCATCGTCCACAATCATGCATCTGATCTTCATAGTCGTGTATGTTTAGCTTTATTCGCTCAAATCCAGTTCCAGGCGAGCGGCATAACTATCCGGCTCATCCTCGGTTTCCAGGGTATAACGTCCCTCGTAAAGCAGCTCCAGGCGGCGCTGCAGGTTCTTCAGCCCTATGCCGGACGCCATGTCACGGTTATTACCGCTGGCTTTTTCACCACACTTGCAGTTCTCCACCAGCAGCACCAGCTGGTCCTCCTGTACCTTCACGTCAATCCGGATCCAAGCATTCTCCGTTTCAGTGCTGACGCCGTGCTTGAAGGCGTTCTCCACAAAGGGCAGCAACATCATTGGGGCAATGCGCTTTCCCGCTATACTTCCAGATTCGGTAAATTTCACATCCACCCGCTTGCCGTACCGGATGCGTTCCAGGTCAATGTAGTTTTTGATATAATCCAGTTCCTTCTCCAGCGGTACCTTGGCGGCATTGGCGTCATAGAGCATGTAGTCCATCAACCCGGATAATTTCAGTACCACCTCCGGCGCATTGTCTGACTTCTTCAGGGTGAGCGAATACAGGCTGTTAAGGGTGTTAAAGAGGAAGTGCGGGTGAATCTGCGCCTTTAGGAACTTCAACTCCGCCTCCAGCTTGCCCTGGGTCAGGTGCTGCGCCGCCTGCTGGTGGCCGTACCAGTTCTTCAGCAGGGCAATCGCCGCTGTGATGGCCACCACATAGTTGATGTTCACGATGTTCTTGATGAAGCGGTAAAGCGTCAGGTTGTCTTCGGTGCAGGTAGTAGGGCAAAAAAGCGGGTGCACCAGGAAGGGAAGCAGCACATACTGCATCAGCGCCGCAATAGTGCCCATCAGCAAAAGCAGGTATACAAAGAACTCCAAGTAGCGTTTCTGCAGCAGGTACCGCGGCATCAGGTAATACATGTTGAAGTACACCAGACCCATTTTAAACGGCAGCTCTACCAGCTCTACCATAAAGGCATTGTAATAGTCGTCTATGTAGCTGCCATACAGCAGCCCAAAGAAGAGCACATAACACCCCCAAAAGAAAGCATGCTGCAGAAAACGGCTCTGCGACAGCCCTTTTACCTGGGGCAATGCCAGCTCTTTTAACTCCAGCGCCCTACCTGTACTAAGCTTTACTTCCATAATACAAAAATAGCTTTTCTCCCGTTCTGCATCGCTATGCGGCACGCACTTTTAGACAATCAGCCATCACTGCCTCCTTAGCAACACCCATTCTCCTCCCAACAGCTTTTAGCTGAAAATGATTGCTTTAAGGGCTCCAGCTCCTGCTACTCGTCTAATACCTGATATACTTCTGATACAGCAACATATACTTGCAGCACCAATGGCAGGGGCTAAGCTCTTGCTCTTGCACGCGCTGAACACGACCCATTAACAAAATAAAACTATGAAGTATTTTTCCATCCGGAAGGTGGCTACACTCCTCTTAAGTGTAGCCGCTTTTCACGCTTATGCGCAGGAGCAGCGCCAGGTCATACCTCAGCCCTTGCAGGACGCGATTCAGGTAGATGGCCTCCTGGAGGAACAGGTGTGGAAGCAAGCAGCCCTTGCCACTGATTTCTGGCAGCAGTACCCCACCGACACGGTCCGGGCCCCTTACCGCACCGAGGTATGGCTGGCCTATGACGAGGCGCACCTGTACGTAGCCGCCAAACTTTACGGGGCTGAACAAAGGCCTGTGGTGCAATCGCTGAAACGAGACGCCGACTTCTGGAACAGCGACGGCTTTGCCCTGCTACTGGACCCGCTCTACAAGCGCGTGGGCGGCTACGTTTTCGGCGTGAATGCGGGGGGCGCACAGTTTGAGGGACTTGTAAACGAGACAAACGGACAGGCGGACGAAAGCTGGGACACCAAGTGGTTTTCGGAGGTACGGGCACAGGAAGGCTTTCTGGCAATCGAAATGGCCATTCCGCTGCGTGTGATGCGCTACAATCAGGGCAATAAAGAATGGGGCATCAACTTTATCCGGAACAACCTCAGCACCAACTCCTTTTCCGCATGGAACCGGGTGCCGCAGCAGTATCCGCTCACCTCCCCGAACTATGCCGGCACACTGCAATGGCCCCAGGCACCCGGTAAAGGCCGGAACATCGTCCTGCTCCCTTACCTGAAGGGAGACGTAGCTAAAAACCACCAGCAGCAAACAGACACGAGGTATAAGGCCGACGCCGGAGCAGACCTTAAAATGCGCATCGGCACTTCCCTGAACCTGGACCTGACCGTGAACCCCGACTTCTCGCAGGTGGAGGTAGACCAGCAGGTAACCAACCTGGACAGGTTTGACCCGACCTTCCCGGAGCGCCGTGGCTTCTTTCTGGAGAACAGCGATATTTTCAACGGCTTTGGCACCTGGCCGGGGCAGCCCTTCAACTCCCGCAGCATCGGCATCCGGAAAGGACAGGCCGTACCTATTCTTTTCGGGGCAAAGTTGAGCGGCAACCTGTCGGAAGACCTGCGGGTGGGACTGCTGAGCGTGCAGACCAAGGCCCATGAAGAGTTTGCAGCCCAGAACTATACCGTGGCGGCGGTCAGGCGCAGGCTGTTTGGCCGTACGAACATCAGCGGCCTTATCACCAACCGACAGGGCTTCAACAACGGCACAGAGCTACGAAAAAATGACTTCAACCGTAATTACGGCGCTGAGTTCAACTACCAGTCAGAGGACGGCAAATGGGTAGGCCTGGCGCAGTTTCACCAGTCTGTGCTTTCGGAGAAAGTGGATGACAGGCATTACTACTCCTTTAGCCTGCAACACTATGGCCGCAACTTCCAGAGCGTGACCTACTGGAGCCGCATTGGCACCAATTATACCCCTGATGCAGGCCTTACGCCCCGTACCGAAGTATACGACCCTTTGGAGAAGCAAACACACCGTATCGGGTTCTACCAGCTCTGGAGCAGTCAGGCCTATAACATCTACCCTAAAAACAACAGTGTGTTTATTAGACACAGGTTTGAATTGCGGCCTACATTCTTTTATGATCTGGGAAACATGAAGTTAAATGACGCCACACTTGGCTTGAACTACACAGCAAATTTGGCCAACCGGGCACGTATAGAAGCCAACTCCAGGCATGTGGATGTGGTGCTGCCCTACGCCTTCTGGTTACCTGGCGCCAAAGAGCCCTTACCTGCTACCCGCTACAACTTTACCAGCGGCCGCCTTGCCTATTTTTCAGACCCGCGCAGGCCTTTCTCGTGGAGCATAGCGGCAGAAAGCGGTGAGTTCTACAACGGACACAAAAACAGCTTTGTTGGAGGTATAAAGTACCGGGTGCAGCCATGGGGTAACTTTTCAGTAGACGTTACGCAGCACTACATTAAGCTTCCGGAGGGGTTTGGCAGCAGCGAGATCACACTGGTGAGCCCCAGAGCAGAGTTTGCCTTCAGCCGCAACCTCTTCTGGACTACTTTTCTGCAGTACAACACACAGGCCACAAACTTTAACATTAACAGCCGGGTGCAGTGGCGTTTCCGGCCCATGTCAGACCTGTACCTGGTGTACACCGACAACTACGCCACAGATCACCTGAAGGTGCGCAACCGGGGAATTGTGCTGAAGCTGAACTATTGGCTGAACGTGTAAATGCAGCCTACAAGAGCTCCTTTGCCGGGTCCCAGAACAGCTTATCAAAGTCCATGACCTGGTCGTTTTCCACACGCACCCCCTCCTGCTGCAGGCGCTCCTGCATGGCGCCCGGCTCATCGAAGTGCTGCTTCCCCGTCAGCATACCTACCCGGTTCACCACACGGTGAGCCGGGATCTTTGTCATCGGGTGAGAGGCAATCAGCGCCCACCCCACCATCCGGGCAGACCCTTTGGCGCCTAAATAGCTGGCAATGGCACCGTAAGAGGTCACCCGCCCCGGCGGGATGAGCTTGACGACTTCATACACATTCTGAAAAAAATTTTCCTTGCCTTTGCTTTCGCCCATGGTATTCCCTTTATTCGCTTGCTGTTAAAACACAGAAAGTTACCGTTTGTCGTGCCTGATCCCCTGTTCGTAGAGGATGCGCCGCCGGTGTTTTTCTTTGACCTGCCGGCTCTGTAATTTTAAACGTTTTACTGTTTAGATTGTCTAAGTAATACACTCTAATATAACTATACTAGCTTTAGAATTTACACCAACCTGTTAAATCTGGAAAAACATAAATGAGTAAACCTGTTAGAATCATCCTTATACTGATAGCTGTTGCTGCAGTAGGCTATCTGCTCTTTTCGAACGTGTTCTCTGGCAGCGAGCAGCAAGGCCAACAAGCCGGTCGTGGTGGCGGGGGCCCTATGGCACAGCGCGTGACCGTGGATGTATACGTAGTCTCCCCGGCGGCTTTTCAAAACAGGATCACGACCACAGGCACGGTACTGCCAAACGAGGATGTAGAACTGCGCAGTGAGATTGCCGGACGGGTTACAAGCATTAACTTTAAGGAGGGCAGCCGTGTGCAGAAAGGCCAGCTGCTGGTAACAGTGAACGACGCCGAACTGCGTGCGCAGCTGCAAAAGCTGGAGTCTAACCAGAAACTGTACCGCGAGATGGAGGAACGCCAGCGCACCCTGCTGGAGAAAGAGTACATCAGCGCCCAGGAGTATGACCAGGTAAGCAACCAGTTGGCCACTGCCACCGCCGATATCCAGGCGCTGAAGGCAACGCTGGCCAAGGCTTACGTAAGGGCTCCCTTCGACGGTGTGATCGGCCTGCGCCAGATCAGTGAAGGCAGCTATGTGTCGGCCACCACACCCATTGCCCGCATCATGGACATCAGCCCTGTCAAGATCGACTTTTCCATACCCGGCCGCTATGGCCAGCAGGTGAAGGCAGGCGATAAGATCAGCTTTACGGTAGAGGGCAGCCCGGAAGTATACGAGGCATCTGTTTACGCAGTGCAGCCAGGCATTGATCCGGCCACGCGCACCCTGCAGGTCCGCGCTCTTTACGATAACAGGAAAGAAGAAGTAAAACCAGGAGCCTTTGTAAGTGTTAGTTTATCATTGAAGGACTCTGACGATGCGATCCTGATACCAACGGAATCTATCATTCCGGAGGCTACCGGCCATAAGATATACCTGGCTAAAAACGGGAAGGCCGTGCCGCAGATGGTGAAGATCGGGCAGCGCTCCGAAACCTTGATCCAGATCATGGAAGGCGTGGCTCCCGGCGACACCATCATCCGCTCCGGCATCCTGCAGGTACGTGACGGCTCTAACCTGAACATCCGAAAGGTGCAGACAGCCCAGGCTGCCTTACAGACAACTGCGAACACACAGGCAGGAGCAGAAGAAGTAGCACAGTAGGCATGCACAGAATAAAAGGAAAAACGTTTATAGAAGTAATAGCAAGGCTTTAGGGTGCTTGTATGCTCTAAAGCCTTGCGGGTAAGACCGGAAAGTATCCTCCTCCCCCGGCTGGTTGAGCAGTTTTACCGGTGCTGGCACGGCCAGCCCAACCACGGGAAGAGGGTATGCGAACGAAAACAAACTTGATTACGCTCACTTAAAGGAGTTCCTGAAAGCCCGGGGGAGATCAATAGCGCTTAAAGAGCACTAGAATTCCCCTGGGGAGAACACTCCGACCACTACAGAAGAATATGGCAAGTTTATCTAACATAAGCATCAGACGCCCCGTGCTGGCCATCGTGATGAGTATCGCGATCATGGTCTTCGGGTTTATTGGTATCACGTACCTGGGGGTGCGGGAGTATCCCAGCGTGGACCCTCCTATCGTGAACGTGAGGACCTCCTATACCGGCGCCAACGCCGAAACCATAGAGTCCGAGATCACAGAGCCGCTGGAGGAGTCCATCAACGGTATTGCCGGTATCCGCACCCTGACCTCCACCAGCAGCGAGGGCAGCAGCAACATTACCGTGGAGTTTAACCTGGATGTGGACCTTGAGACGGCCGCCAACGACGTGCGTGACCGTGTGGCCAGGGCGCAGCGCAGGCTGCCGGAGGATGCCGAGCCTCCTACCGTGGCCAAGGCCGATGCCGATGCCAACCCGATCCTGTTCCTGGGTATCCGAAGCGAGAACCGTTCGCTGCTGGAGCTCTCAGATATCGGCATGAACGTGTTTAAGGAGCAGCTGCAGACTATTCCGGGTGTGAGTGAGAT
>JAJLKL010000265.1:0-6233 GCA_033838975.1 Hymenobacteraceae bacterium | reverse complement strand
GCGGATAATGTAAGGGAACTTACCATTCATGCTGCCAATGAGTTTAGTGCCGTAGAGGAAGGTCCTGCTTCCATGCAGATGCGCTTTGTTATTTACAAGAACGGCAAGCAGATTGATGAGAAGACCTTTGTTTACAATGAGACTTCAGGAGAGAAAAATGAATACCTCAATTATAAGGCTGGTGAATAAATAGGTGCTTATCCAGAATGGCTACGAGCTTTTCCTGAGCTGTTAACGTCCTTAATCCGCGCCCCCTCAAGCACACCGGCAGTAGGAGAGGCTTCCTAAAGCCGCCTTCAACCATAGAAAGCCACTGTCCCTATTGGCAGTGGCTTTCTCTTTCAGGTGTGTTTACAAGCTGTAGGCTACGCCTGCTGCGGGTAGAAGCGCAGCTGCAGCAGCTTCAGCCCGTCATTGTCGTAGTCCCAGAAGTAGCCTTGCATCGCCTCGTCGAAGAGCGGATAGGTACCGGCGGCCAGCAGCACGTTACCGTCTGCGTCTAATACGTCGGCCAATACGGTCACGAAGAGCAGCGAAGCCAGGTCTGTACAGTATGATCCTCATTAGGTTCTGGTTTTCTGGTAATTGCCTTAAACTGAAAGCCAACCCCAGGTTCTAATCAATGCTTCATCTGTGAGTCTTGCTTCTCTTTGCCTAGCACGTTTAGTGCTGCCCTGAAGCCCTTGGCTAGATCTGTCGCCCGACCGCTGCCATAGTAGTGCAGGAAGATCATGCGCGGGTCGTCCCCCAGCATGTGGTTGTGCAGGGCCACTACTTCCAGCCCGTTCTGGCGCAGGGCTTTTATGACAGGGTTCACCTCATGCTCCAGCATGGCAATGTCTCCGGCAACATGTGCCTTATCTTTAGTGCCGGCAAAGGAGGCCCAGGAGTTCAGCCCGATGGCCGCTGTCAGCTCTGCTCCCATGGCTTTAACTGTCAGGTCATCCCGCCCCACCGTGTATTTATAGGTCGGCCCGTTGACGCTGCCCTTGTGCTTGATGATGGCATCCAATGCGGGTATGTCGAACCTTTCCGTGGCCGGCTGCTCTGCAGTGCCTGATGCTTTCGGCTGATTCGCCGGGTATAGCTTGCTGTCCCTGATGGTAGCGGCGTATCTGCGGGCAAGGTTCTCCGGTTCCCCTACACCGTGCACGTGCATGTAGAAAATGCGGGGTTCTTCATAGAAGAAATGGTTGTGGATAGCACTTACCTCCAGCCCATTGGCATGAGCCGCCGAGATAAGCGGGTTCACTTCCTCCTGCAGCAGGACCGTGTCGCTCATCAGCACGGTGGACTTACCGTCCAGCGTTTTCTTAAAGGCCACCCAGCCCCCGAAGCCAAAGGAGGTAGGCACCTCTTCTCCCTTTATCTTTACCTTGAGATCGTTTCGCGGCAGTGAAATGTTGAGGGTAGCTTGCTTCTCACTGTAGTTCCCCTTCTTGCCCAGGGTAGCCTCAATGGCGGCAATCTCCTGAGCGCTCAAAGGAGGGGTCTTCAGGTTTTGTTCAGCTTCTGCAGCCGCCAGCACGTGGTTCATATCGAACAAGCTAGCAGCGCCAATGAGAGCTGTAGTGCGCAGCACCTGGCGGCGATTTATGTTATTATTGTTCATCAAAGCTAGTTTTAAACGATATCCAAAAGGACTTGTTACAGAGAGTATTTTTACGTGAATCCTCCTTTAGTAGGTTCACTTGCTGTTACTGTACCTCCCCAATTTAGCCATTCAGCATCCTGTTTTTGTTCAGGAGCATCCCTTCGGCAGATAACTCTTTCAGACTTTCCTAAAAGGGGGCTTGTCTTTTTTAATGAAAGGCCTGCCTGGGGAGGAGTTAACTAACGCTTTTCTTCTTCCCAGTTTTCTTTCAGTGGGATTGCTGCTGCGCAGACTCCAGATGAGGAAACCCGAAATGGCAAGTAACCCGGGAAGCAAGCCGAAGAGGCTGTAAAGCAGCTTTACCCACAGGCCTGCATAGTCCCCGAAGTGCAGCGGCTTTAGCACCGTTACCAGCCTTTTGTACCAAGGCATGTCTCGCAGGAAAACGGCACTCTTCACTTCGCCTGTGCTAAGGTCCACGTGCAGGTTGCTGTAGGTTAAGCCGTAGTATGCCGGATCATCACTCATACTCCCCAACACAGAGAGGGTGTTGCCGGCAAGCCCCAGGTAGTTGACCTCAAACTCCGGGTAATCCCTCTTTACTTGGCTGAGCACAGCATCAACAGAGACTGTGGCAGGAAGAGCATCCGCAGCAATTTTGGCCGGGGCAAAGGCGCTTTGCACAATCGTGAAGGCGATGTAGGTGCCTGTTACGCTGATCAGCAGGTTAAACACCAGGCTCCACACGCCCACCACCCTGTGCAGGCTGGAGAACAGGGCGCGCCTGCTCTTAAAGGAAATGCGTTGCCTGAAGGCAAGCACTTTTAGGACAGACTTCCTGTACAGAAGGAAACCGGTGATGGTTAGCAGGATGAGAGATATACCACCAAAGAGAATGATAGTCTTTCCCGGAGTTCCGGAGAGCAGGTTGTAATGCATATCCAGCAGCACCTGCACCAGCCGCCTGTCTGCCCGCTCCACCCTCGCCAGTTCCACTCCTGTCTCCGGGTGCACAAAGACCCACTTCCGGGTGCTACCCTTTCTTACTTCATACTTCAGAGCCTCCAGCGGCCCTTCCGGCAGGCCAGGCACCCGGATGTCAGCGCCGGAATTTTCCTGCCTGATGCGCCCCAGTGACTGGTCTATCCTTAGCTCAGAGGCTGGGGCCTTTAAAGTAGATAGGTGCGCGTATTGCGCGTGGTCGATGTCGTGGTGGAATACCAGCACGCTGCCTGTGATGCTCAGGACCAGAAGAAATACCCCTGTCACCAGCCCCAGCCAGTGATGGAGGTAGAATGTCCTGTGAATGCTCTTCCCCGAGCCCTTTTGCCTCTCGTTCATGCCTCTTAATAAAGTCATTGTTCATTATTCAAACTTCCGCAACAGTAGCGG
Source organism: Hymenobacteraceae bacterium (assembly GCA_033838975.1). GTDB lineage: Bacteria > Bacteroidota > Bacteroidia > Cytophagales > Hymenobacteraceae > Pontibacter. Next base: position 3,247 of record JAJLKL010000265.1, on the reverse strand, counting down.
AGCCAATAGCAAAGCTATCATGAAATGCAATGAAGGCAAGGGTTGTTTAGAATAAATCTAAATAAAGCTTTGCCTTTTTGAGTTTCAGCCTTACTTTTGCCTGAGTTGTTATTTAAAATCATTCTAAATAGTGAATATGAAGAAACATTTACCATTGCTGATTGGCTGTCTCCTGCTGTCAGTCAGCCTTTTTGCCCAGAGGGGTAGCGTAAAGGGAACAGTGTTGGACTCAGAAAATAGCCCTATTTCATTCAGCAGCGTTTTCCTACAGGGCACTAACAAAGGCACCACAACCAATGAACATGGCGGGTTTGCGCTGGAGGGGGTGAAGACCGGGGAGCACAAGCTGGTGGTTTCCGCCATTGGCTTTGAGCGTAAGATCGTGGCGGTACAGGTAAAGACAGGGGAGACCGCAGCGGTACAGGTGATCCTGGCGCCTAGCCAACAGGGGCTAAGCGAGGTGGTAATCTCGGCCAGCCGCACACCGGAGACTATCGACCAGGTGCCCTCTTCCATTACTGTGCTTTCCAGAAGCGCGATTGAGCAGGACATGCTGGTAAGCACCAACGTGATAGACATTCTGAGCAACAAAGTGCCGGGCCTTGCGCCAAGCACGGGCACCAGCAGCAACTGGGGCCAAACCCTTCGCGGGCGTGCCATGCTGGTGATGATTGACGGGGTGCCGCAGTCCACCCCGCTTCGTAATGGCGCCGTGGACATGCGCGCCCTGGACCCGGACGCTATTGAGCAGGTGGAGGTAATTAAGGGAGCCACGGCCATTTACGGAAACGGTGCCGCAGGAGGCCTTATCAACTACATCACCAGAACGCCGCAGCAGCAGAAGCCCTTTGCCTCCCGTACCTCGCTCGGCATGACAGGCTCCTTGGTGGAGGCAGACAACAGCATCGGGGCCAGGGTTAGCCAGATGTTCTATGGCAAAGCAGGCAAGTTTGATTACGTGGTGAGCGGCGCCTATGAGCAGACCGGGGAGTGGAAGGACGCCGAAGGAGATGTGCTTCCTCCAGACTATGGCTTAGGAGAAACAGACTCTTACAACGGGTTCCTGAAGCTGGGCTATGACTTCACTTCTTTCAACCGCCTGCAGCTGACCTACAACTACTACAGCAGTGAGCAAAAGACAAACTACGTGCCGCAATACGGTAACTACCAGAAGAGGCAAAAGAGCACAGCTGTACTGGGTGAGACGCTAGGCGTGCCGCAAGGAGTTCGTTCCAATCACAACCTTCACCTGCGTTTCTCTGGTGAGCAGGCTTTCCTAAACAGCCGCTATGAGGCGGACGCCTATTATCAGTCTGTAGACAATATCTTTTTCTGGTCCCCGGTCTTCGAGTTCGGGGGGCAGTCCATGATCTCCTCTGTGAAGAAAGGCGCAAGGGGCCTCCTGACGACTCCTTATAAGATCAGCGCTACTGTTGAAGGGGATGTAACCTATGGCCTAGATGTGCTGAATGATGTGACCTCGCAGCCGCTGGTGGACGGCAGGACCTGGGTACCGGAGATGAACATGCTCAACGTGGCTCCTTTTGTGCAGTTGAAGACGACCATTGCCGAGGACCTGATCTTCAAGGGCGGTTTCAGGGCTGAGAAAGTAAACATTGAAGTAGAGGACTACACCACCCTGAGAACCGTGAACACGAAAACGGGGGAGATTGACAACCCGGGCTTTGCCGTAAAGGGCGGCGAACTGGGTTATAATGCTTACCTTTTCAATGCGGGCTTGAGGTATAACAAGTTTGAGTTGTTCACTCCCTATGCCAGCTTCTCACAGGGCTTCTCTGTGGCGGACATCGGGGTGATGCTGCGCTCGGCCAGAGTGGATGACATTAGCAAGATCAGCACCGAGGCCATCGTGATCAACAATTATGAGGCAGGTTTTGTGAGCAAGTTCGGCAAGCTGAGATTTGAGGGAGTAGGCTTTATCAGCACCTCCGAGCTTGGTGCCAGCGGGCAGTACAAGGATGGCATATTTGTTGTGATGCGCACGCCGGAGAAGATCCACGGCTTTGAGGCGACAGCCGATGTTGCCCTACTAGACAACCTGAGCTTTGGTGCCACTTACTCCTATGTGGAAGGGAAGATGGACGTGAACCAAAATGATAGCTTTGATGATGCAGAGGATGTATACTTGGGTGGCGAGCGCATCTCTCCTCCAAAGTACACCGCTTACCTGCGCTACGCACTGCTGAACGATAAGCTTAGGTTTAACCTGCAGTACACGGGCATTGGGGCAAGGGAGCGGTTTGACCTGAACGAGAAAGGCACTTATAACTTCTATCAAGGGCCGGTAGAGCCTTATCAATTGGTGAACCTGTCTGCCAGCTACAGAATGAGCAAGAACACCTCGTTCAACGTTGGGGTGGAGAACCTGCTGAACGAGGACTACTTCCCTGCGCGCTCGCAATGGTTTACCGGAACGAACCTGTACACCAAGGGCAAGGGAGCTGCTTTCAATGTCTCCATGGTGGTGGAGTTATAGTAAATGTTAGTTGGTGAGTAAATGTTGGTTAGTGAGAAGGCAGGGCCCGGTCACAGGGCTCTGCTTACCTCACCAAACTTGACGCCCTACATACACTTTGGCCGCGGCCTTCTGAAGCTCTTTCCGGGCAACCCTCAGATACAGAGTGGCTGTAATGCATTGATAATGCGAAAGAGAAACCCGCCTTGCAAGAGGAAGAAGATCTGAGGCCGTGCTTCAGTGGAAACCGTTTATAACTATCCTTCTGTTGCGCCTTAGCTTTCTCTGTAGGTGTATCACACAACACTTATGGATTTGCTGGCCTGGCTGTCAGGGTGCCAGCCGCTTAGTTTAGCTGAAAAAGTAGCCAAGCTTCTTTTGTCCCATATAGAAGAGCATTAAATGTCAGATGCCCAGAGGATAAAGGACATGTACCCGAACACCAATAATGCCAGCCTGAACGCTGCTACCAGTAAATAGCTGTCATGAACCGTATTATAGCAGAATCTTGGCCCAGTGGTTTGTTTTGACAGATGGGTAGCCGGGACGGTAGATAAGCTCTGGTTTGGGTAGATTTTGCGCTTAACAGCACACCTTTGCAGGTTATTTACCTGGGCGTTTTTAAATAAATACCACTATATGTTGAAAGCCCTATAATTTACCTTATGTTAAACAGGGGTTAGCCTATGTTATAAGACTTCCTAACTAAATAAGGGGCTAATCATTTTTTAGTTGTAATAGCCACTTGTAAAGCTCATGTTAGGTTTATAA
>JAJLKL010000264.1:0-5310 GCA_033838975.1 Hymenobacteraceae bacterium | reverse complement strand
CATGGCGGCCCTTAGCAGCTTTTTCATATACTTTGTGGCTATTGATAAAAACTAAAGCAAAGCCTTCCGTATGGCAGAAGGCTTTGCATGGAGTACAAGGGAAGGGTTTTTTAGTATTTATCGCGGAACGTTGGTCAGGATCACTGTCTGGCCGCCTTCCAGGCCGCTGCCGCTGGTGAACATACCGCTGCCGTCAGCGTTTTTGTACTTCTCGTCTCTCCAGGTGTGCGGGTGCAGGTTCACCACAAAAGTACCCGGTACGCCTATCAGTTCAGAAATATCATACATGGCGCCGTACTCCCACGAGCTCAATAGACTAGAGTTTACTGTGTTATACTTGGCGTTGAAGGCAGCGTCGTCGCGGCGGTGGTTCATTTCCAGCATTGGCTTCAGCGCCTTTGTACGCAGGTCGAACTGCCAGATGCGACCGTCATGCTTGTTGGCTTCATAGAAAGAGTCGCCGTCTTCCTGAATGTAAGCGTAGTTCTCTGTTACGCAGATGTTGTCCGGGTTTACAATGCTGTTTCCCGGATCGATACCCCCGTCGATCAGTGGCGTGAGCTTTCCTGTCATCGGGCTCTTTGGGTCGAGCTCCAGTTTGTACATACGGCCCCACATCGTCAGGCCAGGAGCCGGGTTCACCTTATCAGGGCTTACGCCGGTAGAAACAAAGTATAGGTTACGGTTAGCCTCCGCCTTTCCTTTGCCATAGTCCAGGTCCTCTACACGGGCAAACTGAATCGCTTTCTTCTCGATGGACTGAGCCGCCAGCTGGGCTCCTGTGCTGGTCTTTACATCCGTATATTCCACAAACTCCACGTCGTAGCTCTTGCCGACTTCCATGTCTGTTTCGGTCACGTTCAGGTCTTTGCGACGCAGCATGTACAGTTTGCCGTTCTGCATATCACCTGTGGTGTTGGAAAGGTACATGTTCACCTGGCCCATGCTGTTGGCCGGGTTGCTTTCGTCCTCACCTATAAAGATGACCGTTTTGCCCGGGTAAGCAGCCTTAGGGAGCGGAACGGCGTTCTCGGCACTTGCCTTACCCAGTGCCGGTAATGTGCGGTCTGTACGGGTCTTTTCATCGATGCTGCCAAAAGGGTCAATGGCATGGATCATTGACTCCACGCCGCTCTCACCCGCTGTCAGGAAAGTAGGGCCAAAGCCGTGCTCCTGCGGGGTGGCCAGGGTAGCGGAGCAAAGGCGCCACATACCACCGGTGCCGTTTACAATGTACTCCCCTTTTACAGGCTTAAGAGTTTTGTCCAGGTACACGCGCGATACCGATCTCAGGTACTCGTGGTTGGTGATCATGACGTAACCTTCACCGGTTGGGTTCTTGATCATGCCGCCGCCATCTGGCTGCGCACCATAGATAAACTCCGGTGACTGCTCCAGCACATCGTCGCTGCTGATCAGGGTGTTGACCTTAACCTTATCGAAACCAGGTAGTGTTTTTACCAGTGCCGGGTTCACCGAGTGGTCTTTGAACACAACGTCGGCAGGTCTTTCCGGGTCGTACTTGTCATCTTCTTTACAGCCGGTAAAGAAGGAGGTGGTGGCCAGCACCATGGCAAGGCCAAGTTTTGATAGTGTGTAGTTTTTCATAGCACCATTTATTTGATGCTCAAAACTACCAGACCTGTATTACCCTAATATTACAAGCGGTTTATGCTTATATTACTATTATGCAATCTGAATGTTACCGGGTAGTTGTAAATGGTGATAACATGCTGGTTATAAGGGGTAAACAGGGTTAACATAAAAATGAGAAGACTTCGCTGCAGTCTTATACCCACGGGTATAAAAAGCAACATGCAGCCAAGGCCCGGCTATGGTAAGCCGGACCTTGGCTGCGTGCTCTACAGCAGTGCCAGAGGCTTTTTAGACGGGTAACCCTTAAAATATTCTCCAGCCAGGATGGAGTTGTTCATTACACCCTGCAAGGCTTTGTTAAGCAGCTTCCTGGTTCGCTTGCGGGTGGCATCCAGGTGGACTCCCTGCAGTTTCTCCTCATATACCAGCTCGTGCTGCTGGCTGTAGAACCGCACAATGGTATGGTCTCTGGTGACGGTGTTGGTCTCCACCACCCAATAGGGCTCTTTGGCGGCATCGGTACTTTGTGCGCTTGCAGAGAGGGCCGTACAGGCAAACAGGCTGCAGCAGAAGGCGGTTGTAAGGATCATCTTTTTCATAGTGTACATTTTGGGGTAGCGTTAAACTTGTATACTAAAGATAAGTGGCTGAAAACCTTGCTGCTTGGCTTTTAGCCTAAGCCTGTGTGGCAGCATTCAGTCTACCGCTTCAGGAAGGTGAGTGCCGTTAGTCTTCCATTTTCTGCCGTTTGTCTACAATCAGCAGAAAGACGTGCTTTAGTAGTGCCGATTCCGTAGATTAGGTAGGGAAAAGGAGTAATATTCACTTAGCCGTTTGGTGATGCAGCTACGCGACGCTGACTTTATTTTTTCGAATAAGCCCCGGCACCGGGTGGCGCGCCATGTGGTATTCTGGCTGTCATTTGCCGTTTTCTCCGCGCTGATCTATGGCACAAAGCCTACCAGCCCGGACCCTTCTGGCTTTATTGCCGGCATCAGGGAGTATAAACTGGCTTTTCTCGATACGCTGTCTTTCCTGCCGGCTCAGGTCCTGTTAAGCTACACGTTCATGTACCTGCTGATCCCGCGGTTTTTACTGCAGGGCAGGTATGTTCTCTTTGTGGGCGGGTTGGTGGTTGCAGTCCTGGCGATGGCGTCCATATCCGCCCTGGTGTCTTTGAACATGGTAGGGCCGTACCGCCAGATGGCACCTGTCTATGCTTTCTACTACGCGCTGATGGGTGGCCTGCGGGGAGGCTTAACGATCACCGGTTTTGCCGGAGCGATAAAGCTGGCCAAGCACTGGTACACCAAAGAGAGGCAGAACCAGCGGCTGGAGGCAGAAAAGCTAAAGGCGGAGCTGCAGCTACTTAAATCGCAGGTACACCCGCACTTCCTGTTCAACACGCTCAACAACCTGTACTCGCTTACGCTGGAACACTCGGCAAAGGCACCGGAGGTGGTGCTCAAGCTGTCGGGCTTGCTGCGCTTTATGCTTTATGAGTGTAACGCCCCCACCGTAGGGCTGGCGCAGGAGATCAGGTTCATCAAAGACTACATCGAACTGGAGAAGCTTCGTTACGGGGATCGCCTGGACCTGTCGCTCCATATAACAGGCGAACCCAATGGCAAGCATATAGCCCCGCTGCTGCTGATCCCCTTCCTGGAGAACAGCTTCAAGCACGGAGCCAGCGAGAAGCTGGACCAGGCCTGGATCAGTGTAGACCTGATCATCCAGCAGAACAGGTTAAAGTTTAAGGTGCTGAACGCGGTGAACAGCAGTGCGAAGCCACATGCTGAGAAACATGGCATAGGACTTCAGAATGTGCAGAAGCGCCTGCAGCTGCTTTACCCTGGCCGTCATGAGCTCAAGCTCCTGCGGGAAAACGAAATTTTCATGGTTTCGCTGACACTGGAACTGCAGGAAGCTACTTTGCCGGCTGTGGCGGCTGGCAGGGAGACAGCAACCGAACCTCTAAATTTCAACCCGGCCCCGGCCATACCTGCTTAACCGATGAAGATCCGTTGCCTGCTTGTGGATGATGAACCACCCGCCCTGGCGGTACTGCAGTCGCATATTGCGGCGGTGCCCATGCTGGAGGTAGTGGGCAAGTGTTCCAACGCTATTGCCGCTTTCCAGGTGCTGCAGCAACAACCCGTGGACCTGATGTTCCTGGATATCAAGATGCCCCAGCTGCTCGGTACTGATTTTGTGAAGTCACTGCACAGCCCGCCGAAGGTGATCTTTACCACTGCCTACCGCGAGTATGCCATGGAGGGATTTGAGCTGGACGTGGTGGACTACCTGCTGAAACCGATCTCGCTGGAGCGCTTTTTACGGGCCGTGCAAAAAGTTTACCGTGTGGAAGGCCCCACCCCGGTGACCGAAATCGCGCCGGCTGCCAGTGATCGCTTCCTGTACTTTCGGGTAGACAGAAAGATGGTGAAGGTCATCCTGTCTGATATCCTTTACATCGAAAGCCTGAAGGACTACATCCGAATTGTGACACCCGGCAGGCAGATCGTGGCAAAGCAGACCATTACCTCACTGGAGGAGATGCTGCCCGAGGACTGCTTCCTGCGTATTCACCGTTCTTTTATAGTCGCCCAGGATAAGATCGACTGCTTCTCGCAGAGCCATGTAGAAGTTGCCGGCAAAGAGCTGCCTGTGGGAAGGTACTATAAAAACGATGTGGAGAAAATGCTGAAAAAAAACCTATTCCTGAAGAAGTAGGAATAGGTTTTAGTCAATATTCTCAGCGGCAAGCAGGGGCTGGCCCGAATATGAAGTGATCATTTTTTATACCGTATAATTTCCCCTTCCTTCACCAGAAAGGCTTTCTCAGCCTTGTCGAGTATGGGTTCTTTGCTGTCGGAGTAGGCCTCGATGATCCTGTATGGCTTTCCGTTAAAATGCTTGTCCAGGCGCGTCACTTTCTCCCCATCCTTACAGGCGTCGCCTATAACTTTATAGGTATTGTCTGCATACCTAACCATTGTGCCGGCAAAGCCATCAATGGTATAGAGGTTGAACAGAGGCCTGACGTATAGCTCCAGACCACCCGTGGCACAAAAGATGTGCACGCCCTGCTCTCTATGCTCATCAAAGCGGCTCTTTAATTCACCGTTAAAATTTGCAGGATACTCCTTCTCCCAGAACTCTTTCGCATAAGCTTCCACCTGGTCTGGCAGGAGGTTGTCCAGGTAGTTGAAGAAGTTTTCCTTAAACTCCGTCTTTCTGATTCTGTGAAGCTTTTTGAGCACCTTGTAGTACATCATCTGCAGAAAATAGCCTGCCCTGCCTGGCTCCTTCGCGCAAATGAACCTGTAAAACTCATCTTTAGAGCTCTTGTTGTAAAAGGTGCCGTTCAGGTCAAAAACAACCACCTTGATCTCTTTTTCCCCGCTTTCCATCGTTTATGCCCATATGTTGCTGCTATAGATAGCACGAAGGATTTCAAGAATGGTTTAGGGGAGGCTTTGAAAGTGACAGGAGGGAGGAGAGGTGTGGCCCATGATGCTGCCGGGGAGGTGGCGGTAATCTATGGGAGCCTGGAAGTCTGAAAGGGTATTAGCACGTTTAAAAGGTGTTGATCCTGAAGGCAAGGAAGAAAATACCGACAACAGTGAAATATGAGCAAGAGCCTGATTGGAAAGCAAAGAGCCCGCCCTGCAGTTCTGGCAGAGCAGGCTCTCTATAAAACCTTCACGTCTG
>JAJLKL010000263.1:0-8744 GCA_033838975.1 Hymenobacteraceae bacterium | reverse complement strand
CGGGAAGCCTTCCATATTCTCAACCAGCGACTTGGTCAGGTTGTACTGGTTCTGCTTGGCATCCAGTGTGCGGTTAAGCTCTACCAGTTGCGCCTTCAGTTCCTCGATGCTGGCTTCCGTGGCTTCAATGTCCTGCTGCAGGGTCTCTTCCTTAGCCTGCAGGCGTACGAGCTCTGAGGTCTTTTCTTCCAGGATCAGCTGTGCTTCCTGCAGTTGCTCCTGCAGTACACGGCCATCTTCGTCAGCAGTGAGTTGCTGCTGGTGCAGGCGCTCCAATTCCTGGTTGATGTTCTGGATCTGTACCTGACTGATCTCAAGTGACTTGCTCAGCTGGTAAACCTCGTTTTGCTTGGATTTCTGCTGCTGCACCAGGCCTTGGTAAGCCTCCTGCAAGTCTTCTTTCTGCTCGTTTGCCTCCTGCAATTGCTCTTTCATGGCAGACACCTGTTCTTCAGCTTCGGCAAAACTGTCCTGTACCGTCATCAGTTCGTCGCGCAGTTCCAGTATACTTTCCTGCGTGTGCTCCACATTGGCCGTATCCTGGCTGATCTGCTGGCGCAGCTGGTGCATGCGCTCTTTGAGGTAGGTGCTGCGCTCGGACCGGAGCTTGATGTCGTTCTCGAGCTGTCGTAGCTTAGCCGTCTGTACCTGCATGCTACGTTGCATTTCCGACAGCTTCTCCTGTGTTTCGTTCAGCTCCTCCTTCTGACCGGCAATAGCATCTTCGGCCGCTGTTACAGCGGCTATGTACTGCTCTTTCAGGCTGGTTTCCTGCTGCACATCCTGCTCCAGGCGGTCCAGGGTGTTGTGGTACTGGGAGATGTTGCGGCGGGCAAACTCCAGGCTGTGTTTCTTATAGTCATCCTTTAGCTGGAAGTACTTAATGGCTTGTTTAGCCTGCCGTTCCAGGGTTTTCATGTTCTTGCCGATCTCAAAGAGCACATCCTCCACGCGCTCCAGGTCGGCATCGGTTTCTTCGAGTTTTTTGAGCGTCTGCTTTTTGCGTACCCGGAACTTAGAGATGCCGGCCGCCTCTTCAAAGAGCAGGCGGCGCGAGTTCTCTTTATCATTCAGGATCTCATCCACCATTTTCAACTCAATGATGGCGTAGCTGTCGGAGCCGATACCAGTATCGAGGAAGAGCTCGTTGATGTCCTTCAAACGGCAGGTAACGCCGTTAAGCATGTATTCGCTGTCGCCGTTGCGGTAGTACTTACGCGTGACCGTCACCTCAGAATACTCCGTCGGCAGAATGCCCTTGTTGTTATCGAAGGTGATGGACACCTCCGCCATCTGCACCGGCCTGCGGGTCTTGGAGCCGTTAAAGATCACGTTCTCCATTTTATCGGAGCGGAGGTTACGCGTCTTCTGCTCTCCCAGCACCCAACGGATGGCATCTACAATGTTGGACTTGCCGCAACCGTTGGGCCCTACAATGCCGGTGATGCCATTGTCGAAATTAATGACGACCCGGTCGCCAAAACTCTTAAATCCTTTGATCTCTAATCTTGATACTTGCATTCGCGTCAGCAGAAACTCTTCAATCCAAGTTCAAAAATAAGAGGAAAATAGTTACCAAAGTATCCTGCAGGGGTATAATTATAGGTAAATGGGTCTTTCTCAGTACAATTATTTTGCTATATTTGATCAAGTGTTTTTGATATGGATGAAGTACAGATCATACTCTATATATTAGCCGCAGTTGCCTACTTTATTTTTATGCAGTGGCGTAAGGCTTTTCAAGCTCCGGATGAAAAGGAGCGACCTAAACCACGGCAGGAGAGGCGTATGCAGCCGGAACAGGAGAGAAGGCCTAGACCTGTACAACCTTCACAACCTGCCACTTCCTTTGAGGATATTTTGCGAGAGCTGAAACCTAAAATGGAGCAAGCCAAACAGGAGGCCGAAACAGTGTACGAACGGGCAAGAGAGAAAGTACAGCCTGTGCCTCCTATGGCGCCGCCAGTGGCAGAGAATCCCCGTCCGTATAGGTCTTATGAGGATTTAGCTCCCAAAGTGTTCTCCTGGGAAAAGCCTGACGAGGCGCGAATGGCTGCCAAACGGGCCGAGCAAAGGCAGGAAAAGGTCTTTAAAGCCTATACCCAGGAGTCGGCACCGGTGAGCCGCTACGCTAAGCTTCTGCGCAATCCCCAATCGGCCCGCGAGGCCATCATACTTTCAGAGATCTTTAACAGAAAGCACTTTTAGGGTTCAGTGGTTGAATGATGGAATGAGTGAGTGACTGAATGAGTGAATGATAGAGTGATAGAATGTGGTATGCTAGCCTACTCTAGTGTTTTGGTCTGAATCAGGAATTTCAGGATTTATAGATTGACAGGATTGGTTTCATATAGTGGCTAAGCACTTTGAGTGGCTAGGGCCCACTGCCGTCCACTTAAGGCTTATGCCACGTCATGAAATTACTGCTATTTATGTTGATAAAGCAGCAGTATGCACCTAAAGTATAGTTTATTTTGAAATTCATAACTCGCTCATTCTCTAATTCTATCATTCAGTCATTCACTCATTCAGTCATTCAGTCATTGATTTAAAGCGTTCCGCTTTGGGTGAGGGCGAAGGAAATGATGTTGGCACCCATCCGCAGGGCCTGTTGCCTGATCGGTTCCGGGTCGTTGTAGATCTCCTGGTCTTCCCAGCCGTTGCCTAAGTCGGTTTCATAGGTATAGAAACACACGAGGCGGCCATCGTGGATGATGCCGAAACCCTGCGGCGGCTTGTTGTCGTGCTCGTGAATCTTGGGGAGGCCGTTGGTAAAGCTGTACTTCTGGCGGTAGATCGGGTGGTCGTATGGCAGCTCCACCAGTTCGTGCTCCGGGAACACTTTTTTAAGCTCCTTCCGGATATATTGGTCCATGCCATAGTTATCGTCTATGTGCAGGAACCCGCCACTGATCAGGTAGTTCCGCAGGTTACGGGCTTCCGCATCTGAGAAGACCACGTTTCCGTGTCCGGTCATGTACACGAAGGGGTAGGCGAAGAGTTCAGGGCTTCCGACTTCTACCACCGCCTCTTCGCTGGCGATGTTCATGTTCAGGTTTTGGTTGCAGAACCGGATCAGGTTGGGGAGGGACGTCTTGTTCGCGTACCAGTCACCGCCGCCGCCGTACTTTAGCTTTGCGATCTTAAAGCTGTAGTTCTGGGCCATAACAACAGAGCCTACAGAGAGGAGGAGGAACAGGGTGGCCAGGAGACGCTTCATAGGCATATCTATACTTATTAGTTTATTTTTTTGCAGCAGCTTTTCCTATAACGGTGCATAAATGTCGTGCAGTACATTCAGGGTATGGCAGGCCACGAGTGCTGCTGTTTCGGTGCGCAGCCTGCTTTGGCCCAGTGTAACCGGCCGTATACCTGCACCATAGGCCGCCACGATCTCCTCCGAAGAGAAGTCTCCCTCAGGCCCGATCAGGACACAGTGCGGCTGTCCATACTCATAGTAACTCTTGATGCTTTTTGTTGCACTGTCTTCTAAATGAGCGATAAATGTTCGCTCCGGGATCGATTTCTGGATGAACCGATGGAAAGGGGTGAGGTCGTTGAGCAAGGGCAGGTAACCCTTCTGCGATTGCTTCATGGCACTGACCGCTATCTTCTCCAGCCGGTCTAGGCGCAGCTGACGGCGCTCGGAGTGCTCACACAGCAGAAAAGTGATCTCGCTTACCCCAATTTCCACGGCTTTCTCTACAAACCACTCCATGCGGTCCATGTTCTTGGTAGGGGCCACGGCGATGTGCGTAATGTAGGGCAGTTTACCGTACTCGATCTGCTTGTCGATGATCTGCAGCTGGCACTTCTTGTGGTGTGCGTTCTGGATGATGGCCGTGTACAGGCCGCCCACGCCATCCACCAGGTATACGGTGTCGCCCTGTTGCAGGCGCAGCACACGGGTGCAGTGCTTAGACTCTTCTTCGGTTAAGGTATAGATTTCAGAAGTAATATCCGGGGTATAAAACAGGTGCACGGGAATAAGGTTGGTTGTTGATTCAGTTGTTGGTCTAAACTAATATACGAAAGTATAAACAAGGTATCTACGCTGCGGCTGGAAAATAAAAAGCCTTCCTGTTTTACGCAGGAAGGCTTTCTGTATGCTGTATGATCACCTAGTCGATGGAAACCTCTACCTGAGGCGCACCGGCCAGGATTGAATCGTTGGCATAGGCCGCGTACTTCGAGAAGTTCTTAACGAACTTAGAGGCAAGGTCGTGTGCCTTAGCGTCATAAGCTTCCTTGTCGGCCCATGTTTCGCGCGGGTTCAGTACCTCTGCAGGTACGCCCGGGCAAGATGTTGGCATTTCAACGCCGAACACCGGGTGCTTCACATACTCCACGTTGTTCAGTTCGCCGTTCAAGGCAGCTGTGATCATGGCACGGGTGTAAGGCAGCTTCATACGAGAGCCCACGCCGTAAGGACCACCCGTCCAGCCGGTATTCACCAGCCATACGTTCACGTTGTTTTCCTCCATTTTCTTGCCCAGCATTTCTGCATACTTGGTTGGGTGAAGCGGAAGGAAGGCAGCGCCGAAGCAGGCAGAGAAAGTTGTCTGCGGCTCTGTAACTCCAACCTCCGTACCGGCTACCTTAGCAGTGTAACCAGAAATGAAGTGGTACATCGCCTGGCTCGTGTTCAGCTTAGAGATCGGAGGCAGCACACCGAAAGCATCAGCCGTCAGGAAGAAGATGTTCTTCGGAATATCTGCTCTGGACGGCTCAATGGCATTGTCGATGTGGTGGATAGGGTATGCCGTACGGGTATTTTCCGTTACAGAGTTGTTGGAGTAGTCTACTGTGCGGGTACCCTCAATAAAGCGGGTGTTCTCCACGATAGAACCAAACTTGATGGCATCCCAAATCTGCGGCTCTTTCTCACGCGTCAGGTCGATCACCTTTGCGTAGCAGCCACCCTCAAAGTTGAAGATGCTGTCTTTTGTCCAGCCGTGTTCGTCGTCACCGATCAGGCCACGGTTAGGGTCAGCCGACAGGGTGGTTTTGCCTGTGCCGGACAGACCGAAGAATACAGCCGTGTCGCCTTCTTTGCCCACGTTTGCTGAGCAGTGCATGGAAAGGGTATTACGCTCCTGTGGCAGGATGTAGTTCAGCACCCCAAAGATACCTTTCTTCATCTCACCGGCATAGCCTGTACCACCGATCAGGATCATGTTGCGGGTGAAGTTGATGATGGCAAAGTTAGACTGGCGAGTACCGTCTACCTCAGGGTCAGCCTGGAATTCGGGTGCGCAGATGATAGTGAACTCCGGCTTGTGCTCTGCAATCTCTTCTTTAGATAAACGCAGGAACATGTTGTTGCAGAACAGGTTCTGCCACGCCTGGGTGTTCACGATGCGCAGGTTCAAACGATAATCTGGATGTGCGCCAGCGTAAGCATCACGTACATACAGCTTGCGGTCTTTCAGGAAGTCGATCATCTTGTTGTACAAGTTATCGAACTTCTCTGGGTCAAAAGGAATGTTGATGTCACCCCACCAAACAGTGTCCTCAGTTTTAGCATCCTTCACCACAAAGCGGTCTTTCGGTGAGCGGCCGGTAAACTTACCCGTGTCACACATCAGCGCGCCATTGTCGGTCAGTACGCCTTCGCCGTTTTTGATGGCTTCCTCCACCAACTCTGCAGGGCTTAGGTTCCAAAGCACTTCTTTAGCCTCCTTGATGCCTAAGCTTTCCAGACCTACTGCATTAGATTTATCTCCCGATTCTTTCATTTGAAATTATTGGGTTTGATTAAAAGTGAACGGTTTGTTTCACAACTATGGTACAAAAATATAAAAAAATGCATATCAAAATATCTCGCTTTATAAATAAAGCACGGCCGTAAAAATTAGTGCGGGAGCAGCAGCATTTATTTGTCTGTGTTTATTTAAACGGATATATTTACCTTCTTTTTTGCTAACCTAAATCTAAACAGCAATTTCTAAACGTTTATGTCAGTAAACCAAAATTCAGTTACCAAAGCGGTAAATGAGGCCCATGCGCACGGCGATGCGGCGGCTAAGGGAAAACAAAAGCATCCGAAGGGACTGTACCTGTTGTTTTTCACAGAGCTTTGGGAGCGTTTCAGCTACTACGGTATGCGTGGCCTGTTAACGCTCTATCTATCTAAAACTGCCATAGAGGGCGGTCTGGGATTTAGTGAGGCCAATGCTACCCTGATCTATGGCTGGTTTACCGGCTTAGTATATCTTACGCCTATTGCGGGCGGTTGGTTAGCCGATAAGTACATAGGCCACCAGCGTGCCATCCTGATCGGTGGCATTACCATGGCACTGGGACAGTTCAGCCTTGCCTCCACACCTGCTCTTGGTGTAAACATGACATACCTTGGACTTCTACTGCTAATCCTGGGTAACGGTTTCTTCAAACCGAATATTTCTTCTATTGTTGGTAATCTTTATGCGCAGGGCGACCCGAGACGCGACTCTGCCTTCACCATTTTCTACATGGGCATCAACATTGGCGCGTTCTTGGCGCCGCTGGTGTGCGGTTTCCTGGCCGAGGACTACTTCGCTACGAAAGAAGTGGTGGACGGCGTGGAGCGTGTCACGCACTACGGCTTTGAGTACGGCTTCCTGGCCGCCGGTATCGGTATGGTGATCGGGCAGATCGTGTTTAACCTGCTGGCGCAGAAACTGCTGGGTAACATAGGACTCAGACCCGAGAAACCGGAGAACGATGAGGCCACAGGAAAGCCAACCAAGAAAAAGCTTACGAAGGAGGAGATCGACAGGGTTTCGGTTATTTTCATCATCACCGTTTTCGTGATCGTCTGCTGGGCCGCGGTGGAGCAGGCGGGCAGGTCCCTGACGCTTTACACCGTCACGTACATTGACCGCGAGGTGTTCGGCTTCCTGATTCCGACCTCGTGGTTCCAGTCAGTGAACCCGCTGTTCATTGTTGCCTTTGCGCCGCTTACGGCTAACCTGTGGCTATACCTGTCTAAAAAAGGGAAGGACCTGAGCATTCCGACTAAAATGGGTCTAGGTATGATCCTGCTGGGTATCGGCTTCTTCTTTATGGTGGGTGCCGTGATGGAGCGTGGCGGTGTGGAGGATGCGGCTGTAAAGGCCAGCCTGGCCTGGTTGATCGCCACTTACTTCTTCCACACGATCGGTGAGCTTTGCCTTTCGCCGATCGGCCTGTCGATGGTGACGCGCCTTGCACCGGTGACACTGGTATCCATGCTGATGGGGGTGTGGTTCCTGGCGCCGTTTGTGGCGCAGATTGCCGGTGGTTATATCGCTTCTTATGTAGAGGAGCTGGGTGCGCTGACCATTTTCACGGCGATCGGTCTGTTTGTGATCGTGGCTGGTTTGATCCTGATCGCGCTTACGCGCAAGTTAATGCACATGATGCACGGCAGAGGCTAAGTTTCCCCTGCTATACCTGAAAAGGCCCCCGCCAGCATGTTTGGCGGGGGCCTTTTGTTTGTTACAGCTTCAGGACCAGCCTCTTGAACTGCGGCTTCAGGCTTGCTTTGGTTCGGTTTTTGGTTTGTGCCAGGTTACCTGCAGGAGGAGTAAATGTCCTTCAAATTTGCATTAACGGATTTAGAGCCGTAAATTCAATGTTAAAGGTTAATCTGATCTACACTTACTAATCAATCTTATGTCAAATTCTAAGAATATCTCAGGGGGGAGAGCGCCAAGCTTTGTGGATACACAGGGCACGCTGTTCGGACATCCCAAGGGATTAATGATTCTGTTTTTCACTGAAATGTGGGAGCGCTTCAGCTACTATGGTATGCGCGGCATTTTGGTGCTGTTCCTCGTATCCACCACCAAGGGAGGCTACGGCTGGACAAATGAGGAAGCCCTGGAGCTGTATGGTATCTATACCATGTTCGTTTACCTGATGTCGATCCCGGGAGGTATTCTGGCAGATAAAGTGCTGGGGCAGAAGAAGGCTGTGATCATTGGCGGTTTCACGCTGGTGGCAGGCCACCTGCTGATGGCTTACCCGCCGGAGTGGGCCTTTTACACAGCGCTTTGCCTTATTGTGGCCGGTACTGGTTTGCTGAAGCCTAACATCTCGACGATGGTAGGTGGCCTGTATAAGGAAGGAGACAGCCGCCGTGACTCCGGTTTTACGATCTTCTACATGGGTATTAACCTGGGGGCCCTGCTTGCTTCCCTGATCGTGGGTTACGTGGGCGAGGTGTACGGCTGGCACTATGGCTTTAGCCTGGCGGGCTTCGGTATGGTACTGGGGCAGATCGTGTTCATCTGGGGCCGTAAGTACCTGCACGGGGTAGGTAACCTGACAAAGGAGGAAAAGAGCGAAGACCGCATCTTCACCAAGGATGAGCCGCAGGTGACGCACAATGGCTTCATGGGCTTTAGCAGAAACGAGTGGGACAGAATCATCGCCATCCTGATCTCCTTTATCATTGTGCTGGTTTTCTGGGCCTCGTTTGAGCAGGCCGGTGGCCTGATGAACCTGTATGCCCTGCAGTACACGGACCGTTTCGTGCTTGGCTGGGAGGTTCCTACGGCCTGGCTACAGGGGCTTAACTCTTTCTTTATCATCACAACGGGTGGTATTGTGGCCGCTATTTGGATTGCGCTGGCCAAGCGGGGTAAGAACCCGCCGTCTATCTTTAAGATGGGCTTAGGTACGGCGGTACTAGGTATAGGCTTTGTGTTCATGGTATTTGCCTCTCTGCAGCGTAACTCCTCTGCAGACGGACTTTCTTCGCTGCACTGGCTGGTGTT
>JAJLKL010000262.1:0-21022 GCA_033838975.1 Hymenobacteraceae bacterium | reverse complement strand
GGCATGAGGGGCGCCTATGCAGGGAACGACAGGCAGCCTGTTAAGCAGAAGGTACTATAGTCGGAATACGGAGTGCAGGAGGTATACGGCCGGCAGCTTGTCCTTGATGGCTGCGCCGTAGTGCACCAGGAAATGCTTGTTGAGCAGTTCAAAGTCCGGCGCGAAGGCATAAAAAAGCCCGCTGCTATGAGAGGGCCGCAAAGCGAAGAGAGCAGACTCGTCTTCTTCTGTTTCTTTATTCACCTGCAGGACCTGCAGCTGAATGGAAGATTTTTTTAAAATATGCTGCCGCGCATGCTCCGGAACAATGTCAGTGGAAACAACGGATGAGTTCAGAACTGTTGCCGCAATAGCATAGCCGCCCGCCAGGTTAAAGCAGGTAAGGCAGACAAGCAAAAGCAACAGGAATCGTTTCATGAATTACTGGTTACGATGCGCAAAGGTATAAGAAAATCCAGACAACTGGCTAGGTCTACCACTGTTTTGTTGATAAACCTTTTTAGGATTATTCAAATTTATCACGTTTCAGGATCAAGAGCATATCCTGCAAGAACTCGCCCTACCCGCCTGAGGCTGCCGTCCCTGGCTCTTTTACGAACGGAAGTACATGTCCCTGCCGGCCAAAGCCATCCGCACCAGGCCACTTTCCATCAGGTAACTAACGGTATCAAGCATCCGTTTTAAGCTTGTGTAGCATGGCGCTGACACAGCCGTTAACTTATACGATCTTCCCTAAACCTTTGAAAGCTAAAAACCATTCCTAAACCACCTCAAGTATAACCTCCCCTACTGATGAAAAAATATGCCATTGCCATACATGCCGGTGCAGAGACAGTGAAGCGCGAAGATATCGCTGAAGAGCGGGTGCAGGGGTACAGGAAAGGAATGAAGGAAGCGCTTGCCGCAGGGAATGAGGTGCTGGCTAATGGCGGAAGCGCCATTGATGCCGTAGTTGCTGCCACTGTTTCAATGGAAGACAACCCGCTGTTTAATGCAGGGCGGGGGGGCAACCTGAACATACATGGCGAAACAGCCTTCGATGCAGCCGTTATGGATGGGAAGGACCTGCGCATTGGCGCTGCGGGAAGTATACGCTATGTTAAAAATCCTGTTAAGCTGGCCAGAATGATCATGGAAAAATCTCCTTACAGCTTTATGGTTGATACCGGCGCCGAGGAGTTTGCCCTTACACAGGGACTAGAGCTTAAACCGCCCTCCTATTTTGTAACCGAGGAGAAGCTAAACGACTGGCACAAGAACTATAAAGATGACTACCTGAAAGGGCATGATACCGTAGGTGCCGTAGCCCTGGATCAGAACGGGAACCTGGCGACGGCCACCTCCACCGGAGGCCTGCCCAGCCAGTTGAAGGGGCGGCTTTCTGACAGCCCCCTTATCGGAGTGGGCACCTATGCCAACAACCAATACTGCGCGGTGAGCTGCACCGGGGAGGGGGAACTGATCATGCGCGCAACACTTGCCCACGAAGTATACGCCCTGATCAAGTACCGGGAAGAACAGCTTCAGACAGCCGCAAACAACGCGATTGCCATGCATAAGGGGCTGCTGCAAGGAGACATGGGCCTGGTTGCTCTAAACCGGCATCAGGAGGTAGCCTTTGCTTTCAACACAAACATGATGAAGCGCGGATTCAGCTTAAACGGCGAGGCACCGGCCGTTGCCATCTGGGACAACGACAAGCTTTAGAAAGGTATGCTGCCACAGGATGCCCGTGCCCCTCAAGCAGGGGAATCCCATCACAAGGGCAGCGCGGATACCTGCTTTGGGGCCATCATCTAAAAAACATGAAGCCAGGCAGAACCTACAACCGTAGTACCTTTACCCGGCCGGCTTGTACGGTAACGTAACAGCTGTGCTTTATACCTGCGCTACCGCAGCAACTGCTGCTCCAGCCTCACAGGAGAGCTGTATAAGGCTTTCTACCCCGCAACCGGGGCATATGAAGCAGGAACAGGCGCTGTTTTCCGCTGCCGTAGCTCATGTAAATTACCGGCTTCACATTACATCATTTTGCTACTTCACTCCTGTTCTTCTTTTAACGAAGCGCCGGATGCCGTCTCCTCTCATCCCCAACACTATAAAGGTGAGACACGCGGCCACTGTCAGGGAGGTGATGTTAACAGCAAAGGTTAACAGGTGTTCAGTCCATTTCTCCCCTTCTCCGAAGCCAAAGACAAGCTTGAGCCCAAACTAGGCGGGGTAGACTGAAATATGAGCCGTGGCGGCCAGACCTATGAGCTCCCTGCGCCCTGCGTCGTCCATGGCACCTAATGCTGCCGCAACCCCGATAGCAGAGGCAAGTACAAAACCTGACAAAGGGGTGCCGAACTCCTGAAACCCGATGGGTGGCTTGGTGAAGATCGCCACGCAGGCGCCCGCACCCACGATCAGAACGGTGGTAATCACCAGCGCCAGGAGCCCCTGCCAGAGGAAGCGCCACTCCCGAAGCATCGCGCCCAGGGCTGTCCCCAGCATGTGGTGATGGTAAGGCAGAAACAACAGACCTGCGATGATGAGCGGCAGGATGTCCTCCACCATCCCGTAGGCTAATAAAACAGAGGACAGAAACACCCTGCCGGCAAGGCTGACCGTGACGCGGGTAAACTGCCATAGCTCCTCATACACGTCTGTGGTGGGGCGTACAATGGGGTAGGTCTCCTCTTCCGGGGGATCGTCGGCAAACAGGGACTCCGGGTGAAGCACCGTAAACGTGAACGTGTCCGGGTCATAGACTGCGGAAGCCATAAGACTTTCCAGAAACTTTTTCGCCTTGGGGGTGGCCGTTTCCACTTCCACCACATCCAGGTCCGTAACATTTTGGTCTGCAGTGTACTTGCGTGCCTGCCGGATGGTCACGTGCGAAGCACCAGCAGCAAAGGCTAACTCGGCGACGCTCTTCCCCTGTCCGGATGGAGCCTTGATGGTAACTAGGCGCATACTGCTCTGTTTAGTGTATGGCATGCTAATTTCGCCAGCATGCGAAAGGATATACCTTGCCACCGTTTACAAAGTTTTTCTACCTCCTTCTGCTGCTACTCCCTGTAATCTTGTAGGCAGCACCACTGTCTCAGGTGCCAGAAGCATGCTGCTTCCGGCATGATGCCCGGCACCTGGGCAGCCATACCGGCGATAGCCTCCTTTTTGCTGTTCATATATTATCGCTTCAGGCTGTTCAGCAGGAAGTGAAACTTTACTGCTGCCTAAGCAAAATGAAAGCAGATCATCAGGCGTCAGGAGCAGCTTGACTCACATAACCCTGACGTTCACCTAAAAGAGCTGCGCTTTATCATCTTCGGGCATCGGCAGGCGTAGAAGGGTGTAGATTCATTCAACCATAACATTTTTTACCAAGCTATGAGAGACCAAAGAGACTACTCCAACTATGGAGAAAACCGATCAGGGGACCGACATCGCGGCTCCGACCGTAATCAAAGCTATGGAAACAGGCAAAACCGCGACCAGGACTCCTACGGCAGAGGCTACGGAAGCTCCGACTATGCAGCCGGATCTAACTACGGGGGCTACTCAGGCCGCTCCTTCGAAGACAGAGACAGGGACTACGGAAGAGACAGAGACAGAGACAGAGGCTATGGTGGTGGCTACGGCTCAGGCTATAACCGCGACACCGATAGGAACAGAGGTGACTATGGCGGCAGCTACAACCGTGGCTATCAGTCCGGTTACGGCAGTAACTCATCGGGTAGCCGCGACCGTGACATGTACGGAAGCCAGGACTACGGAAGAGACAGAGGAGATAGAAACTCCGGCTACAACCGCGATAACGACAGAGGCAGAGACAGAGACAGGGATTACGGCTACGGCGGAAGCAGCTATGGCGGAGGCTATGACAGATACAGTAGCGGTGGGTATGAAGGTGGCTATGACAGGTACAGAGACAGAATGAGGTCAGAATACGGCAGAGGCTACGGAAGTTCCGACAGGGACCAGGGTGAGCGAAGCAACCGAGACTACAAGCAAAGCCAGCGAGACAGTGATCGCTGATAGCAGGTTCTTCTAAATGAAAAGGGGTAGTGTGGAGCTACCCCTTTTCATTTGTACTGAGGCTTATATGTTGGAGGCCTCTCCTGCGTAATTATTCCATATAAGTCCCGAATTAACCTGGGGCATAAAGGTGTCCCTCCTTCTCCTTTGCCGGGTGTGCCTGTCCGGTTGGTCTTCCTGCTGCAGGACTCCTTTAACCAGGATAGATCAGGTATAACTCTTTCCATAAGCAGCGTGCATGTCCAATGCCGCCCACTTAAGGTTTAGCGTCATCTCCATCCTCGGGAGAAATCTGTAGAGGATTCTTTCAGTCCTGGGTTAGAACAGGTTTCTCACGGTGTTTGAATGGACAAAGTTCCGGATTTCATCGCTCCAGGTGACGGCATCGGTTGGATACCCACTGTAAGGGAAACGCACGGGCAGGCATCGTGGCAAGGACTCCCGTCAGTCGCAGGGTCAGCAGCCACTAAGACATCCCGGAAAAAGTAGAGCGCTATCCTGGGGGTAACAGGAATCATGGCATTTACGGGAAAATATTATTGTGCCCTGCTTGAATCAGAAGCGATCTCCTCTTATCTTTTTGTCTCGATGAGAAGAGCCGGCTGCGAGGGCGCATGCGACTCCATAGCACCCGGCAAAGTTCTCCTCTCTCTTACCTTTGTCTCAGCTTGAAAAGGAGCATGCTTGCATTTCGTATTTACAGGCGGGAAGGCAGGTTCCATTTGGGAATGTTGGCAGCGTAAGGATGAATCATAAACAGGCTCTGGCATCAAAAGAAGCAACCAAATACAGAAACTCAAGACCAGACACGCTCCCTGGGACCTGGTGGTGATCGGAGGTGGTGCATCCGGTCTGGGTGTGGCGCTCGATGCCCTCTCCAGAGGCTTGTCTGTTGCTTTATTTGAGCGGCACGACTTTGCCAAGGGGACCTCGAGCCGCAGTACCAAACTGCTGCATGGTGGGGTGCGCTACCTGGCACAGGGCCAGCTAGGGCTAGTTGTGGAGTCGCTGAAAGAACGGGGTCTCATCCTGAAAAACGCCCCACATGTTTCGAGCATACAAGCCTTTATCATTCCGGTCTATACATACTGGAACAAAGTCCGGTACAGCCTTGGTCTGAAAGTGTATGACCTGCTGGCGGGGCGCCTGCAGATCGGGCGCTCCCGGTGGCTGTCCGGCAGGGAGGTGATGGGCAGATTGCCCACCCTGCAACGCAGTGGGCTTAAAGGTGGGGTATTATACTACGACGGTCAGTTTGATGATGCCCGCCTGGCACTGAACGTTGCCCAGACCTGTGCAGACATGGGAGGCTGTGTACTGAACCACATGGAGATGACCGGGCTGGCAAAAGATGACAGTGGGGTCATCAAGGGCGTTTATGTGAAAGACCAGCTCACACAGGAATCGTATAAGGTACGAGCCAAAGCAGTGGTTAACGCCACGGGTGTTTTTGCAGATACCATCCTTAAAATGGATCAACCGGGTGCCAAACCCTCCATTGTCCCGAGCCAGGGCACCCATCTGGTGGTGGACCTTTCCTACCTGGGTGGAAAAGATGCGCTGATGATACCAGAAACCGCAGATGGCAGGGTACTGTTCGGAATACCCTGGCATGGAAAACTGCTGCTGGGCACCACCGATACAGTTGTAAAGGCTCCTGTGCCTGAGCCTAAGGCGCTGGATGAGGAGGTGGACTTTATCCTGCGTACCTGTGCCCGTTATTTGTCCAATCCGCCTGCCCGCAAGGATGTGCTTTCCGTGTTTGCAGGTCTGAGGCCCCTGGCGGCGCCCCGGGGAAAAGAAAAAAAGACCAAGGAAATATCCCGCAGACACCAAATCATACTTTCTGAGGGCAGCCGCCTGCTCTCCCTGATCGGCGGTAAGTGGACGACCTTCCGTAAAATGGGTGAAGACACCGTAGATGCGCTGGTGAAGCTGCATCACCTGCCTGCAGGGAAAAGTGTCTCGGCAAATATCCGGTTCCATGGCTACCAGCAGGCATGCGACACAAGTGATCACCTGTCAGTGTATGGAAGTGATGCAGCCGGTATACATCAGCTCATGGCGCAACAGCCGGAACTGGGCCGGCAACTCCATCCCCATTTTCCGCACACATGCGCAGAAGTCGTTTGGATGGTCCGGCATGAGATGGCGCTCCGTGTAGAGGATGTACTGGCCAGAAGAACGGGTATCCTCTTTCTGAATGCTAAAGCAGCGCTGCAAATGGCCCCTGCGGTGGCGCGGATCATGCGTAAAGAACTGGGGCAGGATGAGAACTGGGAGCGCAATGAAATTAACGCTTTTAACACACTGGCAGAACGATACCTGATCAACTAGACAGTGCCGTCATGCTTTGAGGCTCAGCCTCCGATGTATCAAACACTATAGCAACAGCACATGAAGAACGACCCGAAATACCTGCGCCTACTCTCCAACCGGTTCCCGAACGCGGCACAGGTTGGGAAAGAGATCATTCTTCTGGAAGCACTCCTGTCACTGCCCAAAAGCCCGGAGCTGTTTATCAGCGATATTCATGGGGAGCACGAGTCTTTCCGGCACATGCTGCGCAACGGTTCCGGCGTTATCCGGCAGAAAATAGAGGAACTGTTTGGCGAAGCGTTAAGTGCACGGGAGCTGCGCAGGTTAGCCGCCCTCATCTATTACCCCCACGAGAAGCTGCACCTGATCAAGGATGAGCTGCACGATCCGGAGCAGTTCTACACGGCCACCATTAAAAGGCTGGTGACCGTTGCCCATGCGTTCACTACCATCTATACCAAACGAAAAATAGACCGGCTCCTTTTACAGGATTATGGTCCCATCATCTCTGAACTGCTGCAGGGCGAGGCACTGGGGCCGCTAAAGAAGGAGTATAATCATAAGCTTCTGCGTACGGTGATCCGGATCGGGGAGGCAGACCAGCTCATCAGCGCCCTGGCAACGTTTATACAGCGCATTGCTGTCTCCAAGATCCATGTGATTGGCGATGTCTATGACAGGGGGCCTGCGGCAGAAGAGATCATGGATGACCTGATGAACTACCATGCCGTAGACATTCAGTGGGGCAACCATGACATTGTATGGATGGGGGCCGCCGCCGGCTCGCTGGCCTGTATGGCCAATGTTATCAGGCTGTCGCTGCGCTACGGGAACACCAGCACACTGGAGAAAGGCTACGGCATTAACCTTATTCCGCTCGCTTCCTTTGCCCTGGAGCACTACAAGGACGACAAGAGCCTGGTCTTTAACCCGAAGGTACAGCCTGAGGAGATGCTCAACGAAAGCGAGCACTGGCTGAACCGCATCATGCACAAGGCCATCAGCATCATACAGTTCAAACTGGAAGAGCAGCTGATAAAGCGCCGGCCTGAGTTCGGGCTTGCTCACAGAAGACTTCTCTCCAACATTGACCTTGCTGCAGGTACGATCCACATCGAAGGCAAAACCTACAAACTGAAGGACACCTACTTCCCTAGCCTGAACCCGGAGGCCCCTGAGCAGTTATCCAAGGCAGAGCAGGACCTGGTGAGCAAGCTGGCGGAGGCTTTTCAGCACAGCAACAGGCTAAGGCAGCATGTGCAGTTCCTGTATGAGAAGGGTTCCATGTACCATGTCACCAACGATTGCCTCCTGTACCACGGCTCCATCCCGATCGATGAGAAGGGGGAACTTGCCACAGTTAGTTTCCTGGGTAAACAGCTGAAAGGGAAAGCATACATGGATTTTCTGGACAAACTTGCCCGAGAGGCATTTTCCGGTGTAGCGGGTACTCCGGAAAATGATCTGGCCATGGACGTGATGTGGTACCTGTGGTCGGGCCCGCACTCTCCTCTGTTTGGCAAAGACAAAATGACCACCTTTGAGCGCTATTTTATCAATGATGCAGCCACTCATATAGAAGCAAAGGGCTATTACTACCAATACCGTGATAACCCGGAAACATGCCACAGCATATTAAAGGAATTCGGACTGGATCCTGCAACTGCCATCATCATAAACGGGCATGTGCCCGTAGCGGTGAAAAAAGGGGAAAGCCCTGTAAAAGCAAACGGCAAGCTACTGGTGATTGACGGAGGCTTTGCCAAGGCCTACCAGCAGCAGACAGGTATCGCTGGGTATACCCTGATCTTTGATGAACAGGGGAAAAAGCTGATCGCCCACCTGCCTTTCGAATCCACTGAAAAAGCAATTGTAGAGGAAGAGGATATCCTCTCCAGTGAAACCCTGTATTCATATGCAGATAAGTTCCTGAAAGTAACAGACATAAAAGATGGGGACCGGATAAAGCGCATGATCGAAGACATGGCGGAGTTACTTCACTGTTACAGGTCCGGTATTCTAACAGAGCGGTTTCAGCCTGCTGACAGGTAGCTTCCGAAACCAGGGGCTGTCAAGGAGGTATCACCTCCTGGTATAGCTTTGCTCATCGGGATCTGTGATCCCGATGCACCTCCTATAAGTATTTGCAGTCCGGCTTCTGGCTCTTGCCCGCAGCTCAACGGTTGGCAATGCATAACATCGGATCACAGATTCTGATAAAAACTTACCTTCGGAGTGCAGATCCGAAAGAGCGCAGGGCCCTACCCTACCCCCGGTAGCCACAGCCTCAAAAGCAGGCCTGCGTAGTTCTCAAGTACCAAGCGGGAAGCTGAAGACAAAGCCGGTGCCATCCGGCATGATGCCTACAACCCGTACAAGCCTGCTTCGGGAGGCACGTAGCGCTTTGTCTATGTCTGAGAGGTTGCTGACGTCTCTGCCGTTTATGGTGCTGATGATGGTGCCTTCCGGTATACCTGCTACATCAAAAAAGCCGCCGCTGATCACACCCGTTACCAGGACCCCGGTTTCCAGGCCATACTTCTGCTTTGCCGATTCAGGTAGCGGGGCAAAGCCGGCGCCCAGTTTTTCCTGCAGGTTAAGGGCCAGGTCACTCCGGCTACTGTTTTCCCGTTCATCTTCCTCCCCTGTCAGGGTAACTTCCGCTTTCAGCAGGCGGTTGTTTCGCAGGTACGTCAGTTGTACCTTATCGCCAGGCTGGTAGCGGGCTATTCTTTCCGAAAGCTCCGTGGAAGACATCACCCTGACTCCATCTATGCTCTTGATGATGTCGCCTTCCATGAGTCCGGCAGCGGCCGCTCCGCTTTCAGGCAGCACACCGAGCACGTACACCCCCTGTACAGTGGCCGGATCTACACCACGTGCCCGCAGTACCTGATCCTCCACGGCAGGTACGGGAAAGTTAACCCCCATGTAGCCCCGTCTTACCTTGCCATACTTCCTGAAGTCGTTCACCACCTTCTGCATCAGGTTTACCGGTATGGCAAACCCATAGCCGGCATAGCTGCCGGTTTGTGAGGCAATGGCCGCATTGATGCCGATCAGCTGTCCGGCTGCGTTCACCAGCGCACCGCCGCTGTTGCCCGAATTAATAGCGGCGTCTGTTTGTATAAAGGATTCTATGGCGGTGCTGGAGGCAATTTGGGTGGCATTTGAATAATACCGCTGGCTCTGGCGGTTGAGTATACCGATGCTTCTGGATTTTGCGCTGATAATGCCCGCGGTAACAGTAGAGTTAAGGGAGAAGGGGTAACCAACGGCCAATACCCACTCTCCCACCTGCACCTTGTCGGAGTCTCCCAGCGGCACAACCGGAAAGTTCTTCCCGTCTATTTTGAGCAAGGCCAGGTCTGTACTTGGGTCGCCCCCGATCAGTTTGGCCGTAAAACTACGCTTGTCGGGTAAGACAACCTCTATGGCGGCAACATTCTCGATCACGTGGTTATTCGTAACGATGTACCCGTCGTGTGTGATCAGCACTCCGGAGCCGGCACCACGGGTAGGATACGCGCCGAACATGCCATAGACAGACCGGCCGCTACCGTCATACCTGGTCTTGACATGCACGACAGCCGGCGTTACCAGAGCCGCAGCACGTACAAAATCCGGGTTGCCCGCCGAAGACCTGGAGGGTATTTGCTGCCTTGCGTACTGGGCCAGGTGTTCCTGCGTGATCAACGCTAAGCCTTCATTCCTGTTATCGACATAGCGGTATCCAGCAATAGCCAGTGCTGCAGAAACAAGCGCGACCAATAGCACAAGCACGGCTGACTTCATACCGTTCATCTTATCGGTGAGCCTGTAGGTAGTCATGCGGCCTTACCTGCTGTTACACAGTTTGTATAGCCAGGGGATGCATGCTGCCTGTTATGCTCTTGCCCCTTTACCTGTAATCCCCCAAACATGCTGCCTGTGTCGTATACCATCTATCCAACCTTCTTTGTTTAAGGTATACGGTTATTGAGAAAAGAATGCCCCTACATGACGGTACTTCTATGAGTTATGGGGGAAAAAGATGACTGCCCCGGCAAAGACGCTTCTGCTTGGCGCAGCGGCAGAACAAGATCCGCACCTGTGCAAGGTAAGGAGTTGAACTGCCAGGTAGGTATGATGAAAAAAGCTAAGTGTACGGAGTACCCAAAAATGGTGGCTCTCTCAAAAAAAACGAGGCGGGTACGATCATCATACCCGCCTCGCTTCCTGTAGATCTGTGTGAGCAGGCAGCTTACCTCACTTGCTGCACGCTCCTCTTTACCTTTCTCACGGAAGGGGAAGACAGGTAGTAAAGCACAAAACCGGACAGAATGGTAAACAAGCCGAAAATGGAGAACAGCCTTAGCAGGATGTTTCCAAAGTTGTCGCGGCCTTCGTAGTCCATGGTGTGCAGCATCCAGAGAAAGTCGAACACGCGCCATTGGTTGTGCCGGATCGCCTGGAAAGTGCCCAGCTCGGCGGATACGTACACTGTACAGTTATCGGGTTGGCTAAAGGTAATGGCCCAGGCTGGCAGGGGCTTTTCGCGGTACTCGTGGTGTGGACCAACTTCGGTCAAATACTCTACCTTCTCCACCTGAACAGGGTCCGCCACCTGGCTTTTGGCTACCACAACCGCCTCGGCTTCCGTGAGCGCCGGAAGCAAGTGCCCTGTTGCAGCATTTGCCAGCTGCACTCTTGTTTTCGCAACCCGGCTATCAACATGTCCGGCTGAAGCGTGTGCCGCATGATCTGCCTCACCTGAAAAATAGCGGACCTGGTACGTGGGCACACCGGCAATTTCGATCAGTTGTACCGACTGCACGGAATCCACCGGTTGCTTTTGCTTCAGCGCATCAAGCACCACCTGCGGTGAGACCAGGCTCATGGAAGCCGGGAAGTAGCGCTTTTCCTTCCGGAGGTGGTCCCCGTGTACCTCGTCCAGATCATTCCAGCTGAAATACAGGCCGCCAAGGGTCCAGAACAGGAACTGCACACCCAGTATAAGCCCTAGATAGCGGTGCGACTTACGAACATAATAATGCTTACTCTTTAGCTTCATAGAGCTAAGGTAACAAATAAATCAGGATGGGGCTGGCGGCTATGTTACATTTTACGGCGCTACCTGCTCTTCCTGAAGGTCCGGACCGGGAAAAGTCGGTAGTCTTCCAGGCTCAGCACATAGGGCGACCCGTTCCAGTGTATAACAGGCACCATTTCAGGGGAGTGGGCGCTGGTGTGCGTCTGGATGTACACAAGGGCGTTGCCCACATAGGTAACATGCTCCAGGCCCAGCCGTGCGGCTATATGGTTCGCAAAGGTCTGCTTCTCCTCCGGGGTGGAGGTGAAACCGATCTCATTGGTGGTCAGGCCGTCCGAGATATCCTCGCGCAGGTACACGATCTTGGAGTACGTGTTGATGGCGATCTCAGGCTCTGCCAGCTTGGGAATCTCCGTTTTGGTGTCGGCTATATCCACAAACACCTGCTGGCTGGTCTCACGGTTCTGCATCCGGGCAGCCTTCACCTCTTTGCGGTCGCGCCGGAAGGGGCCGATCACCAGGGTTCTCCCAATGATCTCCGGTTTGCCGGCAGGCCTTTGGGGGGGCGGAGGAGCTGCCGGAGCAGGTGCTTTATGCTGCTGCTGGTGCACGTTAATGATGGCCGTAAAAGTGCTCAGAAAATGATCTGTGTGCTGCAGGTGAAACACCTCCAGCTCGTGCACCCGGTTCCTGCCGGCCAGGTAGGTATGGATACGCTGCGTTTTCTCGTACACGGCCTTTACCTGCTGCCCGTGCGGTGTGTTTTTGTAGCGGTTGTACAGCTCAAAAAGCAGCTGCAGCCTTCTGGTTGATTCCTCGATGTAGGGCAGGTGCTTTGACTCCGGGCTTTCCGGGCTGCCTACCACGGTTCTGTTGCCGGTCACGCCCTTCAACCCAAAAAGGGAACGCAAAAGTCTGATCATTTAAAGAGTATCTTTTTGAGGTGCTGCGTTTCAATTTCCACCTGTACCTGCTCTGATGTTTTCAGCTGTTCGTACACCGCATCCAGCTTCTGGATGTACAGGTCCAGGATCGTCTCCTGCTCTTCCGTCAGGAGCTTTTTCGGCGTGTTTTGTTGCTTATTATCCTCTGTCATTACTCTGTCTCAATCTGCTTGGACTTTTTGCCGAAAGTGCCAATGATCTTACTGTTGAGTTCTTCCTGCACCGCAGCCAGCTCCTTCACCGCCTCCAGCCTCTTTTTGTTTCCTTCTTCCGACACCTTCAGCACGGCGTCCAGGGTCTCCACCATATCCCGGTTTACCTTTTTCAGTGTGTCTACATCCACAATTCCGCGTTCGTTTTCCTTGGCGGCGTTCACCACATTGTTCTTCAGCAGTTGCGAGTTTTTCAGCAGCATTTCGTTGGTGGTATCGGTCACCTTTTTCTGGATCTCCAGGGCCTTCCGTTGCTTCTCCAGCCCCAGCGCAATGGCCACCTGCTGGCGCCACACCGGTATCACCGTTACAATGGAGTTCTGTATCTTCTGCGCCAGCACGTCGTTGGTTGTCTGTATCATCCGGATCTGGGGCATCGACTGCGTGGCGATGGTATGGGAGAGCGTCAGGTCGTGCACCTTCTTCTCCAGCCGGTCCTTAAAAGCCACCATGTCGCTCAGGCGCTGCACGGCCAGTTCATCCTGGTTGCTTTCCTCCACCTCTGCCTGCAGCTTGGGGATGACTTCGTTATCGATTTCCTCAATCTTCAGCTTGCCGGCAGCAATGACCGCGCGTACCTCATGTATGTACTCCACGGCCTGCTTAAACATCACCTCCAGGCTGGTGGAGTCTTTCATAATACTTTGGCGGGTCTTTTCCAGCTTGATCACCACATCATCCACGTTCTCTGAAATGGTATTGTACTGAGTGGCAATGCGCTGCGACCTGTCCTTGAACTTCTTTACAAAAGGAAGGCGGGAGAACATGCCACGCTTTTCCTCCTCGTTGTCTATCTTGATCATGTTGATCTGGGCCAGCAGCTCGTTGATGGCCGTGCCTGCATCGCCGGAGTCCTTTGCTTTTACCTTTGTCAGCAGTTCGTTGGAGTAATAGCCTAGTTTGCGCTGCGTCTCCACCCCAAAGTTGGTCAGGGTCTCGGGTTTGGTCGGGTCGATGGATTTAGAGATGTCGCGGGCTTTTTGCTGGATCAGATCCTTGTCTTCGTTTAGCGTGATGTTGGTGTTTTCCATGGTGATTACGTTCCGTATTGTTGGTTTTGCAGGTTATGTAAAGAGCTAAGGTGATTCTTTATGTGTGCATGGCGTTCGCTGTTGTCGTACCATTCAATGTCGCTCAGGGGCAGGTAGTCGCCTAGCAGGTCCCGTACCTCGCGCAGCAGGGCCTCCCCTTTTCTGGTCCGGAATTCAGGGTTCTTATAGTAAGCGCTCAGGTATGCTACCTTTACCTGACCAGCCTGGGTAACAGCCAGTTCTTTTACTTCTACTGTTAACTCCGAGGTCTGGTTATGATCTGTTACAACGGTGCGGTATACCCCCTTATTTCCTTCTTCCAAAGCAGCCTTCAGAGCCTCTTTAGTGGTTCCGATAGCCTTACGCAGGCGGTGGTTGGGCTTTATGTAGTAACCGAACACATAACCCAGTACTGCCCCGATCACAAACGTCCAGAATATTAACATAGATAGATTGTACTATTTATACGGCAAGAATGACTATTTATTTTCCTATACGGGGAAAGAGGTTAATTGTCTGAATCAGGATTTTCAGGATTGATGGATGGACAGGACCCGATATGATAGCTTATGATAGCGCAAGCGGACGCTTACGCCAGGATAGTTAGATTAAGCACCAGTCCCAAGTGTCGAGATGGCAGGAAGCCTTAAGATGATGCATTGCCCTCCACCTCCTCTCCTGCATAAAATTGCCTAATCCTGCAGCAGTCTTCTTATCTTGTGCTCAGGTACTAAAACGTGATCACCTAAGAAACCAGCCCCGCATGAAGCAACCTTTCAGGCTCCTCTTGTTTACCCTCACTACTATCTTGCTGCTGACTGCAGTGGCAGGATGTTCGTTTATGAGAATCTCCCCGCAGTTTGGCGCTGCGGCAAATGGAGCACGGCTGGAAAAGATAAAGCAGTCGCCCCACTACAGAGACGGCCAGTTCCAGAACCCGGTTGAGACCAAGATGGGGCTTGGTTTTCAGGGATATGTGAAGCTGATCTCCACCCGGTTATCAGGGCCAAAGGAAGACCAGGAACCCAACCACCCGCTTCCTGTTTGGAATACCGACACCAAAAAGCTGCACACCCGGCAGGATACCGCCACCGTGATCACCTGGCTTGGCCATTCTGCCTTTCTGGTAGAGATGGACGGAAAGCGCCTGCTGCTGGACCCCATGATGGGCGAACGGGCCTCCCCGCTCAGTTTTATGGGTCCAAAGCGCTTCTCCGAACTACCTTTCACCGTGGAGGAGTTGCCGCAGATAGATGCTGTTCTGATCTCGCATGACCACTACGACCACCTCGACTATGGCTCCATTCAGGGCATGGCCGAAAAAGTTTCGCATTTCTTTGTGCCCCTTGGCGTGGGTGCACACCTGGAGCGCTGGGGTGTGCCTGGCGAAAAGATCACAGAACTGGACTGGTGGCAGGAGGCCGTTTTCCAGGGGCTGACTTTGGCGGCCACCCCTTCGCGGCACTTTTCGGGCCGGGGCTTTTCCGACCGCATGCAAACCCTCTGGACCTCCTGGGTAATACAGGGCCGTGAGAACAGGATCTTCTTCAGCGGCGACACCGGCTATTTTGAGGGACTGAAAGAAATCGGCGAAAAGTATGGCCCTTTTGACATCACCCTGCTGGAGTGCGGACAGTACAACGAAGAACTATGGCCCAGCATACATATGCTGCCTGAGCAAACGGTGCAGGCGCACACCGACCTGAAAGGCAAAGTACTGATGCCTATACACTGGGGCGCCTTTGCCCTGGCCATGCACAATTGGATTGACCCTATTGAACGGGTGACCGCCGAGGCAAAAAAGAGACAAATAAACATCGCCACACCCTATATTGGAGAGCCGATCATACTGGGGCAGAAGATATCGAAAAGAAACTGGTGGCGGGAGTGAAAGGTAAAGTCACATACTGGAAATAAAGGAACAGCCGCCCCATCTTCAGATAAGGCGGCTGTAATGTTCTACTCACTCCATACTCCATTCTATAACCTGGAGCGGAAACTGTGATCAATATGCGTAAGTTACGGTATGAGAAGGTAACTCAGGGTGTGGCTCCAGCTTCATGGTCCTGTCCTTTGGCATACCAGACGTGTGGTAGGTATAAGTGTAAAGCTCTTTGTTCATACCCGGATCCCTGAAACCCGGGTTATTGTTGGATACCTTCACTCCT
The DNA here is from genome assembly GCA_033838975.1 of Hymenobacteraceae bacterium. Taxonomy (GTDB): domain Bacteria; phylum Bacteroidota; class Bacteroidia; order Cytophagales; family Hymenobacteraceae; genus Pontibacter. The sequence continues at coordinate 5,293 of JAJLKL010000262.1, read as the reverse complement.
GGTAGGTAAAAGAAGGACTCAACATAAGGCATCGGGTTAGGTTTATTGTCGTAATTGCCCCACCTGATGATGCTTGGGCCACGCAGCACATCCGGACTATCACTCAGCCACCAGGTGATCACCTGCTCTGTCAGGTTACCATTGGCATCATACTTAAAATCTATGATACTGGTCTTTTCCCAGGTTGGGCTCAGGTAAGTAATAGTAGTTTGCTTTGACAGCTTATCACCATTATACGCAAAGGTATAGTCAAACTTCTTCTGATGATCCGCCAGGTACACCACAGCCTTTTCTACTTTATCTCCTTTGTAAGTATACAGCAGGTATTCGCCGTTCTTGAAGTTAAGCCTTACCGGCCTGTCCCCCTCATACACAACGGTATAGCCCAGGTCTGCCTGGAAGGTATAGCTCACTTCCACCAACCTGTTTTGGGCATCATACCTGAAGACATCAGTACCAAACTGCTTTAGTAAGCTATTGGTCGTAACAGGTGGCGGTGTAGGGTTTTGCGGAGTGGTTGGATTAGTTGGCGGCGTAGTTGGCGTGGTTGGAGTGGTAGGCAGAACGTCTTCCTTGTCGCAGGAAGAAAACATCAGTGCAGACAAACTCAGGCCTGCCAGCAGTAACAATTGTTTTGGTTTCATGGTAATGGATTTCATAGTTTTATTTGAGGGTAAGACAGGGCCATACCCAGAACCGTTGCCTGCTGCTGTTGAAATTTTTAAAATTTCCAGAGATCCCTCCCGGCCCTGGTCCTATACTCCTCTGGTTGGAGTCGTTCCATTCTGCTTTTCTGGCGCGAGTTTGCAAGCTTATCCTGTCCCATATCTTTTCCTGAAAATGATGTTTAGAGCCTCCTTAGCTGTACCAGCAGCTTTGTGCGTTGTCATTCACGATTTCGTAGGGACAGGTCGGGATGCAATGCCGCCCACTTAAGAAAAAGGTGAGGCCACTGACGCTCTAGCTGTCGCCCTTGCGTTGTGTTGGGCAAGATGCTCTGATGCTTTGGTCATAGGCTTGTCATCCTCTACGCCCAAGGGAGACTTTGTCTGCAAAGCTTCTTAGGCTTCACGGCGTCTTGTAAACGCTATGAGGTCTTTTGTCTGAATCAGGATTTACAGGACTTCTGGATGGGCCGGATTGTTCGTGCACGCTTGGTCATCCCCCTACCCCCTTCCAAGGGGGACATTCAGCACGAGTAGATAAAAATGCAGCAAAAGCTGTCATTAACAACAGGGACAACAAAGCAAAAAGTATAAACCCAAGATAGCGGAAAGAGTCCCCCTTGGAAGGGGGCGCAGGGGGATGATAACACCTGCGAATAAGATACACATACAAACCATGTCGGGGATGGTTTGTACAGCAATAGAGCTAGGATTGCTTCGGCACTACCCCCTATCCCCACTCAGCAGGTATAAAACACAAGAGGGAACAGCAGGCGCTACTCCCTCTCTTTAACAACAGGCTTAAAACTTACCTGTTAAAGCGCCGCTTCAGCTGAATGATCAGGCCCAGGGAATAAGGCTTCAGCCCCAGGGGTTCCCGCTCTTTAAAGGTGGAGCCCAGGAAGTAGTTAAAAGCAGGCATCAGGCTTAGTTCGTAGTGTTGCAAAAGCGATACATTGTACCCCACCCCCAGCAGCAGGTTATAGTTCGACTGCTCCAGGATGTTCTCCTTGGAGGGGAACACGACCGTCTCCCGCCATTCTCCATTGCTGTACTGCCGGGTGGTGCCTTTGATCAGCAGGTTTGCGCCTCCGGCTACCGTTATGTTCAGCCTGCTGCCTTTGCGCTCCATAAAATAATAGGTTGCCCCCAGGCGAAGGCCGCCGTAGGCGTAAGAGCTGATCAGCTGGCGGTCTTCCGTTTGAAGTTTCGTCTCCACCACAAGCTGTCCGCTGCCGGTTTGCGATACGCTGAACGTGTCTATTTTGCCGGTGGTAAGGGTATAGGCAACGTTCTCCTTCAGCTGCATCCAGCTGATGCCTCCCTCCAGGAACAGCCCCGGAGCCACTACCCTGCTGTAGGTAGCGCCATACTCATAGCCCATACGCTCCGGGTCCAGCTGATTTGCACTGTGCACCCCCGTGATCAGGATATCGTCGGAGGCATTCGGCACAAACTTGCGGAAGGCGTAGCGTGGGGCAAAGTACAGGCCCGCCGTCCATTCGTTGCGGCTTGAGACCCTCTTTTCCGGCAGAGCAGGTCTGGTACTTTTCTTTACAGCTGCGACGGCTGAGTCTGTAAGCGTAGCGCTTCCGAGGGCTAGCTCCTCATCTGGTGTTTTCTTCTGTTTTAGGCCTGCTGCAGTCGTCTTGGCTGTAGTCGCAGGTTCCGCTGCACCTGCACTTCCTTCGTTAGTTTCGGCTTTAGCTGCCCTGGCCGCTTTCCGTTTCTTGCCGGCTGAAAAGTTCATCGCCACAGGTATGCTGCGCTTCCTGATCACCTGGCGCGATGGCCTGTCCGTGCTGTCAGGAGCAGTGGTCAGGTCCGGAGTATTGATCTCCAGCAAAGGAACAAAAAGCAGCTCCGGCACTTGCTTCCGGTTCGTGAAAGCAGGCACCGGCAAGTCGGCTGCTGGTGCCACAACAGGCAGGTCTGGAGCAGGAGCGAAGGCCTGTTGACCGGTGGCAGGCTGCCGCCTCTCAGGGGGATGCCTGTCAGGCTGTGCAGCTCCGGTACCGGATGCTGGGGATGTCGCAACGGCCGCCTGCTCGTTTTGTTCCTGATGTTTTTCCGGCTCAACAGCTGGAGACGGTACAGGCTGGCTTGCTGCCTGCTTACCTTGCTCACCACCGGCCTCCAAAACAGGCTGCATCCATTGGTAAGTGCCCAGGCCGATCAAAAGTAAAAGCAGCGGCAGAAGCCACCACAGCGGGTGCCAGTGTTGCTCGGGCTTGATCTCAGCCTGTATCTGCTGCCAGCTTCCTGCAGGAGGCTCCTCTTCGAGCTCCAGCATTTTGCGCCTTATCTCTTCAAGTTCTTTTTCTGTTAGCATGCCTCCGAGATTTGTTGTTTCAAAAGGGTCTTTTTCAGAAAGCTTTTCGCCTTCGCCAGCTGCGATTTAGAGGTGCCTTCCGCAATGTTGAGTGCCTCGGCGATCTCACGGTGGTTGTAGCCTTCCACTACATAAAGATTGAAAACCAGCCTGTACCCGTCGGGCATCTGGTTGATCAGCGCCTGCAACTCCTGCCCCGAGATCTGGCTGATGATATCCTCGGCGGAGGGAGTGCTTTCCTCGATGGTGCTATAGTCCAGCTGCTCCTGGTACTTGCGGTTCTTGTGGTAATGGTTGATGGCCGTGTTCACGAATATCCGCCTTACCCAGCCTTCAAAAGAGCCACCGCTATACGTTGCGATGTGCTTGAAGACCTTCACAAAAGCCTCATGAAAGATGTCTTCCGCCTCAAACCGGGAGCTGGTATAGCGCACACATACCGCCATCATCCGCCTGGAGTACAGCTGGTACAGCTTCTCCTGCGACGATGCCTTGCCTTGCTTGCATCCAGCAATTATTTCCTCCTCAGATAGCACGTAGATTTGTTTCAATAAAATATAGCCCTATTCACCTGATCACTTCAACCACAATCATGTCACCAGCTCTTACCGCCAATGCCGTCAACCTAAGCGTTGTTATTTGTCCTTGTTGTGTCTTCAGACCCTAGCCGGCAGGCGAAGCACCTGCTGTCTGTTCCTGCTGCTCATGCGGATTCTGCTCTTTCTGCTCTTTCGGACCTCCAGGTCCGGAAGCTCCCTGCCGGGGACTTCCTAGTCCCCATAGACCAGCCTTCACGTTACGCGGACAAGGATGACCGGAACAGCACTAGACAGCACTAGAGAAAAGTCTTCTGACCCACAAATGCTGGTAAAAACACACCGTAAGGGCGACAGCACGTCAACGGCCTCACCTTTTCTTCAGAAGGCGGCATTGGCCCTTACCGCTCCTTCACTATGATCTTTACACTTACTTCCTGGTAGTTATTCGCGTGCTCCCCCTCATCGCCGTAAGGGTACACCCGGTAGGTATAAGTATCTTCTCCCACAAAATTTCTTTTAGGGTGATAAATCAAGACCTCATTCTTCACGCCCTCCCAGTAGTTCATGTGTTGCATGGTCCCATTAGCAGGACCCATAAACTTAGCAGACCAGTTGGAGTTTGGATACATGCAAATGATATCATTCAGGAAGATCCGGATCTCCCCGGGCTTATTTTTAGTCGTTATCAGGGTGTCGGCCATAAGCTTTGTCTGGCACTGGTAGGGATCACTGAACGGAGGGGCTTCCACCACAAACCGTATGGTGGCGGTTTTACAGGTTCCCCCGCTGCAGACCTCATAGGTAGCACTGTCCAGGCCCACATACCCTGGCTTTGGCCTGTAGCCCATGATGTCGGGATTATCGTTGGCGTAGTTAGGGTACAGCTCTCCGTGCACCGGCTGGTTGTAGGTTATCTTCTCGTAGACTTCCACGGTGTCATTTACGGCACAGTACACCCTGCTGTCCTTGGTGTTGTAGACATAAAGCAGGTCGTCGTACAGCTTGAAACTGGTGAACCTGACCGGCGCTACATCCTCCTCTACCTGCTCGCAACCCCAGAGTGCCAACAGGGCTCCTGTTAGAGCCAACAGGATCATTTTGCTGTGTGTGCTATATCTTTTCATAGGGTAGTGTGTTGCTTCTGAGGGTAAGACAGGGGGTGCCTCTAAAGCGTTGCCCGACTATGAAAATAAAGGTAGAAATTTTTGTCTCAGGTTCTTCCTGCTCCTGAAGGAAGCCGCAAAATAAACTTTCGGGTACCTGGGCGTTTCTTTTTATCCTTACCTTTGGCCATGGATTTTATTTCTATAGACTTTGAGACCGCTACACCGCAGCGGGACAGCCCTTGTGAAATTGGTTTGACGGTGGTACGGGACAGGCAGATTGTAGAGACGCGTTCCTGGCTGATCAAGCCTTTGTATTACCCGCACTTCAACCACTTTAATGTAGCGGTGCATGGCATACAGCCCGCCGATGTAAAAGACCAGCCGGATTTCAGGGAGCTCTGGCCGGTGCTGCAGCCTTACCTGGAAGGGCAGTTCCTGATCGCCCACAATGCCAGCTTTGACATGAGCGTGCTGCGCAAAACGCTTGCAACTTACAACATACCGCTGCCGGAGGCCCGCTATGCCTGCAGCCTTAAGTTTTCTAAAAACATCTGGAAAGGCATGTACAAGTATGATCTTAAAACGCTCTGCAACATGCACCGCATCGACTTCCTGCACCACCGCGCTGCTTCCGATGCCGATGCCTGCGCC
>JAJLKL010000261.1:0-59335 GCA_033838975.1 Hymenobacteraceae bacterium | reverse complement strand
CAGGATCTGGGGCTTCCATGGAGGTGTTACAGCAAACTTCCCGCTGGTAGAGGACTTCTTCTCCATTCAGCCTGAGGTGCTCTACTCCCAGAAAGGAGCGGAGACAGACGACAACCTGGTGGAGTACAGAATCAACTACTTAGACGTGCCTGTACTGGGGCGTATTAACGCAGGTCCGCTCTACTTTGAGGCTGGCCCTCAGGTATCATTTAGAATAGGTGGAGAAATCGAAGTAGGCGGCACTAACGTAGACGATGACCTGGACCAGTTTAAGAGAACCAATTTCGGATATGCTGCTGGCGTGGGAGTGGGAGTTCCGTTCGGCCTGAGTGTCGGCGTGCGCTATAACGGCGACATCACGAAGCTGGATGACAGAGACACCGCCCCTGAATTCAGAAACTCTGTGTTCCTGTTTACAGTAGGATTCAATATTCCGACCAGATAGCGAGTGCCTTAGTACAAAACATAACTATGGAAATGAAAGCCCGGCTTAGTGCCGGGCTTTTTTTATAGAACTTCGCGGCAACCCTCCACCACTTAACCTATAGACCCAATATATCTGTTTGTTCACCTCTTTTTCTACCTCTCTTCCTAAATATTCTGACTTTCTATATAGGGCCATTGAATATTTTGGCTCACTTGTTGCAGAGCATTTGTAAGCATGCATGCGGCAGCACAAAGAGGTATATTTTTATTATTTTTTTCAACCTGCAAATCAACACCTTAAACAGCTAATGATAGTGGACGCATGAAAATATTAGGCTAAAACTATCCAATTAAGCGTATAGGGTACGTTGATAGCACAACAACAAACAGATTACAATTATGAAGAAGCTATTTTTTATTCTTGCACTTGTACTAACCACCTTCTCGTTTGCCCAGGCACAAACGACCAAATTTGGCATTAGAGGAGGTGCCAATATTTCCAATCTCTCCGGAGACCTCAAAGATGAAGACCGTTTTGAGAACAAAGTAGGGTTTCACGCAGGTGCCATTCTTAACTTTAGTGTGGTGGGCGATTTCTTTTCCATCCAGCCAGAGCTCCTGTACTCCGTGAAAGGCTTTAAGAACAGCGACGAGGAGTTTACAAACCTGCTAGGCCAGACCATTCGACGCGAAGGAAAGGTAAACTACAACTACCTGGATTTGCCGGTGCTAGCCAGAATTAAAGCCGGTCCGCTGTACTTTGAAGGTGGCCCGCAGGCATCGTACCTGCTCCGCGTGAACAACGAAACGAAGATCTACAGAAACAATGAACTTCAGTCCACCACCCGCGATGAGGGCAGCAAAGCCGGTCTGTCTGAGTTTGAACTGGGCTACGTCGCGGGCATTGGCCTGGCCTCCAGAAACGGCTTAAGCTTTGGCGTGCGCTACAATGGCAGTTTCTCAGACTTTGTGGATGAGGATGTAAATTTTGAGGGAGACCTCACCAATGCCCGCCATTCCGTGTTCATGGTGACGCTTGGGTTTACCTTCCCGTCAGGGCGATAACGAAAAGACTATCTGCCAGAAAGCCGGCCTTGCCTTGTGCGGGGCTGGCTTTTTTTACACCCCTTGCAACTGTTCTTCAACAATTTAGCACCCATCCTAGTAAAACGTAAGAGGTCCACAAACCCAGCTCCCATACTTATACCTCTTTACCTATGAAAAAATCGCTTTGCTTAACACTGATCACACTACTACTCCTTTGCCCTGTTCTTGTGGCACAGGCACAATACTACCGGTTTGGCGGCAAGGCAGGCGGTGGCTTCTCCAGGGCTAAAGGTGATGATGCCTCCTCCAGCAGGACAAATTACCTGGCAGGCCTGAACGCAGGTTTTGTCTTCAGCTATGACTTCCCCTCGGTACTGGCCATACAGCCCGAGCTACTCTACAGCCAGAAAGGGTTTGTGTACGATGAGTACATCCTGGACCAGAATGAGGCACTCTCTGGGGAGGTAAGGCTCCACTACATAGAACTGCCGCTCATGCTCAGGCTACAGCAGGGGGGGCTGTTTCTGGAGGCAGGCCCCTATGGCGCTTACCTCCTGAACAAGGATAGCGAAGTGGACAGGATAAGCACCTTCCGAAGCGGCAGCAATCCCCTTATTCTAGGCCCCTATGAGCTGAACATAGACGATTTTGAACGGTTTGACTACGGGTACAGCCTTGGCTTCGGCATCATGCTTGAGACAGGTTTTTACCTGAGTATCCGGAACACAGGTGGTCTCAGGTCCTTTTCCAAGACCTTTGACCAGAAGAACCTGATGTGGCAGCTTTCCATTGGCTATCTGCGCCCCTCCCGGCGGCCAGTAGACATGATGTAAACAAAAAGGCCCGCCAGGGTATACCCGACAGGCCTATGTACAACGCTCTCGTAAAAGAGACTTACTTATTCATTTCTGCAAAATACTTGTAGAACAACGGGATGGTTTCAATGCCCTTCATAAAGTTGAAAACACCAAAGTTCTCATTTGGTGAGTGAATGGCGTCTGAGTCCAAACCGAAACCCATCAGCACGGAGTCCAGCCCGAGCACAGACTTGAACATGGCCACAATCGGAATGGAGCCCCCGCTACGCACCGGAATCGGCTTTACTCCAAACGTCTCTTCATAGGCCCTGGCTGCTGCCTGGTAGGCTACAGAATCTGTAGGAGTTACAACTGGCTCCCCGCCGTGGTGCGGCTTCACCACTACCTTCACGCTCTTAGGAGCTATACTCTCAAAATGCCTCTTAAACTTCTCTGTGATCTCTTCTGAAGACTGATTCGGCACTAGACGCATGGAGATCTTGGCAAAGGCCTTAGAAGGGATCACAGTCTTGGCTCCCTCACCCGTGTAGCCACCCCAGATACCGTTCACGTCCAGTGTCGGACGGATGGAGTTCCGCTCCATGGTGCTGTAGCCGGCCTCGCCGTGCACATCACCCAGGTCCAGCGCTTTCTTATACTTCTCCAGGTCAAATGGCGCACGCGCCATCTCAGCGCGCTCCTCCTGGCTTAGCTCCTGTACATTGTCATAGAAGCCCGGCACTGTGATGCGGTTATGCTCATCGTGCAGAGAAGCGACCATGTCGCACAGGATATTGATCGGATTGGCCACGGCGCCTCCGTACAGGCCAGAGTGCAGGTCACGGTTTGGTCCGGTCACCTCCACTTCTATGTAGCTCAGGCCGCGCAGGCCGGTGGTGATAGAAGGTGTATCATTGCCCAGCATGCCGGTGTCTGAGATCAGAATCACGTCGGCTTTCAGCTTTTCCACATTCTCCCTCACAAAGGTGGCCAGGTTAACCGAGCCTACCTCCTCCTCGCCTTCAATCATGAACTTCACGTTGCAGGCCAGGCTGTTGGTGCGCATCATTGTCTCAAAGGCCTTCACGTGCATGTACATCTGCCCTTTGTCGTCGCAGGCGCCGCGCGCGTAAATTTTGCCGTCTTTGATCACCGGCTCAAAGGGAGGAGAGTTCCACAGCTCATACGGGTCCGCCGGCTGCACATCGTAATGGCCATACACCAGCACCGTTGGAAGGCTTGGGTCCACCATCTTCTCGCCGTACACGATCGGGTTACCGGCCGTTTCGCACAGTTCTACCACATCCGCGCCAGCCTCTTCCAGTTTCTGCTTCACAAACTCGGCAGTACGCATCACATCCTGCTTAAACTTAGGGTCGGCACTTACAGAGGGTATGCGCAGCATGTCCAGCAGCTCGTTCAGGAAACGATCTTTGTTTTCTGAGATATATTGGTTCATCATAGAATACTTTGTTTGACTTAAAGTTACAAAAAAAAGCCACCCTTGCAGAAAAGGATGGCTTTTTAAACGCTTTATGGGTTGTTATAGCGGCTCTTTACTTTCTACGGCCCAGCTTAATGTTCGCCTTGCTCTCTTCCCCTGCCAGCAGGCGGTTGATGTTCTTACGGTGCGTTAGCACCACCACGGCAAACAGCACAAAGCCAAAAATGATCAGGATCGGGTTATCCGGGTGAAAGCGCGGCAAGAGCAGCAGCACTGGAAAGGCCAGGGCGGCGATGATAGAACCCAGGGAAACGTAGCGCGACGTGAACAGCACGATCAAAAACACAACCATGCACAGCAGCGCCACCTCTGTCTGTATCGCCAGCATCATACCTAGCAGCGTGGCTACGCCTTTGCCGCCCTTAAATCGCTCATAGATCGGAAAGATGTGCCCCAGCACCGCCAAAGCCCCCATGATCAGCTGGAAGACGATCAGGTTACCAGGCTCAATGACATTGTAAATTACCAGAAGCCCGGCCAGGGAGGTAGCAGCCCAGCCCTTGAAAATATCGATCAGCATTACGATCGTTCCGGGCTTTTTGCCAAGCACCCGGAAGGTATTGGTCGCGCCGGAGTTGCCGCTGCCATGCTTCCTGATATCGATGCCATAGTATGCCTTGCCCAGCCAGACAGCCGTTGATATAGAGCCAATAAGGTAAGCGGCTACAAATAATATAGCGATAAAAAGTAATTCCATGAATAATCGTGTCTTTTACAAAGGACCTGTCTCGTTCCCCACTTGTATCTTAGGCGCAACCGGAGGCACCCACATTAGAGCAGAAATAAGCCCAAATATAGACAAAACTTAATTTAAACTCAAAAATCAAGCTTCCCTAGAACTATATACGGGAGGCCTATAGTTCCTGGTTATTTGTGCCACCCTCTGTGTCCACTCCGAAAGGATCTTCTTTTCCTTTCTTCTTTTTCTTCTTTCTGTCCTTTTTAGGCTCCTCCTCTGCGAAGTCAAAGTCACCGGCCGCATCATCAATCACCGGCTGTTCCGTGGCTACTTTGAAACCGTCCTTCCCGTTCAGGTAATTTGTGCGGAAGTAATCCAGGAACTCGTTCTTCTCAATTGGCTCTCCGGCGTAGATGCCATAGCTGGAGGTTGAGCCGCGCCCTCTCCTGGCTTTAGAGCGGACAGTCTTGTTAAACTTATCATCCGACGAGGCTAGGGTAAGCCCGTTCTCAAAAAAGCTGAAGTAGTACCAGGTATAAGCATCTGCCTGCAGGTACAGGTTAACCGCCGGTTCCCCGTTCATGTCCTGGCGCATCTCCAGGTAGCCGTCCAGCTGCGTGTTCACGTCATCCTTCATGATACTGGCCAGGCTGATCTTGCCCACACTGTACCATGCCTTATGGTCGTTTGACCAGCGCAGGTTCACCTTGTTGAGGATCAGGCTACGCACCAGGCTGCGGGACACTTTTGGCAGCGGCACATACTGCATACTGCTTTGTTCGGCATATTTTCGGGCTCCGCCATCTCCTATGAACTCTCCAAGCTTATAGAGCATGGCGTCACTGCCGTCTAACGCTTCTGCTGCCCCTGCCGCGTTGCCTCTCAGGTTCTCTGCCATGGAACCCAGGACCTGGCTCGGCACTTTCAGGTCAAACACCAGGAAGGCATCCAGGTTGTAGCGGCTACTGTCTACGTTTGCATCCCCATTTCCAGAGGCCTCCACCTTAAAGTCCTTCATCGGCTTTAGCAGGTTCAGCTTGCCCTCGAAGTGAATCGTGTTGGAGGCTTCGTTATAGAGCAGCACGTTGCCCTCATAGGAGTCTGCGTAGGCCCGTTTTTCCCGCCCAATCTTGAACTCGTTGCGCTCCTTGTTGTAAGACAGCAGACCATCTACTGTGAACAGGTCCAGGTCCTCCTCATCCTGCTTCTTCGACACAAAGGTGTTGTAGAGCTTGGCGGTGCCTCGGGACATATGCAGCCCCGTATGCAGCGGGGTACCGTCAGCAGCCTTTGGTTTCAGGATCGGGATGCGGACGTTGTCTGGGTTCAGGGTGTCTTTCTTATAGGGGAACCAGTCGGAGTCTTCCGGGTTACCCGTGAAGTTCAGCTTCAGGTCCCCGTCAAAGTCCATGTACTGCTTGTTGGCATGCATCAGCACTTTGCCGCGGTACATAATGCGCGGGAAGATGTAGAACGGCTTGCCCTCCTCAACATTGGCCGTGGCGAAGGTGTAAACCGGCTTTTTCTTCTGCTGCGGATTTCCGTACACAAAGTCGGCGAACTGCAGCTGGAAAGAGTCGGAGGCTGCGTTGGCGTAATCGCGTAAAGCATTCCCCCGGAACGCCATCCGCGACAGCACATCGATGTTACCGGCATACAGCCTGTGGAACTGCTCAACAGAGTCGGCCAAAACGCGGGCGTTGCGCAGGGTTTGTATGGTGGCATCTGCGGCCACTGCTACCTTGCCGCTGTCCGGCACCACGTATACATCAGCCACCGCAATGTGCGGCACCCCACCGGCAAGCAGGGTATTTTTCTTCAGGTCATACTCTCCGCTGGCGGCCATAAAGCGCAGGCTGTCCTGCCCCGGGTGCTGCGAGTAGAACCAGTTCTTTCCTTCATCAGCCTTCAGGTTAACCCGCTGCGTGTTAATGTCCCAGCGGGCACTGCTCATGGATGTCTTGTACTGCGCTTTCGGGAACTCTATACTTGCCACGCCTTTCTGCTCGCTGGCAAAGTCCACAAAGCCCTCTGTCAGGTCGTAGTTAAAGGCCATGTCCTGTGCCCTGATGGCTGGCCTGCCCTGCACATCCGACTTGGCGATCATGGTGGCATGGTTTCCGCTAAAGCCCCTCTGCTTAAAGTGCAGCTCCGGCGCCGTCACGTTAGCCACTGGGTTGTCAACTACGCCGCTGCCGTACAAGCCACCCGGCGACAGCTTGGCCACTCCCTTAAAGGCAAACTCCTCCTTGAAGAGCTTCATAGGCTCCTTCTGCGTCTGAATGTACATGGTGTCGGCTTTCGGCAGCCAGTTCATGTTAAAGCCCTGCAGGGTGGCAACAGGGTAGGCAGTGCCGCCAAGGGTGCCTTCGGCTATTGTTACTGAGGCTCCTTGCTGGGTGGTAACCGCATTCTGGTAATAGGTATAGACAGGGGCCTGCAGCGTGGCGGAGAGGTACGTGAGCTTGCCTTTGCTCTGAATGCCTTTGGAGCTCATCATGATGGTGTCATAGGCGATGCCCTTGCCTCCAAAAGCAGGCAGCCCCTGCGCAGAAGGCTCATAGTAGAAACCCAGTGTCTCGTCTGGCATCATCTGCAGCTTTGTCTTGATCGGCGGGAAAATACCGCCCGAGTTGAAGGTACCGTCAAAAGCAATGGCATTTTTTCCTGCGCTTAAGCTGTCCATTTTAAAAGGCGGCATCTCGAAGTACACTGTGCTGTCGTAGGCCCCGCCCAGCACATCCGGCCTGTTAAAGGCCACCATGGCCCCCATAGGGGCGTCAAACTTGGGGTAGTCCGGGAAAAAGTCTTTACCCGACTTGTTGTTCGGCTTGTTGATGTACAGCTTACCGGACATGCCACCGCCTTTCCCGGTCAGCACCTGATCCGAGGCTTCGCCCCGCGTGGCGCGGCGCTTTTTAGAAACCAAGGCGATAGTGTCCAGTTTCACCAGGTCGATTGAGAACTCATCGTAGTTAAACTTAAACTCAGTGCCCTTAAAGGCGAGGCGGCTGGCGTATACCTGCCCGTCAAACTCAATGTCGCGGTTGTTCAGAATGTGGATCTGGCTTCTGCGCGGAAGGATGTACACGCTGGCAGTATCGTTGTTGAACGTGATCTTATCCACCCCTCTTACCGTCAGCTTATTGTTCTCCAGGTTGAGGGTAGCATTCCGCCCTGACGGCACCACTGACTTTATCACCAAGTGGTCGTAATCACTGAGCTTGCGGGAGGCTCTCACGTAGTGCCAGGCCTTTGGCTTGAGCGAGATGTAACCGCTCTGCGACTCAAAATCCAGGTACCCGTCTCGTGACAAGTTAGCCGCTGCTTCTTTGATCGCGTTTTCACTGATCTTTGTGGACCTGCTCACCTCACCGGCATAGAACTCGTTGCTCTTCACCTTGGCCGCATGCCCTATCAAAACCTGCAACGGATGAAATTGGGCGATGCCCACCATTTGCTGGTAGCGGTTGTTGGAGTAATAGTCTGTGGACTCCAGCTGCACAGGTATAAGTGTTTTGGTGTTGAGGATGGAGAAGTTTACCTCCGGCTGGTTCAGGTTCCAGTGCAGGCGCTCCGAGGTTATCTCAAGCTTATGATAGGTATCAAAGAAAGGCGTGGTGGCATAAGGACCTTTATCTTTGGTGAGCGTGAGCTCCTGCGTTGGTTTGGCATAGCGCAGCTGCATAGCCGGGTGCGTCAGCGAGTCCTTTTGCTGATATATGGCCACAGCGGCACGGTTGGCATGAATCACAGAGTCCGTAAGGATATAATTGCGGGCCGTGGAGCGGAATTTCCTCTCACCGTTGTGCATCACTACTATTTCGGACCAACTGTTGTCCAGCGGTTTACTGCCTACTACATCTCCCACCAGCGAGAAGCCTCCTTTATAGGCAATATTACTACCCAGAGACTTTATCTGGGCATCATTGGTGAAGGAAAAGAACTTGGGGTAAGGGTACACACTGGACTTGCGCTTGCTGCTCATCCACTCCAGCGCCCCGTCTACCGGGGCCGCCAGCACAGAGTTGTAGGTAACAGTTACGTCGGGTGCCTTGAAACCGGCAAATGAGGTGTTAAAGCTATACTTGCGGATTTCAGCTGAGGCAGGAGCCCCTCCGGCCTCCCAGCTGAACCGGCCGCCCTCGCCCACAAACTGGTTGTTGGTCAGCATCAGCCGTCCATTGGTGTCGTCTATAGAAGTAGAGTCCCAGGGTGTGACGAAAACCAGCCGGGCGTTCTCCAGCTTCAGCACTGGTCCCGATACTTTGGGTTGGTCCGGTATAAACTGTTTCCTGAGGCTCTCTTTTCTGTTTTTCTCCGCTCTCTTCTTGTCCTCTTTTTTGGGCGTGGTGATGGTGCCCCAGCCATCGTCCTCTTCTATCAGTTCTCCCTGCTCGTTTACCTCATCATCCCAGGAAGTGTCCCAGCCGCTTCCCTCAGCTGCCGGCTCATCAGAGGCTTTGGTAGCGCCCTCGTAGGCAAAGCTAAAGCTGCCGCCTGCATTCCGAAGACTGTAGTAAGAGTTCTGGTAGAGGCGGTTAGTAGCCAGGAAAAGGCTGGCGGTGTGCAGGTACTGTTCCAATCTCTTGGCATCCTCCTGCTGCACAGCTTTGGAGGTAACCTCCAGCATGTTGTCCAGGGCATTGCCGCGCAGGTTTTGGTTGTTTACGCCCGCTGTTACCATGGTGTAGAACTGGGCAAAGTGCGGGTTGGTGCGCATGCGCTTGCGGTACATGCGCTGGCTAATGTCTATGATCTCGTTTTGCTGCCTGGAAGTGAGCTTTCCGCTGCTCCAGATTTCTTCCAGGTCAGCGGAAAGCTTTTCGGCATTCTCAACTTTACCCGCCAACAGCATCGCCTTCACATCCGTCACAAAATCAGCAGGTTTGTCAGAAAGCCTTGTCTGAGCCTGCGCCGTCAGAACTGTTAAAAACAGGATTAAGGGTAAAAGTTGTTTCATATGGCGTTGGTTAGTGTCCTTTGAAAATAGCTGACACCCAGTTGTTCTTGACTCGGTGCGAAATGTAAGTCAGCCCCAGCTCGCTTGCGCGCTCCTGCAGCATCGGAAGATCCTCCGTATAAAATCCGCTCAGCAACAACCACCCCTCCGGCTTCAGCACGGCCTTGTAGGCAGGCATGTCTTCCAGTAAAACGTTTCTGTTGATGTTGGCTAGTATAATATCGAAGGGTTTTTCTCCCTCGATTGTCTCGGCGCCGCCCAATCGCACATCTATAGCTGGATAATTGTTTAGGGCGGCGTTCTCGCGGGCGTTCTCCACCGTCCAGTCCTCAATCTCTACAGCTACGATTTCCGAGGCGCCAAGTTCACCGGCCATGATGGCCAGTATACCTGTTCCGCAGCCCATGTCCAGCACCCGCTTGTTCTGGTGGTCCAGCGTCAGCTGGTTTTCGATCATTAGCGTGGTGGTCTCGTGGTGCCCCGTACCGAAGGACATTTTAGGGTTGATCACGATGTCATACCGCGCCTTTTCCGGCTTCTCATGAAAAGAGGCACGCACGGACACCTGCTCCCCGATATACAGCGGCTCAAAGTTGCGCTCCCACTCCTCGTTCCAGTTCTGACGCGCTATCTTCTGCGTGCTGTACGTTACCTGTACAAAGTCAGCGTAACGCTCAAGTGTCTCTTTCAGGGCCTCCTCCGAGAAGATTCCTTCCGAGATATAAGCGCTAAAGCCATCTTCTGTTTCCACAAAAGCATCAAAGCCCAGCTCTCCCAGCTCGGCTGTAAGTATGTCCGCGAAATCTGCGTTTACTTTTAAATTTACTTCTATAAAATCCATAATTGTATTATTCGCGGCAAGTGGCAAACGAGCGCGCATCTGTAAAGTGCACACTAAAGTCTGCAAAATTGCGGTTATCCGTCACGTACAGCACATGGTCGGCAAACGCCTTGTTAGGTGTAATATACCAAATAGCGGTGCCATCGGCAAACAGTTTATTGTTCTCACGGTACACCACCATATTGGCAAAGGCTTCTTCCTCCTCTAAAAAAACAGTGTAAGAAGCTGTATTTCTATACTTTGGGTCGCGCTCCAGGTACACCGAACCATAAATCGCGCAAAAATCACGGCCTGCTCTTGTCTCTGATCCGGAGGCAGGCACAGTCTCTGACGGCAGCAGAAAAGGGCTTAGCGCCAGCCATAGCGTGAACAATATATTCATAAATATAAATTTTTCATCAAAGATAGTTATAACCTTAACAAAAATGGGCATGAAAGATTGCCATAAAATTAAATATATGTCGTGCCGGGCCTATGCTTCTGGTAAAACGGGCAAAAAAGAAAAGGCCGCCGATCCATGATCAGCGGCCCTCCTGTACTTATTTTCTATTCTGGCTAGAAAGATTTGATGATGTCTGTGAAGTCGCGCGATTTCAATGAAGCTCCCCCGATCAAGCCACCATCCACGTCTTTCTGCGCGAAGAGTTCCTGGGCATTGCCCGGGTTGCAGCTACCGCCGTACAGGATACTGGTATTGTGCGCCGCCTCGGCATCGAACATGCGCGACAGCTGCTCCCGGATATACTCGTGCATCTCCTGTGCCTGCTGCGAACTGGCTGTACGCCCGGTACCAATCGCCCAGATCGGCTCATAGGCGATTACCACCTGGTCAAACTCCTCGTTGCTAAGGTAAGAGATGCTGTCTTTCAGCTGCTTGCCCACATACTCAAAGTGACGGTCTGCATCACGCTCCTCCAGCGGCTCTCCGCAGCAAAAGATCGGTTTCAGGCCCTGCGCAATGGCAGCCTTTAGCTTCTTGTAAAGGATTTGGCTGTCCTCGTGGTGGTATAAACGGCGCTCGCTGTGCCCGATGATCACGTACTCTGTACCCACTGATTTAAGCATGGCTGCCGACACCTCGCCTGTGAAGGCTCCGCTGTCGTGCTCGCTCACGTTCTGGGCGGCCAGGTGCATCAGGTCATTGCCCTGCGTTAGCTTGCCCACGCTCTGCAGGAACGGAAAGGGAGGAGCAATGATCACGGTCACATCGCCGTTTACCTCGTCCTTCACCATGTTGTCGATCTCCGACACCAGGGAGAGCGCCTCCTCATAAGTCTTGTTCATTTTCCAGTTTCCTGCAACGATTCGTTTTCTCATGTTTTATGGTTTGTTGATGATAGATACCTCTGTTAACGCTGTTGCGTAGCTGCAACTACGGCAATTTACTAAAATATGATATATCCCTACTTAAAATGCCTTCAGACCAAGAAGAGGCAAAACAAAAGCCGCAGCAACACCTGTTACTGCGGCTTTTCATACTTTCTACTTCTCCTACAGCTTATCCTTCAGGAACCTGGCCGTGTGGTTATCCTCCAGCTTTGCCATTTCCTCCGGGGTGCCCTCAAACAGCAGGTGCCCGCCGTTTGTACCTCCCTCCGGACCGAGGTCTATGATCCAATCCGCGGATTTGATGATGTCCATGTTATGCTCGATGATCACGACGGTATTGCCATTTTCAATCAGGGCATTGATGGAGGTGAGCAGCTTGCTGATATCGTGGAAGTGCAGCCCTGTACTTGGCTCATCAAAGATGAAGAGAATGTTGTTCTGGTGTGGCTGCGCGCCTTTGGTCAGGAAGGATGCCAGCTTTACACGCTGCGCCTCCCCCCCCGACAGGGTATTGCTCGACTGCCCCAGCCGGATGTAGCCCAAACCTACGTCATGCAGCGGCTTTAGCTTCTCCACGATCTTCGGCTGATCGGCAAAGAAGGCAATGCTGTCGGCGATGGTCATGTCCAGCACCTCCGAGATGCTCTTCTCCTTATACTTCACATCCAGTACATCCTGCTTAAAGCGGTGCCCATGGCAGCTCTCGCAGGTCAGGTAGATGTCCGCCATAAACTGCATCTCAATCTTTACCTGCCCCTCACCCTGGCATACTTCGCAGCGCCCTCCCTCAATGTTAAAGGAGAAGTGCGATGGCTTAAATCCGCGGGACTTGGCCAGCGGCTGATCGGCGTACAGGGTACGGATGGCGTCGTAGGCTTTTACGTAGGTTACCGGGTTAGAGCGCGAGGACTTCCCGATCGGGTTCTGATCCACGAACTCCACGTGCTCGATCTTGTTATAGTCTCCAGCCAGCTTGTCGAATTTACCCGTAGCCTCAGCAGTTGCCCCATGCAGCTTCTGCATCGCCGGCGCCAGTATCTTCCTGATCAGCGTGGATTTACCGGAACCGCTCACCCCTGTCACCACCGTCATCACGTCCAAGGGGATCTTGACGTTCAGGTTCTTCAGGTTGTTTTCGCGGGCACCGATTAGTTCGATGGCGTTGCGCCATTTGCGCCGCTGCGCCGGCACAGGCACCTCCATCTTTCCGGCCAGGTATTTACCGGTATAGGTCTCGGCTGATTTGGTCAGCTCCTCAAAGGTCCCCTGGAACATCAGGTTACCACCTCCAGAGCCCGCCTCCGGACCGATGTCGATCAGCTGGTCGGCGGCACGCATCATTTCCTCTTCGTGCTCCACCACAATCACCGTGTTGCCTAGTTTCTGCAGCGAGCGCAGCACACCGATCAGCTGCTCGGAGTCTTTCGGGTGCAGCCCGATGCTTGGCTCGTCCAGAATGTACATAGAGCCCACCAGGGCACTGCCCAGCGAGGTTGCCAGGTTAATGCGCTGGCTCTCGCCACCGGACAGGGTATTGGACAGGCGGTTAAGGGTCAGGTAGCCGAGCCCCACGCGCTCCAGGTAGCTCAGGCGGTTGGTCACCTCCGTTACCAGGCGCTCCGCCACATTCTGCTCATGCTGCGACAGCTCTAGGTTACGGAAGAACGGCAGCACCTGCGTGATCGGCATCAGCACCAGGTCAGTTATACTCTTGCCGCCTACTTTTACATAGCTGGCATCTTTGCGTAAACGCGAGCCCTTACAGTCGGGGCAGGTCGTGCGGCCACGGTAGCGCGACAGCAGCACGCGGTACTGTATCTTGTGTGTCTGCGACTGCACATGCCTGAAGAAGTCACTCAGGCCTTCGAAGTACTTGTTTCCGGTCCAAAGCAGCTCCTGCTCGGCCTCCGTCAGCTCATTGTAAGGACGGTGAATAGGGAAATCGAAACGAATGCCGTTCTTCAGCAAGGGCTGCAGCCACTCGTTCATTTTGTCGGAGCGCCAGGGGGCAACGGCACCTTCGTAAACCGTAAGGCTCTTGTCCGGGATCACCAGGTCAGGGTCTATCCCGAGCACACTGCCGAAGCCCTCGCAGGTCTGGCAGGCGCCGTACGGGTTGTTAAAGCTGAAAAAGTTAACTGAAGGCTCCTCGAACACCATCCCGTCCAGCTCAAACCGGTCAGAGAACACGCGCACCTCATCCCCGTGCATGACCCGGCATTCGCCATGCCCCTCAAAAAAGGCCGTCTGCACCGAGTCCGCAATCCGGAAAGCCAGGTCTTCGTCACTTTTGTAGATCACCGCACGGTCTATGAGGATAAACACCTCCTTGCCCAGGTCAGGCTTGTCCTGCTCCAGCAGCTCTTCGATAAAGTACACCTGCCCCTTGGCGTAGATGCGCGAGTAGCCTTTCTGCAGCAGCAGGTCCAGCTCTTTGGCCAGCGTGCGGTCTTTGTGCTGCAGCAGCGGCGCCAGGATCATCACACGCGCCTCATCCTCCAGAGAAAAGATAAAGTCCACGACATCGGCCACCGTGTCTTTCTGCACTACTTCCCCTGAAACAGGTGAGTAGGTTTTGCCGATACGGGCATAAAGCAGCTTCAGGTAGTCGTAGATCTCGGTACTCGTGCCAACCGTGGAGCGGTTGTTTTTGATGCTTACCTTCTGCTCAATGGCAATGGCCGGGCTGATGCCTTTGATGTAGTCTACATCAGGCTTGTCCATACGGCCCAGGAACTGCCGGGCGTAGGAGCTAAGGCTCTCCACGTACATGCGTTGCCCCTCGGCGTAAAGCGTGTCGAAAGCCAGAGAAGACTTCCCGGAGCCGGAAAGGCCGGTGACCACAATGAACTTGTTACGCGGCAGCGCAACGCTCAGGTTTTTAAGGTTGTGTACCCGGGCCCCCTTGATGATGATGTTCTGGCGGGCGTCGAGTTCTTCTAAATTATAATCAGGAATATTTGCCATACTAGCGGTGGCTTCTGCCATAGCGGCACCTCAAACGTTTGGCCCGGCAAAAGCACTAAAAAAATTATACTTTATAAGTTGTAAAGATACGAATACATAACCTCTTTTTGAAGGCCTTTGTTGCATCTGAACAAACTATGGAACAATACTTTCACAAAGTTTATTCCCGCCTTCACTGATCAGGTTTTGCAGCCTCCCTATACTTCTTGCGCAAAGGAAGTCCTGCCCTCACAAACCCACGCTTTACCCAAAATACTACGGCCACAAAAACACAATACAATTTGCACCGTAAATTCAACTGTCACTTTACCCTCCCCAAGCGGAACCTCCGCTGCCACATCACTGCCCACCCTCCCTGCTGTGGTCGGTTCCCCGGTTACCCCCTATCATAGTTGGGTATGCCTCCTGTTGCTATGCGTATGATGATGATTCAAAGCTACCTCTATGAAATTTTCTACTGTTTATACTTACACGTTTTTACTGGTCTTCGTCTGCCTCCTGCTTCCCGCCAGGCAGGCTAACGCACAGATTTTTGAACCAGGGGTCTGCTCTTATGAAGACGACTGCATCTTTGTCGAGTTCACCTCTATTCAGGAAGAGAGCCCTACCTCTCCCACCCTTCTGGTGGTCCTGACGGCGTTTCTCTCGGATCAGAGCGGCTGTGCCGATATCGATGGCCTGCTGTTCACCCCAGTGGGAGGGTTCCCCGTCAGGCGCAGCCGTGCCCAGTTAGCGGCCAACCCGTTTGTGGAGTTTACAGTGAACAGAAACCTCTTTGTGAATACGCCGGATGTACTGGTAGCCACCTACGAAAACTTTCTGATACCTATCATCAACGTTAACATTCCTATCCCAACAGATATTATAGACCTGCAGGCCCGCCTAGACTCAGACAACCCTTGCCTGCCGATCACACCGCTGCCAGTGGAACTTGTAAGCTTCAGCGGCAGGACCACCCCAAGCGGCGTATCCCTTGAGTGGCGCACCGCCAGCGAAGAGAACAACAGTCATTTTGAGGTAGAGCGCAGTGCAGATGGCAAGCAGTATGCGCAGATTGGCACGGTACAGGGCAACGGCAGCACCTCGGTGGCAATAGATTATACCTTCTCAGACCCTGAACCTGTACAGGGAGTAAACTATTACCGCCTCAAGCAGGTCGATTATGATGGGCAGTACGAGTATTCCAAAACGATAGCCGTAGCAGCCGCCGCTGGCACTATGAGCATGAAGGTTGAGCTGGCCCCGAACCCATGCGCCGGAAACGACTGCACCATACTGGTCTCCAACCCAGGAGGCGCTAACAGCACGAAACTACAACTCAAGGATCTATCCGGGAAAGTGGTCTACAGCACGACCCTGAGCCACAGCGGAAATGGTCTGATAGAAGTCCCTCTGCAGGAACTGGGCCGGTACAAGGGTCTATTTATACTCTCAGCAGTCTCCGGCGACAAGGTGGTGCACCAGCGTGTTGTGCTGGAGTAGCAGAAAGCGCCGGCTTACCCTTAGGCATAGTTTGTTCTTTAAAAGGCAGGTTAGTAAGTAAAAAGCTAATCTGCCTTTATGCTTTATCCGTATGGGGTTGTTAGTAGTAGAGCAAACTAAACACTATCAGTTCTATGGGAAAAGGAGATAAAAAAACAAAAAAAGGCAAGATCAAGAAGGGCACCTACGGCAACAGCCGCCCCCGCCAGGCCACTAAAAACAAAAAGCAGGCAGAGAGGCAGGAGGCAGCTCCGCAGGCTTAGCCGCTACTTATCTTAAAAGAGCAGTGTGCCATCAGTTGTTGGTCGTGCACTGCTCTTTTTTTACTTCTGCTATGCCGGCTCAGCCGACAGGTCCAGTGCGCGAAGCTTATCTGCCTTGAAGGCCGTTACACCGACAACCACAAGCGTCATCACCCCACCGAACACCACGGCTGGCACTACCCCCATCAGCTTGGCCGTAAACCCCGACTCAAAGGCGCCAATCTCATTGGAGGAACCCACAAAAATGTTATTCACAGAGGACACCCGGCCCTTCATGTACTCGGGTGTAAGGGTGTGAATCAGTGTGGAGCGGATGATAACGCTAATGCTGTCGAAAGCGCCGCTCAGAGCCAGTAGCACCAGCGAGAACCAGAAACTGGTAGAGAGCCCGAACAGCACGATACACACTCCGAAGCCAGCCACGCACCACAGCATCTTTTTCCCGGCATTTACCGTGATCGGGTAATAGGCCATGAGTACGGCCATCAGCACAGAACCCACAGCAGGAGCCGCGCGCAGCATCCCTAAGCCCTGCGGTCCCGTCTGCAGAATGTCAGAGGCAAAGATGGGCAGCAGCGCTACCGCCCCGCCAAACAGCACCGCAAACAGGTCCAGTGAGATTGCGCTCAGGACGATCTGGTTTCCGAAGACGAAAGCAATGCCTGACCGTAGGCTCTCCTTCAGGTTCTGCGGGTTAGCGTTCTCCGGCAGCGGCTTATTGCCAATCAGGCTAAACGACAGCAGCGCCAACAGCACCAGCACGGCATCGGCCATGTAAGAGGCGGTAACCCCGTAGAACCCATAGATGAGCCCTCCGACAGCCGGCCCTGCCACGGAAGCGGCCTGCCAGGTGGTACTGCTCCAGGTAATGGCGTTCGCATAGAGTTGCTTGGAAGGCACCAGCTGCGGCATAAAGGAAAAGACCGCGGGCCCCATAAATCCGCGGGCGATCCCACTCAGGAAGATCACCGCATAAATCGGCAGGGCGCCATACTGCTGCAGCACCTGGCTCACATCCAGCGTAAAGAATAAAAGTGCGGCCGAGCACAGCAGCAAGACCGTCACCACCGTAACAATGATCTTTTTCCGCTGCACCACGTCCGCCACATAGCCTGCATACAGCGACACAAAAATGGAAGGGATAGCCTCCGCCAAGCCGATCAGGCCCAGCGACAGAGGGTCCTTGGTGATGTCGTATATCTGCCAGCCCACAATAACGGCCTGTATCTGCATGGCCAGCGTGATGCACAACCGGGCCGAAATGTATAACCTGAACTCTGGTATCCGCAATACTGCATAAGGGTCTTGCTTGCGCATGCTGCTCATATCCTCTGGCACTCCTGATGGTCCGCTCTATAAAGAGACAAAGCTAACGCAAACAATTCACACCTCTAGCAATATTAAAGCATACTTTATGGCTGATCTTACGTATAACAATAGTCTTTACCTGTACCTGTTTGACTCCCTTACCGGCTCTCTGCGGAGCTCCACTTGTTAAGAAAAGATTATCTTTGCCTGTTTTCTAAACTATTCTTGTGTTAGGCGTTGTTCTTTCCCTTCAGACGTGCTCTGATATTTTTTCGCACTAACGATACAACCATGACAGCCATCGAAAAACTAGAACTGCCTTTTCTCCACATAACTTACCGGCAAGACCTGGGCGTGCTGTTTTGCAGATGGCGTGCAGCAGTAGACCTGCCCCGGTTTATGGAGGGCTATACAACGGCCCTGCACTTTGCTAGCGGCCACAAAGCGCATTTTTGGCTACACGACCTGCGCCTGCGTAATGCCTCTGACGCTCTGCTGCGAGGATGGTATGACCATGACTTTGTACCTGCCGTCAAGACCTCTTTGGGTGCTATTACCTATGTCGCTTACCTGATGCTGCCCTTCCAGCGGCAGTACCTGGCCTCAGAGGATATGCCCGTCTCCGAGGTGATCAGCTATGGTGATACGCTGCACCTGCGCTACTTCATTAATGAACATGACGCGTTGCAGTGGCTTCAGGAGTGCCAGCATGCGGCAGCCTTAGCTCACTAAGCCAGTCAGCGCTCCGGCCTGCCTTTACCCCGCTTTCCACCCCTTAAACTCAAAGAAGTTCAGTGCCAGCCATTTCGCTGTTTCTTTGCCTAAAAAAACTGATTTGCCGCAACACTAAGCGCGTGACAGAAGTATAAATTTTCACCGATTAGTAACTACACAGAATTACCGCAACCAACCTACCGAGCACATATATAATTAGCTTAATATAACAGTAGCGTTAATTTTCTGTTATCATCACGGCTTTAGTGTAAAGGTTCTGTAAACTGTAATTTTTCAAGCGAACGCCAGCGCCCCTGATGCGTATCAGGAGAACTGTAAGACGTTTATTAACATATTGTAAAATAAAAATATTTGATCCTATGAATGTACTGGACATCAGAGATTTACTGGAGAACATTGAGAAGAAGGTGTACCAGCAGGAGATTACGACGGACGAAGACGTAACCAGGCTGATAAATACAGAGATCGCGAAGGCCATTAACCTGAAGTATAAGAAAGAGAATGGCACTGACAGCAACACCGACTCCGCCCTCCGCAATGTATCATGCACTACGCTAGACTGCTATTTGCAGCACCTGAAGTCTGTAGAGCAGAAGTTACAGAAGCCCTGTGACATCACGGCCCAATGCAATCCGGTGGAGGAGCGTGACATTAACCGCCGCCTGCTGCTGATACTGAACCGTATAAAAGGCTACAGCAGGAAATAGGGGCCTCCGGCGGTTTTTAAACTAATTTCAGTCATCCTTCGATAAGATTCCTCAGCTCTTTCGAAGGATTTTTTATGCCCGTACCTCTCCTGGCACCTGTCCATGGCTACACAGCAACCAGCGGCCCCAGCCCTGGCTATACCTAAAAAAGGCTATACCTCACTGACTGACACGGCATTAAAAGCAGCTAAGGTGACAAAGGTCATTTTTCCAGGAGGCAGGCAGGCTTACCTTTGTAGTGTTGTAATAAGAATAAAGGGCAAATCATCTGGAGAATTAGTTATGGCACTGCAGGAGCATATTATCCCTAACGAGATAGAGGAACAGGCAAAGAGAGACATTGAAACGGAGGAGGATGTGAAGCTACTCGTGGACATTTTTTACGAGCACGTCAACAAGGACGAGCTGCTGTCGCCGGTGTTCAATGACTTTGCCCACGTGAACTGGCAGGCACACCTGCCCGTCATGTACAACTTCTGGAGCTCCATACTGTTCGGGAGCATGGCCTACAAAGGGCAGCCTTTCCCGAAACACATGCGCCTGCCCATTGAGCAGAAGCACTTTATCCGCTGGGTTAGCTTGTTCATACTAACGGTAGACAGCCTGTTTGCCGGTAGCAAGGCAGAAGAAGCCAAGCAGAAGGCAAGCAGTATCGCGCGGATCTTCCAGATGAAGATGGGCTTTTTAAGTATTGTGGGGCAGCAGTAATAATAAAGGTTGATACATAAAAAGACAGGGGCAGCAACGGCTATCAACCGTCACTGCCCCTGCTTATGTTGTGAGTGTTGCTCTGTTAAAACCTAAAGCCCATGTTCACCCCAGGCCACAGGGTAACCCTTGTGTTGCGGTGCACCTTGCTATAGAAGTGCCATGGCGCTATGTCCATCCCTCTCTCCCTTCCGTCAGCAGTAAAGCTTGACTCAAACACATTGAAGGTGGCCCCTGCCAGCAGGGCTGTATTGCCTTTAAGCTCCCTGGCTGCTAAAAGCCGCACCTGCTGCAACTGGTTTGTACTACGGTCCGTCCAGAGCTCATCCTCCGACACCTGGTAGCTTAACAGATCTGCGCTCAGGGTGAACCCTGCTACCTTCCCCAGCTCAGAGCCTATACCTGCACCATAGGCCACATGGTATATAGCATCCTCCTGCCTCCAGCCCAGCGCCAGCATGGTGTACAGGCGCTTTGTCCCCATTTTGAAGGCGGCATTTCCGAAAAAGGTCTCTCCTGCCCATACCTCTCCCCTGTAGTAGCCGTTCTTCCGTACAATGTTTACCAGACCTAAGGTAGCGTGTGCCGAGTCCGCAATGTTCACCACGCCCAGCTGCAAGCCTCTCACCACTTTCGCCTTGTTGACAGTGCTCAGCTGCAAACCTTTGGCTTTGCCTGCAATGTTGACGACACCGCTTACCTGTGCCCCGGTGACCCCCTGCGGCGCTGTGTTTACAATGCCTGCCACCTGCAGCCCATTAGCCTCTCCCTTGATGATGTTCGTGATGCCCGCAATCTGTGCTCCCTTCGCATTGCCTGTTCCAATGTTGGCAATCCCCCCTACCTGAAGTCCGCTTGCATCAGTCGAGGTATTCAGTATACCTCCTACCTGCACCCCTCGAACAGGACCGCCTACCAGGTTTGCCACTCCTCCGATCTGCAGCCCGCGGGCAAAGGCTTTATCAACATTAAGAATACCGCCTAGCTCGAAGCCATTTACCCCGCCGTTACTGCCACCCAGCAGGTTAAAGGAAAAGGGCTGGTAATACCTCGCTCCGTGCTTGCCGTTGGTACCCACACCGGGTAAAACAGAGACCTGAGCAGGCCTCAGCTCCAGCGCCTGCGGTGCCTGCTGCTCCTGAGCGCTTACCCCCTGTATAGCTGCCAGTGTAACAGCTAAACTCAAAAGTGTCTTTTTCATAGTAGTAGATAGTTATAGATAGCGGTGCAAAGCTACCGTTTCGTCGCCGACAGCTAAAATTATTTTTCCTTAACAACCGGGGATTTTTAGTGAACCGGAAGTGGGCAGCACTACCGTATGACAGAAGCACCAGAGGAAGAGTGATAGAAGTTAATGCTGCGCCCTAAACCTGCGTTTAACAATACGCAGGGCAAAATATGCCTCCGGATCGAAATAAAGGCGTTTTTATATATGTGGAAAACTAAATTACACTAAAATACGACTCCTTTATATTATAGTAACGTATATAATTCATGTACAAACAGTGGCACAACGTAAAGGCAGCCAAGCCTTGTATAGCTGAATAAATATTTTTCACCAAGTAGAGATAGCCGCTCTTGCACAATCAAAAGCCATTCTCTATATTTGATTTACACTTCTAAAAAAATTTGTTCAAACTAGTAAACGCAACAATATGGTATAAAGCTCTACGTTAAACTAATGTAGCTTTACGATGAATACAACTACCCAGCAGAGCGACTCAGCTTTAGTCTCGCTCTATATCGCAGGTAATGAGAGTGCGTTTGAACAGCTAGTAAACAGGCACAAGAACAAAGTCTACACAACGATTTTATTAATTGTAAAAGACTCTTACACGGCCGAGGACTTAATGCAGGATGCCTTTATCAAGGCCATCCATACCATGAAGAGCGGGCGTTATAACGAAGAGGGGAAGTTTTCTTCATGGATTTGCCGCATCGCGCATAACCTGGCGATCGACTTTTTCCGTAAAGAAAAGCGTAGCCCGATGATCACGCTGGAGGACGGCAGCAATGTGTTCAACAACATGTCTTTTTCTGAGGACTCCGCGGAGTCGCTGCAGATAAAAGAGGACACCTATGCCCGACTGCGCGAGCTGATCCAGACGCTGCCACAATCGCAGCGTGAGGTACTCATGATGCGCCACTACGCCGACATGAGTTTCCAGGAGATAGCAGACGCTACTGGTGTGAGCATCAACACAGCCTTAGGACGTATGCGCTATGCGCTGATCAACCTGAGGAAAAAGATGCTAAACAGTAATATTGCTTATGATAAAAACCTCTACTCAGAATGAGCTGATCCAGTATGTTTATGATGAATTGGCAGATGATGCCCGTGAACACCTGGAAACGGCATTAATGCAGGATGACGAGCTTGCCGAGGGCTGCTCCGAATTGTTGCTGGTCCAGCGTATGCTTAACGGAGCGGTCAAAAGCCCAAGCAAACGTTCGATTGATAACATCTTAAATTACTCAAAAAGCTTAAGTTTGCAGTCCTAACCGATTGCAAACTTTTTTTATGCGCAAGAAAGAACGCTACAGGCACCTGATCGAGTATTTTACCCAAAATTTCCCGGAGCCTGAAACCGAACTCGCTTACTCCAACCCTTACGAGCTGATACTGGCGGTTGTGCTGAGCGCCCAATGCACGGATAAACGGGTGAACATGGTGACGCCCGCTCTTTTTGAGGCCTATCCCACGCCTGAGCATTTAGCCACAGCCACACCTGAAGAGGTTCTCCCCTACATTAAAAGCATCTCATACCCGAACAACAAGGCCAAGCACTTAGCCGGTCTGGGGAAAATGCTGGTTGAGAAGTTTGGTTCGGAAGTACCCAGCACGGTAGAGGAACTGGTGAAACTGCCGGGTGTAGGGCGCAAAACGGCTAACGTGATCGTGTCGGTTATCTGGAACCAACCGGCCATGGCTGTGGATACGCATGTGTTCCGGGTAAGCAAGCGCCTTGGGCTAGTGGCTAAAACCGCTAAAACACCGCTGGAGGTAGAGAAGGAGCTGGTGGCTAATATCCCTAACGACCTTATCTCAAAGGCACACCACTGGCTGATCCTGCACGGTCGTTACATCTGCGTGGCCCGCCGGCCTAAGTGTGAGGAGTGCCCTCTTACCCACTTCTGCCAGTTTTTCCAGAAGAACTTTCCTAACATTCCGGATGACCCGGAGAACAAGCTGGGAGGAGCAGCTTAAAAACAGAGTACTAACAGAGCCTGCCTCAGCAGGCTCTGTCTTTTGACTACCTAGCCCTTCATCAGAACAGGTAGCAGCATAAAGGCAGCAAAATCAACAAGGAAATGGCCGATGATATTTACCCAGACGTTGCGCTTCCACAGGTAAAAAACCGTCAACAAGCCACCTGCCAGGGTAACAAATACCAAGTGCCCCATGCCCCAGCTAAAGTGAGAGATGATAAAAACAGTTATAGGCACTCCCGCAGCAAGTACTTTGCTGCCCGTTAAGGCAATTAGTCGCTCTACAGGGTAAGCCCTGTAAATAATCTCCTCAGTTACGGCCGCTCTTAGTGCCAGCAAGAACAATGCATAAGTGGGCATCCCTGCCAGCGCTTTAGCGTTTTCCTGCGATACTTCAAAGCCGATCAGCTTTACAATAACAGACGCGATGGGAAACACCAGTAAGAGCAAGAGCCCTAGCGCTACGCCCCACAGTACATCTTTGTAGCAAAATGTGCCGAAGCCGAGAGAGCTTAAAGGTAGCTGTTCCACCAGCAGCGTATATAAGACAAGAATGAGAGCAATACTCCAGAAGGCAATCTCAAAGGTAATATTGTCTAGCCAACCAAGCGAAGCAAGAGTTAATAGTCCGGCAGGCAGCACTAGTGCTAAGCATAACCCTACAACATGAGACAGTTTGCGTAATGGGATTTCGAGATTTTGTACAGTGTTCATAACAGCATTGATTTTGTTTGGTGAAACCTTATGCTACAAATGAACGCCTGAAAATGGGCTTGGTAAAGCTTTTTGCTGCCGTTGAAACTGAGTGGTAGTGGATTTCTGCCTGAATGGTAAGCCCTTAATCTTCCGGGGAAAACCACTTTTTAAACTCTGCGGCCTTATACCTGCTGATCACTACCTCTTCCGGCTCCTGCCCGTTTACAGCTATCTGCAACAGAAGCTTATTATTCGTGTCTTTCTTTACTGAAAGAACAGCAGGCTTACTGACAATTACCTGGCGGGAGACTCTAAAAAATTCACCCTGCGGTAGTACCTTCTCTAGCTCAGAAAGTATAAAGTGAGTGGTTAGTCTCTTACCTGAATGCAGCATGGCAAACACCATCTTGTGCCTGGAAACAAAGTAACCTATCTGCTGTAACGGCAACTGCAACGTTTCCCTGCCTGTATGAATGACAATCTGCTGCAGCAGGGGGGCACTTCCAGTTACTGCCCCAGCCTGATCTTCCAAAGAAGGAGCCATCAGTTCTGCATCTTCCGTTGCGGCTGGAGTACTCTGCACCTGCTTCCATAGTCGGTATAGGTCTGTGCCAAGGTAAATGAGAATGATCAGCCCCACAGAAGACATAGAGACAGACACGCCTAATACCATGTTATACAGACGCAGCGGCTGATTATAGACAAATGCCAGCACCAACGGTACATAAGCTACATAGAAAACAAACGCTATAGCCACACTTACCATCACTGTTTTCACAATGAGTGCTCCAGAGAAATTACCCTTGATAACAGCGGGTTTATAGTACCTTGTGTAATTCCAGCCTAGGATCTGCCAAAGCAGATAGGTGCCGGTGAAGTTCACTAGAAAGTCTCGAAGCGGAAAGGTATAGTTTGGTTGAAATGGGAAATTCTTCGGCGAGATGAGGTGCACTATCAGGAGCACGAGTAGCGCAATAAGTAAGAACTCTTTCCCTTTTTCTATCAACCAGTGTCCCTTTTTTAATGCATTCATAGAGTATAGCTCAAAGCAGGTCCCGGTTACACAGCTTGCAAACTGCTAAGCCTCGGCCTTAGTGGCTAGTTTACCAGACAAAGCACTGTGTTTACCTCCTTCTAAGATAGCTATTTATCCTTTTTTTTACCCTTCCTACCGATAGCTTTTGCTTGTGTCAGTATTTCCTCTACCTGATTTACTAACTGTTTCCTGTCGAACCTAGCTTTGGCTACAGTTACCCCTCTTCTTCCGGCGTCTTTCAGTTTTTCTGGCTGAGCTAACAGCTCTTTTAAGGTTTTTGCCAGGTCAGCCGGTTGTCCGGCAGGCGTGTACCAGCCACAGCCATACTTTTCCACGAATTCTTTCGTCCAGCCTGGGTTAGTCACGAGCACAGGGGTGCTGCAGGCAAGGCTGTCGTAGAATTTTGCCGGGGAGTTGGATGCCAGTACGGGCAGGTTGTTAAAGGTGACCAAGGAGAGATGGGCGAGCTTGAACAGCTTGAAGATCTCAATCCTTGACTGCGGAGGCAGCAGCAGCAGGTTGGGAAACGTTTTAGCTAACTCCTGCAGCTGTGGTTCGTAAAAGCCATGTCCCGCGAATATAAACTTTATGTTCTGTTCATTTGCCAGCAGCTCTACCGCCTGCATTAAGGTGGTGATGTCATTTGCACGGCCATAGGTTCCGGCATAAAGCACTACCTGCTTTCCGTAAAGGTCATACTTTTGCCGCAGCGCTTCAACCTCCTGCTCAGTTGCCCCCTCTACCAGCCCCAGGTCGGTACCGTTATAGTTTGTGGTTATTTTCTCACTGGGTATGCCCAGGCCCCTCACGTACGTTGTCATGTCAGGGGAGAGCGTGATAATGTGGCTGGCGCTGTGGTACAGGCGCTTTTCCTGGCGGTAGAGCAGGCGCTGCAGCCACTTGCTCTTCACAGCTCCCATCTCTACAGGGAAGCTGGGCCACAGATCCTGCACCTCAAACACCCACGGCACTCCCCGCAGCCTTGCCACCTGCGCAGCCACCCATGGCGTTGAAAGAGGCGTAGAGGCGGCCCAGATCACATCCGGTTTGCGGAGCAGCATGGCCTTCCGGAAGGCGCAGGCCGCAAAACCCGCAAAGGCTACCAGCCGCTGTGCCACCCCCATGTTGTTGGCATAGGGCACCTTGCACTCATGCAGCGTTACCCCTTCCGGCACCCAGCTATACTGCTGCGAGATCCGGGTACGGCGCCAGCCGTCGCTCGCCACCAGGCTTATCTCGTGCCGCTTTGCCAGCTCCTCCAAATAGCTGTAGTGCCTGCACGTGGCAGGACAGTCGGGGTTGTTGTGGTGCTGGTTCAGTAGGGCTATGTGCATGCTGGCTGGCTTCGGCTTTACTATTTCCTTCTTTCTGGCTTATACCTCGACTCGTTGAAAATCTTCTGGTAATCTGTTTCAGCCATTAGTTCCGGCAGCGTTAGATCAGGATTGCGCTCCATATACTTCCGCACAATCTGCCAGCCCACCCACGTTCCGATTCGCCCAGGCGCCTTGGCATCTATTTCCGGTGTGTTGGGCCTTACCCCGATATACTTGTTTATCATAAAGGGGCTTTTCTCAAACAGCAGCTCCTTCTCAATAAAGTGCGCCCAGATACGTCCTTCGTTATGCTGCACATCTGCTACCTGCTGTCCGGTATAGCCAATGATGAGCGAATCCGGCGTGCAGGGCATCACCCGCTCCACAAAGTAATAAGCCTTTCCCATACTGATCATTTCAGCCAATAGAGTTCTCTCTGCCGTGTTGGTGCGGTTAAACTTGTTGGAGAGCAACAGCATGGCTGCCGTAACCATTTTATCACGCTCATAGCGACTCAGAATATACTCGTAGGCCTGTGGCCGGTAAGTAGCACCTTTGCCGATAAAGTAGTCAATCCCGAACACCAGTAAGCTATCGGAGATGTAGAGGTCATTCCCGAGGGTACCCAGTCCTGTGACAAACGTTTTCACCTGTGGCACCTGATACTCCGGGTAATGGTATTTGAGCACCTTGAAAGCTGTCTCCAGCTGCTCTTTCTCCTGGCTCATGTCGGCAAACTTCTGCATGGCCTCCTGTGCCAGCGTGTCCAGCGAGGGGTTTGCGGACAGCTCATACAGCGAGCCCAGCTGCGCGTCGTCAGTAGAAAGCTGCTCCAGTTGCAGGTAGTTTTGGGTAAAAAGAGGGTTGCGTTGCAACACTTCAGCCAACTCCTGTCTGGAACCAGCCTCATAGAATGGCTTCTCTAGCCGTTCGATCTCTACCTCCACAGGTATACTTGCTATTTCCTTCGGCAACTCGCAGCCCTTGTCGCCACAACCCAAAGTGAACAACAAGATGGCGAGTATTAAAATTCTGTAATACATTATCGCTTATCTTTGTACAAAAATAGTGTGTTCATTCGTATTAGGGTAACACTAACGCTTCTATATTATTATGTTAATGAAGAAACTTACACTTTTAATGCTGTTTTTATGTGCCAGCTTCACCACCATGGCACAGGTTGAGATTGGACTACAAGTATCGCCGACTATTGCCGGTAATCGCTTTGTAGCTGAGAGCAAGTATAACTTTGAGAAAGAGAGCAATAACCTGCGGCTAGGGGTAGGCGTGGTAGCCGACTACTTCTTTGCTCAGAACTATGCCTTCAGTACAGGGCTGATGTACCGCAGTAAGGGTAGCGAGATTAGCTACAGTTTCAGACAGACCGACGGTTCCGTTACCTCCGGCAAGGATGATATTTCGCTTCAGTACATTGAGTTGCCTCTGTCGCTCAAGCTTTTTACCAACGAGGTAGCGCCGGGCACTATCGTGTACTTCCAGGTTGGCGGCTCCCTGAATACCAAGGTGGCTGCACAGGTAAACGACATGAAGGTGATCGATGGTGTGAAGGCCTCCAAGCGCTTCAGCATTTTCGAGGCTGATGCGCTTTTAGGGGGTGGCGCCGAGTTTCAGATGGGGCAAAGCACCAAGCTTTTCGCCGGCCTCACGTACCACCGTGGCCTTTCTAATATCGACGACTACTACCGCGACAAGTTTGGCGACAAGAACATCGCCGTGAAGAACAGCAGTGTTTCCCTTGACTTTGGCGTTAAGTTCTAGACAGACTATACCCCATAAAAAAAGCCGCTGTCGAGGCACGACAGCGGCTTTTTCATTACGATAATATATTTATTCGTCTTCTTTATCGGCGATGCCATCTACAGGTGTAAAGGCAGTGCGTAATTCTATTTCCTCGCCCCGATCGTCCATCACTTTAAAATCCGTAATGCCTAGCGAGGTATCTTTAACCAGCCTTACCCATTTAAAGTACTTAAAGAACCACTTTACCTGCCTTGAGAACAGCCCCTTGGTATAGAAGGCATGCACGAAAGGGTGTAGGTAAACTGTAAGACTCTTATGGTTATGGCTCGTCAGCAGGTCGTCTACCGCTGCATCAATTTCGTCTGTGACCAGTATACTGGCCGTTATTTTACCGGTGCCGTTACAAGTAGGGCAAACTTCTCCGGTTACAATGTTCTGCTCTGGCCTTACACGCTGACGTGTGATCTGCATCAGGCCAAATTTTGAGATCGGCAGGACTGTTGATTTAGATCGGTCTCTCTTCAGTTCCTCTTTAACAACCTCAAAAACTTTCTGGCGGTTTTCCGGCGACTTCATATCGATGAAGTCTATTACTATGATACCACCTATATCCCGGAGGCGAAGCTGTCTGGCTACCTCTCTGGCAGCCATCATGTTCACGTTCAGCGCGGTTGCCTCCTGATCGGTCTCGGTATTTGATTTATTCCCACTGTTCACATCGATCACATGCAGCGCCTCGGTGTGCTCTATCACCAGGTATCCGCCTCCTGGTATGGTCACTGTTTTACCGAATGCAGCTTTTAGCTGTTTCTCAATGTGGAAGTGTTCAAAGGTCTTGGTTTTGCCGGTGTAGTGCTTCAGAATCTTTTGTTTATCTGGAGCTATACTGCCGACATATGTTTTGATCTCATCATATAGTTGGACATCGTCCACTATTATGTTGTCAAAACTCTCGTTTAACAAATCCCTCAAGATGGAAGAAGAACGATTTAGCTCTCCTATGACTTTGTCACATGGTTTCGCTATTCTAAGTGTTTTAAAACCCTCTTCCCAGTTCTCAAGCATGTTGCGCAGGTCTCTGTCGAGTTCTGCCACATCACGCCCTTCAGCCACTGTCCTGATAATCACGCCGAAGTTCTCTGGCTTGATCGAGGTGATCAAGCGTTTCAGGCGCGTGCGCTCCTCTTTGCTGACGATCTTCTTGGATACGCTTACCGTGTTGGAGAACGGCACCAGCACCAGGTATCGTCCCGCAAGGGAGATTTCGCAGGAAAGACGCGGGCCTTTTGTAGAAATAGGTTCTTTTACAATCTGGACTAATACCTGCTGCCCTTTTTTCAGGACATCAGCTATTTTTCCGAGCTTGTCTATCTCAGGCTCGAATTTTAACTGGTTGAGTTTTGGAGAAGCGTTCTTCTGTGTTTGTGCCGCCTTCACATACTTGTTCAGCGTTTTGATGTTAGCCCCCAGATCATGGTAATGCAGGAAAGCATCCTTCTGGTAACCAATATCAATAAAAGCGGCATTCAGGCCTGGCATCACCTTCTTTACAGTGCCCAGAAAAATATCCCCAACGATGTAGTTTGTGTCCTTACGCTCGAAGTGGTACTCTACTAGTCTCTTATCCTGTAAGAGTGCGATACGATCCCCATCTTGAGTAGAATTGATGATTAGTTCATTGCTCAATTTCTTCTCAAATGGTTATGTTAGGATGTATAGACCAAAGCCCACTTTTGCATTGCAAAGTGGGCCCTAATTTGCACAGAAGAAATTACTTCTTCTTATGTCTGTTCTTTCTTAGGCGCTTCTTTCTCTTGTGCGTAGCGATCTTATGTCTTTTTCTTTTCTTTCCGCAAGGCATAGTCTTGGTGTTTTATAATGTGATAATTTCTTTTCTAATTTAATCTTGCCAAATATTCATCAACAGATGCCGCCAGCGCTGGGTCGCTGCTCATTTCCTTTACCTTATTGAACAACGCCTTTGCCCTTTCATTCTGCCCCGTCTCAGCCAACGACACGGCTAAATAGAAGGTTCCTTCCACGTGCTCCGGATTAACCGAAATCAGTTTCTCGAAACGCTCCACCGCTTTATCGTACTGGTTAGACTGGATGGACAGGATGCCAAGGTTGAAAAGCGCCTTCTGGTTGTTAGGGTCAGAAGCGATCACCTCCCGCAGCAACGTTATACCCTGCATCGGGTTTGTGCTGGCAATATACGTCATTGCCACGTTAGTTTTAGCATCCAGGTCCGACGGATTGTTCTTCAGCACCTGCTCATACATCGCACGGGCCTTTGAGCCAAGCTCGTTGGCACGCTCCTGCGTAGCTGCGAATGTGAAGGCTTCATAGTACGCGTCACCGGCTTTCTTGTAGCTCTTCTCGCCACCGCGGGCATTGGCAGCTACCTCGTAGTAATAACCAGCACTGTCATACTTGTGGGCTGTAGCATAGGCAGCGGCAAGCTCAGGCGCCAAGCGCGTACGCGACTGGGCATCCGTGGCTTTGTTGTACTTGGCACGGGCTGTAGACAGCTCCATCATTTGCTCTGGCGTTGCCGTCATGTGCACATCTGCCGGAGCACCGGCCGGGGCACCGTGGTCATGGCCATCATCCTCAGAGTGGCCCTCCGGAATGGCAGCTGTTGTTTCACCTTTGGCAATGGCGTCTTTGTCATCGTCATTCACAACCACCTTAGGCAAAAAGAACATAGCGGCCACCAAGGCGATGGCTGCGACAACTATCAGTATTTGAGACCGTGACATTCTTCCTGCTTAAGTGATTGTTTATGAAACTATAACAAATAGTTCAGCAAAGATACAAAAAATTAAGAATGTGCTAACTCTTTGATTTTTTTGCTGTTCTTGATCTTCTGAATGAAGGTCTTAGACGGCTTGAAGCTTGGGATAAAGTGCTCGTCGATGATGATAGACGTGTTCTTAGAGATGTTACGGGCCACTTTCTTAGCGCGTTTCTTGTTCACAAAGCTACCAAAACCTCTCACATAGATGTTGTTTCCGTCAGCCATAGAGTCTTTAACTACCTTGAAAAAAGCCTCAATTGTAGCCTGAACATCCGCCTTATCAATCCCTGTTTTATCAGCAATCTCTGATATTACTTCTGCTTTAGTCACTTTCTTAGATTTTTATAAAATTAATAATCAGTTAACTTTCTCTTCTTTAGAATCAGGGACTTACGCCTATTTCCTGATTTTAGGGGCACAAAGGTAGTTCTACTTTTCGATAAGTAAAAGCTTTACGAATAAATTATTAGCAGCTGATACTTACGCGCTTACCCCCTTCAAATGCTTTAAGTACAATGCCCGTGCCACAAACCTTCTGCATAACGCCTCAGGTACGTTTATATTTTGGGTGCCGGTGCACAGCTGCGGCGTACACAACAAAACATTACTTTTGCCTGTTCCCTCATACTACAACAAGAGCAACACACTACCGCATGCAACCAAAGCCTCACGGGCATTTCGCTCATACCCTCCTGCGCTGGTACGACCAGCACAAGCGCAGCCTCCCCTGGCGCGACACCACCAACCCGTATTACATCTGGCTATCCGAAGTTATCCTGCAACAGACGCGCGTGGCGCAGGGGCTGCCTTATTACCTGAAATTTGTGGAGGCCTACCCTACCGTAGAGGATTTGGCCGCGGCGCCACAGGATGAGGTGCTTCGCCTGTGGCAAGGCTTAGGCTACTACTCCAGGGCCAGAAACATGCACCACACCGCCCAGCTGGTGGTGGAGAAATACGGCGGCCAGTTTCCCCGCTCCTATACCGAGCTGCTGAAGCTAAAGGGAGTGGGCAGTTATACCGCCGCTGCTATCGCCTCCTTTGCTTTCCGGGAGCAGGTGGCAGTGCTGGATGGAAACGTGTTCCGGGTGCTGGCCCGTGTTTTCGGCATTTCCGATGATATTGCTGCGCCCGCCTCCCGTAAAGTGTTCCAAAAGCTGGCCGATGAACTGGTACCGGCCGGGGCGCCGGACACCTACAACCAGGCCATCATGGAGTTCGGCGCTATCCAGTGCACGCCTGTAATGCCGGACTGCCTGTTCTGTCCGTTACAGCAGACCTGTTTTGCTTTCAGCCACGGCATGGTGCAGGAGCTGCCTGTAAAATCAAAGGCCAGGGCGGCACGGCCCCGCTACTTTCATTATGTGGTGCTTGAGCATGAGGGCCTGTATTACATGCGCAAAAGACTGGAGGGAGACATCTGGCAGGGCCTGTATGACTTTTACCTCTACGAAAGCGAGGAAAAGAAACTCAGCACGGATGTCCTGCTAACCGAGTTACAGCAGGCGGGTGTAGAGGTGGCGGCTGTGCAGCTACAGCTGTCCCCTAAAGAGTATAAGCACATCCTGAGCCACCAGAAAATCATGGCTCATTTTTATCAGATAAGGCTAAAATCCCGTTTAAAAGAGGAGGTACTAAAGGAAACAAGATTAGCTCCTTTCAACGTTGAACAGATAGAGGCACTGCCTAAGCCGGTGCTTATCAACAGCTATTTGAAAGATGCTAAGATTTTAGTACATTTATAGCTGAACCTTTTAGCAGGGAAAAGCATTATGTAAGTCTGGCAAAGCGCATGTTTGCAGACGAGGCATAAAGCTACCTGCAAACATGTAAATTTGTAACCTGAACGAAAAAAACGCACAAATGGCAAGTGTAAACAAAGTAATCCTGATCGGGAACTTAGGAAAGGACCCGGAAGTACGTCACCTGGAAGGTGGAGTGGCCGTTGCCCGCTTCCCAATCGCTACTTCTGAGACATTTAAAGATAAAAGCGGCCAGCGCCAGGAGCGCACCGAATGGCATAATATCGTACTGTGGCGCGGTTTAGCCGAAGTGGCTGAAAAGTACCTTAGAAAAGGGCAGGCTGTCTTCATCGAAGGCAAGATCAGAACGAATAACTACCAGGACAAAGACGGCATTCAGCGTTACAGCACCGAGATCGTGGCGGACAACATGACTATGCTGGGCGGCCGCAGCGAGAACGGAGGCGGCGGCAACTACCAGGAAAGTGCTTCATCTTCCGCAGGCAGCAGCTACGGAGGTGGCAACACAGGCGGCGCATCAGCCTCTCAGAACGACGAGCCGGATGACCTGCCGTTCTAACCTATGTTTCACTTAACGGAGCAATTTTGGAAAGTATAGATCCCGGAGACCCCCTGAGTTATAGTTTACTTCAACTCTTACAAAGTTCACTTACCGAACTCAGGTTTGAATATCTAGCAGCAATTCTTGCTGGCTTTATCTTATTGCTGCTCTCTGCCTTCGTATCGGGGGCAGAGGCAGCATTCTTCTCTCTGACGGAGCAGGAGTTGGAGAAATGCAAATCCAGCCAGTCTTCCGCTGAGCGCAGTGTGCACTTCCTCCTGCAAACCCCCCGAAAGCTTCTCACCACAATCCTTATCCTCAACAACGGCATCAATGTCGGCATCATAACACTTTTTGCTTATGTGGCCTGGCAGCTGTTTGGCACTACCGCCCTGTCTGTCGGGGCTATGGTGGCCTGCATGCTGTTTGCCACCTTCTTCATTGTGTTCTGCGGGGAGGTACTGCCAAAGGTTTATGTACAGAAGCAGCGGATAGTAATTGCCAGCCGCATGGCACCCTTTTTAAGGAGCCTGCAGAGGCTGGTAAAGCCGGTTTCCTGGCCCATGATGGCCATCGGGGACTACATCGAAAAGCACTACATGATCCGGGGCTATAACCACACTATTGAAGAGCTGCACCACAGCCTGGATGTGGCCCTTGTGAATGAGGACACTTCTCCGGAGGAACGAAAAATTCTTCGGGGCGTGGTAAACTTCGGCTCTATCTCAGTGAAGCAGATCATGCGCCCGCGCATGGATATCGTGGCTTTCAACAAGCGCATGACACTCCCTCAACTCCTGCCGGAAATCGTGAAGTGGGGGTACTCACGTATACCTGTATACACCGAGAACACCGATAAGATTGAGGGCATTCTTTACATAAAGGACCTCCTCCCATACCTGGGCGAAGGACCCGACTTCAGGTGGCAGGAACTGGTACGCCAGCCTTTTTACGTACCCGAGACCAAACGCATCGCCGACCTCTTCCAGGACTTTAAGGAGAAAAAAGTCCACATGGCGATCGTCGTGAATGAGTACGGCGCCACCTCAGGACTATTAACGCTGGAGGATATTGTGGAGGAGATCGTGGGCGAAATCAACGACGAGTTTGATGATGACGATGACATCATCTACTCCCAACTCGACGAAAATACCTTTATCTTTGACGGGAAGACCTCTCTGCACGATTTTTGTAAGATAGCGGAGGTGCCTTTTGATGCCTTCAATGAGGTGAAGGGGGAGAATGAAACGGTGGCTGGTCTGATGCTGGCGTTGTTCTCACGCATTCCGAAGGTAGGCGAAGAGGCAACTTACGGTCGCTTCCACTTCACCGTAGAGTCGGCAGACTCCAAGCGGGTAAAACGAATTAAAATTGATGTCGCAAGTAAAAAAGAACACTACTACAAAGTTGGCTAAGCTGAAAGCATTTTTGTGGTTCAGCATGGCCGCCGCCATGGTAGCCTGTAGTGCAGAGTATACGCCTAAGCCAAAGGGCTACAACCGTATCGACCTGCCTTTGCAAACATACCAGCAACTGCAGGAGGAGCACCCGTATACCTTTGAGGTCTCGAAGCACGCCAAGATACGCCCAGACTCGTCAGGTATCGCGCAGCCGCACTGGATCAACATCATTTACCCCAGCCTGGGCGCCAACGTGCAGCTCACGTACAAAGACATCAACAACAGCCAGCAGATGCTGAATGACCTGGTGGAGGACGCACGTAAACTGACCTCCAAGCACCAGATCAAAGCTTATGCGATTGAGGAAACGGAAGTACGCACACCCGCGGGTGATGTAGCCTCTGTGTTTGAACTGGAGGGCGAGGTTCCTAGCCAGTTTCAGTTCTATGTGACTGACTCTACAGATCACTTTCTGCGCGGCGCTTTGTACTTCAGAACCGCCACCCAGAACGATTCGCTGGCCCCGGTGATCGAGTTTGTGAAAAAGGACATCGTGCACCTGCTGAATACCTTGAAGTGGAGGGAGAATAAGTAATGCCTCGCAGCATACCAGGCTTCTGTGAGGGTCTAATGAACTAGAAAGGGAAATTCTTAGAGCGCAAGCATCCGCTTGTGGCTATCTCAGCTCTGGCAAAAATCAAATTCTGGCACCAGCGCACGCTTGCGCGATGGAATAGAAGTCTAGTTCAACTCTTCGACTCTGTGAATCCTGACTCAGAATAAACACCAAGTCAAGTATAAAGCCCCGCCAGCGTTTACACCTGTCGGGGCTTTTGCTTATTTTTGTATGCTGTACTTGCCAAACATTCACCCGAAAGCAAGCCAAAGACTGTGAGTAACTTCTTCAACACGAAAATAGAATTCCTGAAGGGCGTGGGGCCGATGCGGGCGGAGCTGCTGCAGAAAGAGTTGCAGATCTTCACCTATGGGGATCTTATCCAGCACTACCCTTTCCGCTACCTCGACCGCACACAGTTCTACAAGATTGCGGAACTAGACGAAAGCATGCCCTACGTGCAGGTACGTGGGCGGGTCCGTGGAAAGGAAGTGATTGGCGAGGGCCGCAAGCAGCGTTTAGCCGCTACGCTGGTGGATGAGAACGGTGATCAGCTGGAGCTGGTGTGGTTTAAGGGCGTGAAGTGGATGCAGAAAACGCTGAAGAACCATACCGACTACATCGTCTTCGGCAAGCCCACTGCATTCAACGGCAAGTTCAGCATGGCGCATCCGGAGCTGGAGGAGCTGGCCGAGGAGAAGCAGACCACGGCCTTCCTGCAACCCGTGTACCATACCACAGAAAAACTGAAAGCGCATCGCATCGACAGCAAGGTCATCAGCAAAATGATGGAAATGCTGTTGAAGGTGGCTGCCCCCAATATTCAGGAGTCGCTGTCGCCGGAACTGATTGACCATTACCGCCTGATCGATAAGCGCAGTGCCCTTATCAACATACATTTCCCCGAGACGGTGGAAAAGTACAACAAGGCGAAGTTCCGGCTGAAGTTCGAGGAGCTCTTCTACATACAGCTGCGGCTGTTCCGCCAGAAGGTGGTGCGCAAAGCCGACCTCAAAGGGCAGGCCTTTAAGCACGTCCCGACCCTCACCGACTTCTATAAGAATCACCTCACCTTTGACCTGACCAATGCGCAGAAGCGGGTGGTGAAAGAAATCTATGGCGACCTTACCTCAGGCAAGCAAATGAACCGCCTGCTGCAGGGAGATGTGGGCTCGGGCAAAACCATTGTGGCCTTTATCACCATGCTCATCGCCGCCGACAACGGGGCACAGTCGGTGCTGATGGCCCCTACCGAGATTCTGGCAGACCAGCATTATGTGGGGCTAAAGAAGTTTGCCGACAGCCTGGGCATTAACATCGGCAAGCTCACCGGGTCCACCAAAGCCAAAGAGCGGCGGGAACTGCACGAGCAACTGCGCTCCGGGGAGATGAAGATGATCGTGGGGACGCATGCCCTGCTGGAGGACGTGGTGCAGTTCCATAACCTGGGCCTGTGCATTGTAGATGAGCAGCACCGCTTTGGGGTGGAGCAGCGCTCCAAACTATGGCGCAAGAACCCGCGTGTGATTCCGCACGTGCTCGTGATGACGGCCACGCCTATTCCCCGCACCCTGGCTATGACCCTGTATGGAGACCTAGACGTGTCGGTGATCGACGAGTTGCCGGCAGGCCGTAAGGAAATCATTACCTCGCACCGCTTCGACAGCCACCGGCTGCGTGTGTTCCAGTTCATCCGGGACCAGATAGGCTTGGGGCGGCAGGCCTACATCGTGTACCCGCTCATTGAGGAGTCGGAGCAGATGGACAACTACAAAGACCTGATGGATGGCTATGAGAGCGTGTGCAGAGCCTTCCCGGAACTGAAGGTGAGCATGGTGCATGGCAAAATGAAGCCGCAGGACAAGGATTACGAAATGCAGCGCTTCGTGCAGAACGAGACCCAGATCATGGTGGCCACTACGGTAATTGAGGTAGGCGTAAACGTCCCGAATGCTTCGGTGATGGTGATAGAAAGTGCCGAACGCTTCGGGCTGGCTCAGCTGCACCAGCTAAGGGGCCGCGTAGGCCGCGGGGCTGATCAGAGCTACTGTATCCTTATGACCGGGTACAAACTGAGCAAGGACAGCAAGACGCGCCTGGAGACGATGGTACGGACCAACAACGGCTTTGAAATTGCCGATATTGACTTAAAATTGCGTGGTCCTGGAGACTTGATGGGTACGCAGCAAAGTGGGGTGCTGGACCTGCTCATTTCAGACCTGGCAAAGGATGCCCCCATACTACAGGAAGCC
Source organism: Hymenobacteraceae bacterium (assembly GCA_033838975.1). Classification (GTDB taxonomy): domain Bacteria; phylum Bacteroidota; class Bacteroidia; order Cytophagales; family Hymenobacteraceae; genus Pontibacter. The sequence goes on along the minus strand of JAJLKL010000261.1, from coordinate 22,188 downwards.
CGCGCCGCAGCACAGCGTATCTTACAGGCAGACCCACCACTGGAGCAGCCACAAAACGCCAACATTCGCCGGCACATCCAGTCGCTAAGTGCCAACACTGTTAACTGGAGCAGGATTAGCTGATAGCCTGCTTTGCAAAGGCAAGCTAGGAAGGAAATGAGCAGTATGCGCCTTTTGCCTGGAGGAAAGATGCGCTCTCACAGTAAACCTCAACAATTTTCGAACAGGGCATGGCGCTTAACGCATGCTTTTGACCCTACTTCCGGTGAAGGATGGGCGGCTTGGACATTAAAGGTTGATCAGCGTAAATGTGTTCTCGTATTCGTGCTGTGAACTTTAGTGGTAAATAGCTTTTGCCTTCTCGTCTTCCGCTAACTTCACCTGGTTGAAGGGTTCCCCTTGCCCCAGGGTAGAAGTTAGAGAACTTTCCGTATCGTCTGCTTTATTCATTGTTGAAGTTGTTACCTTATCCTCCCTTGTCAGCTTACTGATCAGCATCAGTACGACCAAAACAAGGATCTTCAGTAAAAACTTCATACTATATTGTTTCTGGTATAGAGTACCATCTTTGCCTGCTGCAAGTTACGGCACATCCGCTCCTTTTAAGTGAACAGTCATATTATTTGTCTGTTAATTCTAAATTCTGGTGTGGCCACGCGAGTACGGGAACCGCACCTATATCATTCTTCAAGGTAAAAGCGTTATAGGTGGCACCGGGGCTACGTGCAAAGTTCCACGAGAAACAATAGGGTTTTGCTATACAACAGCAGGCTCTCGTGCATGTATATTCAGCAGCTTCGCCTAAATTTATACCTTATAACCACCCGAAATCATACCTGTGAAAAAGCTACTCTACCTATCTCTTGTGTTGTTATACCTGCTTTGTCAGCCGTATTTCGCCCAGGCGCAGTCCAGAACCAAGGCATCCGTAGACTTTACCTACATACCCGACAAAGGAGAGGACCGCTACAACCAACGCATTGCCCATAAGACCATTCCTGTGGGTCAGGGTGAGTTTGTGATCCTGAGCCGGAGCACTGCCGATAGCTATAAGGTGGAACGGTACAACAGCGACCTGAAGAAGCAGTGGACGGCTGAGCTTAAGCTCAGGGACTCTGAAACAGTAGAGACCTTTTTCGCCAACAAGGGTGCCGCCATTGTTGTGACGCACCGCAACAGCGGCCAGGAGAGCCAGCAGCTGTACGGACACCTTATTAACCTTGGCTCAGGTAAAAAGGAAGCAGGCGTACTCCTCTTAGAGGCGCCGGCAAAGGCACGAAGAGCAGGTATAGCTGCATCCCATGACGGCTCCAGGCTGCTAGCTTACCGTTACCAAACCGACCCTGATTACCAGATACAGCACATCAGCGGTGTGCTCTACGACGGAAAGCTTCAGAAACTGCAGGAAACAGCGTATGACCTGAGTGATGTGGTGGGTATACTTTCTGCGGATGTGCAGGTGAGCAACGGCGGCAAACAGTACATCAGCCTCATTTCAGACAACATGAACCGCCTCACTACCCGCGAGTACAGCCCCGGAGGTACAGAGGCACGGGTGATGTCGGTGCTGGTTGGCGGCGTGTTCGATGGCGAGAAGGTATACATCCTGGACTCACGCTTCAGGCTGATGCCAGAAGGGCTGCTGTATGGAGCCGTACTGACAGCCAACGAGGAAACGGGCAAGTACTATAGCCTCAAAGCTGTGAAATTCGATTTTGAGCATGAGGACATGGTGTTCGCCGAAGAATTCAGGTTTACACCAGAATACCTTTCCAAGATAAACGCGCTGGACAAAAGCAGCAACCCTAAGCCGGGCCGCCTGGAGGACATTTACCTGACAGACCTACTGCTGAGCCCCGAGAGGAAGCTGGTGGTGATCGCGGAGAAAAAGTATACAGAGGGCGGGGAGAGCGCCCCCTACTTTGCGCGGGAGTTACACCTGTTTGCTTATGACGAATACATGGGCACCGACTGGAACTCCGTACTGATGAAGCATCAGCAGGCACCTGCCGATGAAGCGTTTTCAGGTATATCCTACAGCTCCTACCTGAACGGCAGCACCTTAAACCTACTAACACTAGAGGAGCTTGACGGGAAACACGACCTGTACCTTCGCCAGATAAATACCCGTAACGGAGAAGCCGCTACGCCACGTGCAATAGGCCTGAACGTAGCGAATGACAAGAACCTGGCTTACGTGAAAGACTTTACGGCCTGGCTCGCCGACAAGGACATTGTGACCGTTGTAAGGCCTAGCCGCAGAGCGGATGGGCTGAAACTGAGCCGTATTCTGATCAAATAAGTCAGTCATAGCCTGAACTGCTGCAGGAAGCGGGGCCTTAGTGTCTCGCTTTTCGCTTTGTGGCTCAGCAGCCTCTTCCGGAAAGAGGTTAGCTGCTGCACCATGTGCACAAACCCTACAAAGTACACGATCTCCAGGTACATCTGCAGCTCTCGCCTGGCACCGTCTGTCACCCCCCATTTCTCCAGCTTATAGGTGTTGAGGGCTGAGCAGGGCATCCAGCGCACTACTTTTTTGTGGTGCAGCATGTAACGGTTAATGGCCACCTCCAGCTGGTATCGCTGTACCCGCTGAGCCAGCACCTGCTCCAGGTCCTGCCTCAGCAACAGCCGCTCCCCAGACAGCAACACATCACTTCTGTAAAATTTCACGAACCAGGGCGACTTCATGCGCCGGAGAATGATCATATCGAGCTGGCGGTGCACCTGGAAGGCTTTGATCGCCTCTGTCACCTCCTCCTGCCTTAGCTCCTGCAAGTCGGCATCCATGAGCAGCACCAGCTCATGTTGCACCGCCTTCATGCCGTGTTTTATCGCGGCGGTTTTCCCTTGGTTGCTAAAGAGTTGTAGTACCTGCACCTGAGGCCAGTGTTCTTTTATGTATGCGGCCGTACCGTCTGTAGAGCCATCATCCACACAAACAATCTGCGTGATCTGCCTGACTTTAGTGATAACTTTCAGTACCCCTCCTACGCGGTTACGCTCGTTATAGCACGGAATTAGACAAGTTGTTTTCATAGTACGCTTCTGCTGCCTGAGGTGCTATCTCACAGTACGTTAAAGTTGAGCCTACTTTGTGCTTTTGCACTTATTTTTTCAGCTTTCCCGACGTGTACTGCAGCAGCAGCGGTTAAGTTTAGGCAAAAAAAAGAGGCCTTCCCCTTAGGGGAAGGCCTCTTCAACTATAAATGGTCAGAAATTAGTAAACATATTCGTTGGCGTCAATCATTGCAGCTGCAATACGACGACGCGCCTCTTTGGTATTGAAGAGGTCCTTCTTCGTGAAGCGCTTCAGGCCCATGAACAGCAGGCGCTGCTCATCACCCTCTGCCATGGCAGCGATAGCCTCTTTACCAGCCTTGAAGGCAGTATCTACCGCATCGCTTACTACCACGCGCACAATGTCTATCTCCTTCGAAACGGCATCTTCACCCTTCATATTTACCAGCTTCTCCACACGCAGCAGCGTAGACTCCGCCACGTAGGTCTTGATGGCCATGTCGGCAATGTTCATCAGGATCTCCTGCTCCTTAGCCAGGGAGTTCATGTACTTCTGCACCGCTGTTCCGGCTGTCATCAGAATCGCCTTCTTCAGGTTCTTGATTGCCTTGTGCTCGGCTGCAAACAGTCCTTCCTCTTCCGCACCAAAGTCCGGAATGGCCATCAGTTCCTGCTGTACCGCCTGGGCAGGCCCCATCAGGTCCAATTCGCCTTTCAGGGCTTTTTTCAGGATCATGTCCACGGTCAGCATGCGGTTGATCTCGTTGGTACCCTCAAAGATGCGGTTGATGCGGGAGTCGCGGTAAGCGCGGTCCATTGGGTAATCGGCAGAGAAGCCGTAACCACCGTAGATCTGCACCCCTTCATCCACCACGTAATCCAGCACCTCTGAGCCTTCTACCTTCAGCATGGCAGCCTCTACGGCAAACTCGCGGGCTGCGCCCATCAGCGCTTCGTTCTCATTCGCACCGCCGGCCATCAGTTCCTGCTCCATGCGGTAGATGTCCATGCCGCAACGGTACAGCGCAGACTCCACAGCGTAGATGCGAATGGCCTGCTCCGCCAGTTTATAGCGGATGGCTCCGAACTTGGAGATAGGCAGCTTGAACTGGTGACGCTCGTTGGCATACTTCACCGAAAGGTCAGCCACATGCTTGGCGGCACCCAGTGTGGCAGCGCCCAGTTTGATACGGCCAATGTTCAGAATATTAAAAGCGATCAGGTGGCCTTTGCCGATCTCACCCAGCACGTTCTCCTTCGGCACTTCGCAGTCCTCGAAGAATACCTGGCGCGTAGAAGAGCCCTTGATACCCATCTTGTGCTCCTCGTTGCCCAGGCTCACGCCTTTGTAGTCACGCTCCACGATAAAGCCGGTAAACTTATCACCATCTACCTGTGCGAATACCACGAACACATCGGCAAAGCCGGCGTTGGTGATCCACATTTTCTGCCCGTTCAGGATGTAGTGCGTGCCAGCCTCGTTCAGTACCGCTTTTGTTTTAGCCGCCAGTGCGTCAGAACCAGAGTTTGGCTCCGTCAAGCAGTAAGCCGACATCAGCTCTCCGCTTGCCAGCTTCGGAATGTACTTGTTCTTCTGCTCCTCGGTGCCGAAGTACAGGATAGGCAGTGTACCGATACCGGTATGCGCCGCGAAGGCAACCGGGAAAGAGTGCCCGCCGCCTACTGACTCCGTTACCAGCAAAGAGGTATTGAAGTCCATGTTCAGGCCGCCGTACTGCTCCGGAATAGACACCGCGAAAAGCCCCAGCTCCCCTGCTTTTTTCATCAGGTTCTCCATCAGGCCTTCCTCGTGGTTATCCAGGCGGTCCAGCAGCGGGTATACTTCGTCGCGTACGAAATCCTGGCAGGTTTGCGCCATCATACGCTGCTCCTCGTTAAATTCGGCAGGTATAAAAACATCCTGTGGGTTCGTCTCCTTTATCAGAAACTCCCCACCTTTGATAGTTGCTGTTTTAGTTGCGTTTTCCATTGTTATTCTAGTTTCTTATAGTTGTATCAAGTATCACGTATCAAGACACACGACTTTTCTTTTCAAGCATGTTGACAAAGCCATTCAGCATCTTTTGTACGCCTTCATTCTTTTGTGTCAGGTCTGAGCACACTGTTTCTCTGATGAAACCGAAAGACTCAGCTAAAATTAATTGTGTTTCCAGCTCGAAAGCAGATCCTAAAGCGACCTTCAGAAACTGAGCAAACTCCTTGTCTGAACCTCGACCCGCTCCCTCTGCTATGTTAGAGGGGACTGACACAACAGCACGATTAATCTGCGACTTCAATCCATACCGTTCATCCTGCGGGAAAAGAGCTGTGGCTTTATAAACTAACTTAGCCAGCTCTATTGCCTCTTTCCACACTCGTAGCTCTTTGAAGTAATGCATTTTAAATCGTGTGTCTTGTGTCGTGCTACGTGCATCGCTACTTCAGAAGCTCATAAATACCGGCCACTCCCTGGCCACCGCCTACACAGGCAGTCACCAAACCGTGCTTCTTGCCGAGGCGGCGAAGCTCGTGGAACTGCTGAACAGAAAGTTTAGCGCCCGAGCAGCCCAGCGGGTGACCAAGTGCGATGGCCCCGCCGTTCACATTCAATTTGTCCGGATCGAAGTCCAGGTGGCGCATAACGGCAATGGACTGTGCGGCAAAGGCCTCGTTCATCTCGATCAGGTCGATGTCGTTGAGCGACATGCCCGCCATTTTCAGGGCTTTCGGCACGGCCGCGATCGGTCCCATACCCATGATGCGCGGATCTACGCCACCCGTGGCATAGCTTACCAGGCGCGCGATCGGCTCCAGGTTCAGCTCCTTCACCATGCGCTCGCTCATGACGATAACAAAGGCGGCCCCGTCGGATGTTTGCGAGGAGTTACCGGCCGTAACCGAGCCACCGGCAGCAAACACCGGCTTCAGGCGGGCCAGCGCCTCCAGCGAGGTGTCGGCACGTGGGCCCTCGTCGGTATCCACCACGTAAGATTTTGTCTTCTTCTTGCCATTCTCATCCAGGTAAGTCTCCTCTACCGTGATGGGCACGATCTGCTCCTTGAAGTAGCCTTTCTCGATGGCGTTGAGCGCCTTCTGGTGCGACTTCAGCGCAAACTCGTCCTGGTCTTCACGTGAAACCTTGTAATCGTTGGCCACGGCCTCGGCTGTTAAGCCCATGCTCAGGTACCAATCCGGGTTTTTGCTGGCGATCTTGTAGTTGGGCACAGTCTTCCAGCCGGCCGTCGGCACCATCGACATAGACTCCGTACCACCCGCAATGATGCAGTCGGCCATACCTGCCGAGATGCGGTTCGCTGCAATGGCAATGGTTTCCAGGCCGGAGCCGCAGTAGCGGTTCACCGTCATACCGGAAACAGACATCGGCAGCGACAGCAGGGAGATCATCCTGCCGATCTGCAGGCCCTGCTCCGCCTCCGGCACGGCGTTCCCCACGATCAGGTCGTCCACGCGCTCCGGGTCCAGGGCAGGCACCGTACTTATTAAGTGCTTGATGACGTCAGCAGCCAGGTCATCAGGTCTAGTGAACCGGAACACCCCACGCGGGGCCTTGCCCACGGCGCTACGAAATCCGGCTACGATATATGCATTGTTCATTTTTGATGCTCTTTTATAGTTGATGCTATAGTTCCTAGTTTCTCAGCGGCTTGCCTGTGGTCAGGATGCTCTGGATGCGCTCCAGTGTCTTGCGCTCCCCTGTCAAAGACAGGAAGGCCTCACGCTCCAGGTCCAGCAGGTACTGCTCGCTTACCTCGGTTGGGGCCGACAAATCACCGCCGCACATCACATAAGCCAGCTTCTCAGAGATTTTCTTATCATGCTCCGAGATATAGCGGCCGGTATACATGGCGTTGGCTCCCGTCATAAACATACCCAACGCGCCTTTACCCTGCACCTTGATGTTAGTGCGCTGTACCGGTTTGGTATAGCCAGCCTCTGCCAGCATGATAGCATGTGCTTTGGCATCGGCTATGAGGCGGTTGCTGTTGATGGTGATGCCGTCGCTCTTGCGCATATAGCCCAGGTCAATGGCTTCCTTGGCAGAGGTAGACACTTTAGCCATACCGATAGTCAGGAACACGTTCTTCAGGTCGTTGTACTCGATATCGCCATCGGCATACATGTCAGCGGCACGCATGGTCATCTCCTTTGTACCGCCACCGCCCGGAATCAGGCCTACGCCAAACTCCACCAGACCCATGTAAGTCTCGGCGGCCGCCTGTACGTGGTCGCAGTGCAGGTTCAGCTCGCAGCCACCGCCCAGCGTCAGGCCGTGCGGCGCGCCCACTACCGGAATAGCCGAGTAGCGCATGCGCATCATCGTGTCCTGGAACTGCTTGATCATGAAGTTGATCTCGTCATACTCCTGCTCCAGGGCGTACATGTAGATCAGCGCCACGTTGGCACCGGCCGAGAAGTTGGCCGCGTCGTTGCCGACTACCATGCCTCTGAACTCCTTCTCCGCTATCTCTATGCCCTTGTTCAGGCCAGCCACCACGTCACCGCCAATGGTGTTCATCTTCGTGTGGAACTCCACGTTCAGGATGCCGTCGCCCAGGTCGGTGAGCGTGGCGCCGCTATTCTTCCAAACAACCTTGCTGCCGCGCAGGTTATCCAAGATGATGAAGTTCTCGGCGCCCGGTATGGCTTTGTATTCTTTGCTTCGGATGTCGTAGTAGCGGCGGGTACCGTTCTCCACAATGTAGAAGGCCTCCTTGCCGTGGTTCAGCATCTCCTCTACCCACGGTGCCGGCTCATACCCCGCCTCGATCATGCGCTGCACGCCTTCGCGGGCCCCGATGGCATCCCAGTACTCAAACGGACCCAGCTCCCAGCCGAAGCCGGCACGCATGGCATCGTCGATGCGGTACAGCTCATCCGATATCTCCGGAATGCGGTTGCTTACGTACTGGAATAGGCCGTACAGCGACTCGTTGAAGAATCTGGCGGCTTTGTCCTCCTGCATCGAGAAGGCCTTGATGCGCTTCTTCAGGTCCTCGATAGGCTTCAGCGCCTCCAGGCTCTGGAACTTTACCTTCTGCTTCGGCCCGTACTCCAGCGTTTCCAGGTCCAGCGTCAGGATCTCAGTTTTACCTTTCGCGTCTTTTGTCTTTTTGTAGAAGCCCTGGCCGGTTTTATCACCCAACCACTTGTTCTCCACCATTTTCTGCAGGTAGTCCGGCAGCTTGAACAGCTCCCTAGACTCGTCCTTCTCCCCGGTCTGGTACAGCCCGTTGGCCACATTGGCCAGGGTATCCAGACCAACCACGTCCAGGGTGCGGAAGGTGGCTGACTTCGGACGGCCGATGACCGGGCCGGTGATCTTGTCCACCTCGTCTACCGTCAGGCCCAGCTTGTTCATCACCTGCAGGCCCTGCATAATGGCGTAAATGCCCACACGGTTGGCAATAAAGGCCGGTGTATCCTTGGCCAGTACCGTGGTTTTGCCCAGGTACAGGTCGCCGTAGTGCATCAGGAAGTTTATAACCTCCTGGTCCGTTTCCTTGGTCGGGATGATCTCCAGCAGCTTAAGGTAGCGTGGCGGGTTAAAGAAGTGCGTGCCGCAGAAGTGCTTCTTGAAATCGTCGGAGCGGCCCTCCAGCATCATGTGGATCGGAATGCCGGAAGTGTTGGAGGTGATGAGGGTGCCCTGCTTGCGGTGCTGCTCCACCTGCTCAAACACCTGTTTCTTTATCTTCAGGTTCTCCACCACCACCTCAATGGTCCAGTCGGCGGTGGCGATGTCCTTCATGTTATCTTCGAAGTTACCGGTCTGTATCAGGTGGGCGTCAGACTTACGGTATAGCGGCGAAGGGTTTGACTTGATAGCTGCCTGCAGTGCACTGTTTACAATGCGGTTGCGGACATTTTTATTCTCCAGGGTCAGGCCCTTTTTCTCTTCGTCCGGCGTCAGCTCTCTCGGGACGATGTCGAGCAGCAGCACCTGCACTCCAATGTTGGCAAAGTGACAGGCAATTCGGGAGCCCATCACCCCGGAGCCGAGCACCGCTACTTTCTTGATTATTCTTTTCATAGAATAGCTTTGGTTGTCTATGGGTTAAAAGATTTCTTTACTTTCTATCATGCCTAGAATACGGCCACACACCTTAAAGAATACATCCAGCTCCTCCTGCGGTACCTCCTGCCGCACCTTGTTGTTAAAGTGCTTCACGGTATGCCGGGCTACCTCCTTCTTCTCCAGCCCCTTCTCTGTCAAAAAGATGCGCACCAGGCGTTTGTCATTGGGGTCGGATAGTTTGTAGATGAGGTTCTTCTCCTCCATACTCTTGAGGATGCGGGTCAGGCTGCGGGCCTCCAGTCCCAGCAAGGGGGCGATCTTGGTGGCCGGGGTACCGGCCTGCTGGTCTATGTTGAGCAGCACGAACCCGATGGAGGTGGTAATATCATTCTGCACCGCCTCGGCATTGTACATGCGCGAGATGGCGTGCCAACATACTTTAAAGTTATAGTCTACTGTTTCTTCTGGCTTCATCATTAATAATGGTGTATACCAAATATAAAAATAATTGTTATGCTTGCATACTATTTTAACCAAAAATTTACCTCCCCACACATCTGCTTATCTGAGGGCGCCTCAAAAATTGTTACAGATATAGTTATACTGTAAACTGCCGGATGGGATTTGCTATACCTTAAGAAAGTGTGAAAGAGACAAAAAAATAACCCTTTCCTGCATCGGAAAGGGTTACAAGCTTCTTTAGCACCTGTTAAAGAGGCACTTAACCTCCTTCACTCTGGCATCATTAGTACATGCTGTCGATCTCTGCCTTATAGTTAGTCATGATGTTTTTACGCTTCACTTTAAGGGTAGGGGTTAACTCGCCGCTTTCCACCGTCCACAGTGTAGGGATGAGGCGGAACTTCTTAATGGTTTCATACTGGGCCAGCCCCTCATTTGCCTTGTCTATCTCACGCTGGTATTTCTCGATGACCTCCGGTTTGGTGATCATATCCTCATCGTAGGTATACTTGATACCCTTGTGGGCGCACCAGTCCTGCAAGCCCAGGAAGGACGGCACAATCAGGGCAGCGGCATATTTCTGACCGGCTCCCACTACCATTACCTGCTCAATCACCACCGACTCCTTCAGCTTGTTCTCGATTGGCTGCGGCGCGATGTATTTACCGCCGGAGGTCTTGAACATCTCCTTCTTACGATCCGTGATCTTCAGGTACTTTCCTTCCACCATCTCGCCTATATCGCCGGTGTGGAACCAGCCATCTTTGTCAATTACCTCTTCGGTAAGCTCCGGCTTCTTGTAGTAACCCTTCATCACGTGCGGGCCGCGCGTCAGGATCTCGCCATCTTCAGCGATCCTGATCTCCACGCCGTCGATGGCCATACCGACCGTACCGATCATGTTATTTTCAGGCTCGTAGCGGTTTACGGCAATCACCGGGGAGGTTTCGGTCAGGCCGTAGCCCTCCATTACCCGTATCTGGGCTGACCAGAACACGCGGGCCAGGCGAGGCTGCAGCGCCGCACCACCCGACACAATGGCGATCACGTTTCCGCCCAGAGCCTCGCGCCACTTACTGAAGATGATTTTGTTGGCCAGCTCCAGTTGCTTGTTGTACCACCAGCCCTGATCGGCTTGGGTATCATACTTCAGGCCCAGCTCCAGCGCCCAGAAGAACAGCCTGCGCTTGATGCCCGTCAGCTCCATACCTGTGGCAACAATTCTGTCGTATACTTTTTCCAGCAGGCGCGGCACGGTGGTAAACACATGTGGCTTCACCTCCTTCAGGTTCTCGGCTACTTTATCTATACTCTCAGCATAATAGATAGAAACACCGGCTCTCAGGTACAGGTACAGCAGCATGCGCTCAAAAATGTGGCAAAGCGGCAGGAAGCTCAGCGCCCGGTGCTGGTTGTTCACTGGCACGTAAGGGAAAGCTCCCTGAAAGTTGCTTACCAGGTTATTGTTTGTCAGCATCACCCCTTTCGGATTGCCTGTAGTACCGGACGTGTAGATGATCGTCAGGACATCATCAGGTTGCACGGCGGCTTTCAGCGGCTCCAGCTGCTGCACATCACCCCCTCTTCCCAGCTCCATCACCTCTTTCCAGTGCTTGGCCCCGTGTACCTCATCAAACGTATAGATCTCCTTTATACCCTCCATGCCTTCCGTGGCGGCAACCACTTTATTATAGAGGGTGCTGTCGGCCACGAAGATGGCTTTCACCTCAGCATCATTGAAGATATAGCGATAGTCTTCCACGGTGATGGTCGGGTACATAGGCACGCTGATTGCCCCGATCTGCTGTATGCCGAAGTCAGCAAACACCCACTCCGGACGGTTGAAGGAAATAATGGCAACTTTATCGTTTTTGCCAATACCCAGTTGTAAAAGGCCAAGGCTTATCCGGTTGGCATAGTCCTGCACATCCTGCGTACTGTACTTCTCCCACTTACCGTTTACTTTGGCAGCCAGGCAGTCTGGCTGAGGGAACTGCTGCATCTGGTAAGGCAGCAAGTCGAGCGTTCGGGTTATCTTCATGGTGTATTGGTTTTGAGAGTCTATCGTGTTTCTAGCAGTAATAAGCTCAACACAGCGTACCGGGCCTATACTACTGCATTTTATGTATTTTTTTCGAAAACTGCCACTATGCCCGCCATAAATATTTAGCAGCACTGATATTTATAGGGCATAACAGATTTATAAGGCCACTTTTGCACAAAAGCAGCTGTAACAGCCGCTTTTTTAGTATTTTTGAGTTTAGCCTGACAAACCCGTATGAATCTTTCGATCTTTTTTGAGCCACTGAACGAAGATGTGTTTGCCGCCCTGAGCAAGCCGCGCACGCTGGGGGCCTACATCAGTCGCTTCGTGAGCAAGTTTCCGGACTGGCGCTCTGCCGACATCGCGCTGATCGGCGTGAACGAGACCAGGGGCCGCAGCAACACTGAGGATATACCCGAGCCGAACCCAGCTCCGGCACCGGCACGCGTCATCAGAAAGAAACTCTACAGCCTGCTCAAGGGCAGTGGCCGCTGCCAGATCGTGGACCTGGGCAACCTTCGCCCCGGCATTACGCTAGAGGATACGTATCTTCGCCTGAAAGAGATTGTGGAGGTCCTGATTTCGCACAATACGATTCCTGTTATCCTGGGCGGGTCCCATGACCTGGAGTATGGCCAGTACCTCGGCTATGAGCACCTGGAGCGCGTCGTGAACATGGTGACGGTGGACAGCAGTGTGGACATGACAGAGGACACGGAGGTGGCTCCCAACAAAAAGCAGCTCCGCCAGATTCTGATGCACGAGCCGAACTACCTCTTCAGCCTGGGCCAGATCGGCTACCAGTCTTACCTGGTGGAGCCGGAGGTGATGGCAACACTGGAGAAGCTGCACTTTGAGGCTTACCGTGTGGGCGAGGTGCACCGCAACGTGCAGGAAATGGAGCCGGTCGTGCGTGTGGCTGACCTGCTTACCTTTGATATCTCGGCCATACGGCACCAGGATGCTCCCGGCTACCAGCCGGCCAACCCTTTTGGGTTAACCGGCGAGGAGGCTTGCCAAATCTGCTGGTACGCGGGCCTGAACGACACCCTGACATCGCTGGGCATCTATGAGTATGACCCTGAGCTGGACGACCGCGAGCTCACCGCCATGACGGTGGCCACCATGATCTGGTACTTTATCGAAGGCTTTTACCACCGCAAGAATGAGGTCAACTTTAACAGCAGGAACTTCACTAAGTACGCCGTGGCCTTTGATGAGAACCCGGACAGGATGATCTTCTACAAAAGCAAGAGCAGCGAGAAGTGGTGGCTTGAGGTGGAGCCGCTCTCCGAGGACAAGGGGAGTCGCATCGTGCCCTGCAGCTACGAAGACTACCTGCAGGCCATCAAAGGCGAAGTGCCCAACCGCTGGATTCTGACGCAGGCAAGGATCGGGTAATTATAAATTTGGAGATTTGAAAATTTGGAGATGATTAAGATTGTACAGCGTTAGAATAGAAGGATGCTATATTTGACGCTGTCTGAGTATGAATGCCTATTGGGCTCATAATTTCCAAACCTACAAATTTCCACATCTGCAAATCTGAAACATGGCTTTACCAGAGTACACATTACAGCAGTTGGCTCTGCGCAACGGGCAGGACCGGGATGAGGTCTGGGTGGCTTACAAGGGCCTGATCTACGACGTGCGGAAGTCGAGGCTGTGGCGCGAAGGGAACCACTACGAGCACTGGGCCGGCCAGGACCTGACGGAAGAATTAAAAGACGCTCCCCACACGGAGTATGTTTTTGACAAATTTGAGGTGATCGGACAAGTCAAAAATTCAGTATACCGAAATATAGCACCGGAGGGAAAACCGTAGCTCCTGACCTGAAGCAGGAAAAACCTCCGACAAGAACTTTAAAACCATATTCACAAATGATCTTAATTGCTGATAGCGGCTCTACGAAAACAGACTGGCGCACAATAGATGCCACCAGCACACTGGAGCAGGTACAAACAATAGGCTTTAACCCGATGTATCAGGATGCGGATGAGATTTACGCCGAGCTGGAGACTTCGCTGCTCCCGCAACTGAGCGATAAAAGTCCCTCAGCTATTTACTACTACGGCGCCGGCTGCAGCTCTCCGGAGCGTAACAAGCGTGTGGAGGATGCCCTGCACCGTGCCTTTCCGGGAAGCGAAGTCCACGTGGAACATGACCTGCTCAGCGCAGCCCGCGCTGTTTGCGGCCGCAAGCCTGGTATCGCCTGCATTCTGGGGACAGGCTCTAACACCTGCCTCTACGATGGCACCAAAATCATTGACAACGTACCCTCACTTGGCTTCCTGCTCGGCGACGAAGGCAGCGGTGCCTACATGGGCAAACTGCTCATCAAGGCTTTCCTGTATCGCGAGCTGCCCGATGAGCTGGCCCAGTCGCTGAAGAACACCTACAACCTGACCAAAGACGGTATACTGGATGCGCTTTACAGCTCTCCGGTGCCAAGCCGCTACATGGCCACCTTCGCAAAGTTCATGTATGAGAAGCGCAAGAGCCCTGTAATCCGTGAGATGATCTACGAGAACTTTGAGGAGTTCTTCGAGCGCCACGTCGTGAAGTACAAAGGCCACATGGAACTGCCGGTGAACTTTGTGGGCTCGATCGCCTACTACTTCTCCGACATTCTGAAGCAGGCGGGTAAGAAGTACGGCCTGCACATCGAGACCATCATCCAGAGCCCAAGCGAGGGCCTGATCAAGTATCACCAGGAGCTGTTGCAGACCTTTGGCACACCCAAAAAGGCATAGCAGGAGCACCAAAGGCTTCGTGGGCGGACAGCCTGAAAGGGGAAAAGCCGCCTCCCAATGCCTGTGCTCCTCAATTCATTATTATTAAGCTATACCCAGATGTCTACTACCGAATCCACTTCCAACTACGATGGCCTAGAGCAAATGTCTGTAAGGGAGCTGTTAGTCAACATCAACAAGGAAGACAAAACAGTGCCCCTGGCGGTAGAGAAGGCGATCCCTCAGATTGAGGCGCTGGCGCAGGTTACCCTGGCGAGGCTTCGGGACGGCGGGCGTCTCTTCTACATAGGCGCAGGCACCAGTGGGCGCCTGGGAATAGTAGACGCCTCGGAGTGCCCGCCTACTTACGGCGTACCCCATGGCATGGTCATAGGCCTGATTGCAGGAGGAGACAGTGCCATACGCAAGGCTGTGGAGTTCGCCGAAGATGACCCGGACCAGGCCTGGAAAGATTTGCAGGCGCATCACATTACCGAGAAAGACATGGTAGTCGGTATCGCCGCTTCCGGACGTACGCCTTATGTAGCAGGCGGGCTCAGGGCCTGCCGCCAGCACAGGATCACGACCGGCTGCATTGTGTGCAATACCGGCAGTGCCGTAGCCGCCGAGGCAGACTACCCGGTAGAGGTGATAACCGGCCCTGAGTTTGTGACTGGCAGCACACGCATGAAAGCCGGTACGGCGCAAAAGCTGGTGCTGAACATGCTTACCACGTCCACCATGATCCGGCTGGGCCACGTGAAGGGCAACAAGATGGTGGACATGCAGCTCTCCAACTTCAAGCTGGTGGACCGGGGGACCCGCATGCTGATGGATGAGCTGCAGCTAACCAGACCCGAGGCTTCCGCACTGCTGAAGAAGTATGGCAGCGTAAGGGCTGCCATAGAGGCATACAGAAACGGAGACGCTTTTCTGGAGTAGGACTACTGACTACTCACCTGCCACCATAAAAAGCCGCCGGGCAGCGAACATATACTGCTGCCCGGCGGCTTTCTTTATCCTGCCCTTCTACTACTCTGCTCCTGTCAGCTTCTCCATCAGCACCTCGGCAGCCTCTTTGCTGGGTACCTGATACGTAGTGACAGACCAGGTATAGCCAAGCTTGAAGCGGTCATCCTGCAGCGCGTAGCGGATCTTCCGCTTGTAATCTTCTAATGGCTCCAGGCCTAAGGCCTCACGGCGCTGGTTTACCCGCTCCAGCTCCTCGGCGCTTCTTTTCTCCTCCAGGTATCCCGCCAGCATCTTCTCCTGCTCCGCCTCTTTCTTACATTTGGTGCAGTTAATCGTTACGAATGCCCTGGAGCCGTACTTGTTTTGCCCCGCCTGCTGGTCTAGCAGGTATGCGGCCGCCTGCGGGTCAATGTTACCCTGGTGTACGGCCTGCGTGAGGACGGCCGTGAAGTCATACCCTTTTCTGGCTTTGGTCTGCCGCCGGATCACGATGCTGTAGCGTGGCAACTGCTCCAGGGTGTCAGCCACTCCAACCAGGCCCTCCCCCGGGTAGCCGTGTGCCTCGATCCAGCTCAGCAGCAGCTTTACGTTGCTGTCCTCTATCTGCTTCAGCGTGTCCCGGTACGCTCTCAGGCCTCCTTCAGCCTGCCGAAAGTACTGGTCGCGGGCATAGAGCTCGTCCAGGTCAGCCCGCAGGTCCAGGTTGGCCGTTTGCTCAAAGGTGCGCCTGCGCTTGGGGTACTTCCGTTTGAACTTCCGCCAGTGCCGTGTGCTCTGCAGCGCGTCAAACGCCTCCTGCCGCTCCAGGTAAGCCAGGCTTACCCCCTTCAGGGCCAGCTGCTCCAGGTACTTCCGGGCCTGCCTCTCTTCGCCAAGCAGCGTGGCGCAAACAGCGGCATTATAATAATCGCGGGCAAAAGGCGAGGGTACGGCAGCAAAGGCCTGCTGATAAGCTCTCAGGGCGTCTTCGTACTGCCCGTCTACCACCTTCAGCTCCGCCTGGTTAATCACAGGGTGGTACGCCTTTACATAGTCAAGCGTATCGGCGTGAGCTGCAGTAGCGAAGCTAAACAGCAGCAGCAGCACTGCTCCGGCAGGGCTGAGGGAAAAGAGAAGTGAGTTAGTGGCGCTTGTAAGGGTTCTTCTGCGCATAGCAAGTAATCAAGGTTCGTACTGTTTATAACGTACACTCCTCCTATATCGCACATCTGCCCTAAACTGTTTCCGCTACAGCCCTTTTACAGCAGAGGCCACCAAGTGCCTTTAATGAGGCAAAAGAAGAACTAAGCCGGAGCTATATTATGTAGAGCGAAAGCAGCATAAGAGCAGAAAAAGCATCAACTTTGCCCCGCCCTTTGCAGTAAATAAGGGCACAGGATGCCGCTGTTGCGGCTTTACTTTTGAGCACATGCATACCATAGAACCTTTTTATAACTGGCTGGAGAAATATTCTGCCGCCGAAGACCCTCGCTCGCCACTCTACGGTGCCGAGAACAACCTTACCTACTATACCCATACCATTTACGGGTACTATATTCACCCGCAGTGGGATGATATGGACTCAGAGACACTCTTCCTGAAGATACTGTACACAGACTATGACCTCGGTTTCACAGTCATCGAGTTCATAGGGGAATGGAATGACGCGCTCAACAACGATATCATGATGCTCAAGCGCAACATCATTGACCCCTTAACAGAGGAAGGCATCAAGCACTTCATCCTGATTGGGGAAAATGTTTTTAACTTCCATGGCTCGGACGACGACTACTATGAGGAATGGTTTGAGGACATTGAGGAAGGCTGGATCGCTGCCCTCGGCTTTCAGGAGTTTGTGCTTAGCGAGATGAAGAACTACAACCTGGACTATTACATTAACTACGGCGGCAACCTGGAGGATATACACTGGCGCACCTATACTCCCAAACGCCTGTTCGCCCTGGTAAACAGCATGATCCAAAAGCGTTTGGGCCCCTGAACGTCAAGCCCCTAAAAGCAGAAGAGGAAGGTGTTGTCCTTCCTCTTCTGCATGTGTGTTATTAGCATGAATTAGTCGATCTCCTCGTCGATCTCTTCCTCAACTTCTTCAGCTGCCTCTTCCACTTCATCAGCACCCTCCTCCACTGTGTTTTCGGTAGAGGCGCAGGCCCCAAATGTTAGTGTGCCGGCAGCCAATAGCATATACATTACCTTTTTCATAAGTCACTCTATTAAGGTTTTCACTTAAATCCAGTGCTGCATCCCCATTCTGCTCCTTCGCTAGTGCGCTCCGGAAAGCAAACGCCAAGAGAGCAGCAGGCACAGCACCATCTTAGAACGAATTATCACTTCACAAGGTTAACGCATCGGCGCCTGCAGCCTATTCAATAACGGCAGATGTATCCGTCACTTCCTGCATCTCCTCCATGGCTTCGGCCCTTTCGGCTGCCTCGTCTTCCATCTCTTCCTGAAACTGCTCGCTTTCCCGGGTCTTTTCTTCGGCAGGGGAGTTACAGGAGGCAAAACTAAACAGACCAACCAATGCAAATGCGTACGTTACTTTCTTCATGACCTTATCAGTTAAACAGGTATTGGGCATAAGCTCCAGAAAGAGCAGTATACTTGGCTTTTAAAGCAGTATACTTGGCTTTTAAATACGCGCCTGTGTTCAGGTAGTTCTAATAAAAGCCAAGAGGCACCCTTGTGAGGTGCCTCTTGGTGATCCCGGCCATGCGCCAGGTGGTACTTTAGTTACTGATTACTGAGCAGCAGCTTCAGTTTCTACTTCCATAGCAGTAGTGTCAGCTTCCATTGCAGTAGTGTCAACTTCTTCTACAACCGGAGCCTCTTCAACTACAGTTTCTTCAGTAGCCTCAACCTCAGTAGCTGTTTCTTCTGCATTGTTGCAAGATGCGAAAGCGAAAAGACCAGCAACGAAAAGTAAACCAAATACTTTTTTCATGGTGTTTTTGATGTTTTTTTGAAAAAATAGAGGTACAAATATACCACTATATCTGAATCTGCTATTATTTCTCAGCATTATTTTTTCCTGAACAGCAATTTAACAGGAACACCCTCAAAGTCAAAGTGCTCACGCAGCCTGTTTTCCAAGTAGCGCATGTACGGCTCTTTGACGTACTGCGGCAGGTTACAGAAAAACGCAAACGTAGGGTTATGCGTCGGCAGCTGCGTCACATACTTGATCTTCACAAATTTACCTTTAATAGCCGGAGGCGGATAGCGCTCGATGTCTGGTAGCAGCAGGTCGTTAAGCTTAGAAGTCGGGATCTTGCGTGTCTTGTTTTCATACACCTCCATTGCCTTCTCCATCGCCTTATGGATACGCTGCTTTGTCAGCACAGAGGTGAAGATAATGGGCACGTACTTAATTGGAGCAATACGCGACAAAATTTCCTCTTCAAACTGCTTTGTGGTATGGGTATCTTTCTCTACCAAGTCCCACTTGTTCACCAGAATGACAATACCCTTACGGTTCTTCTCTGCCAGGGCAATGATATTTACGTCCTGCGCCTCAATGCCGCGTGTCGCGTCCAGAATGACGATACATACATCGGCATCTTCCAATGCACGCACAGAGCGCATCACCGAATAAAACTCGATATCTTCACTTACCTTGCTCTTACGGCGCAGACCGGCAGTATCCACAATGATAAACTCTTTGCCATAGGCATTGTAGCGGGCGTCTATCGCATCACGGGTAGTGCCGGCAATGTCTGTTACAATATTTCTTTCCTGCCCTAAGAGCAGGTTCACAAAAGAAGACTTCCCCACATTCGGCCTACCCAGCACGGCAATTCTTGGTATACCGACATCCGGATCCTCCACGCCTTTGTCCTTAAAGTGCTTCACTACCTCATCCAGCAGCTCGCCTGTTCCGGAACCGCTTTGCGAGGAGATCGGGTAGATTTCCTCGCCTATACCCATGGCGTAAAACTCACCCATCTGGTGCATACGCGCATTGGTGTCAGCCTTATTGGCCACTACATAGACTGGCTTGTCGGTGCGGCGCAGCACGTTGGCAAACTCCTCATCCAGGCCTGTCAAACCAGCGTCCACATCCACCATAAACAGAATCACGTCGGCCTCGTTCATCGCCAGCTCTACCTGGCGGTTAATCTCTGATTCAAAGATATCGTCGGAGCCGTGCACATATCCGCCTGTGTCAATCACAGTAAAGAAGTTGCCGCACCATTCCCCGTGTCCGTAGCTTCTGTCTCTGGTTACACCGCTCACGTTGTCCATGATAGCTTTGCGCTCACCAACCAGACGGTTAAAAAGTGTAGACTTGCCCACGTTTGGGCGGCCTACAATTGCAATGATGTTTGATGACATCGTAAAAAAATAAAAAAGTTAAAGTGCCCCCGGAGCACCCTGCCCCGAAGCTTTACCATGTGCGCCTACTTACTCGCTGTAACCGAAGCGGCGGAGCAGCTTCTGGTCAGTTCGCCAGTTTTCGTTCACGCGCACATATAAGTCAAGAAATACTTTTTTCTGAAAGAAGTCCTCCATATCCACGCGGGCCTGTGTGCCCACTTTTTTCAGCGCCTCCCCTTTGTTTCCGATCACAATGCCCTTCTGGCTGCGGCGCTCTACAATGATCTCGGCGCGGATGCGGATGATCTCCTCTTCCTCCTTAAACTCCTCTATTACCACCTCCGTGCTGTAAGGAATTTCTTTCTTATAATTGAGGAAGATCTTCTCCCGGATGATCTCCGACACAAAGAAACGCTCAGGCTTGTCAGTCAGTTCATCTTTCGGGTAATATGGCGGATGTTGCGGCAAATAATGCAGCAGGCGCTCAAACAGGTGCTCCAGCCCCACCTTATGCAGTGCCGAGATGGGCATAATCTCTGTTGGCGTCATTTTCTCCTGCCAGTAGGCTACCTTCTCCTTTACCTCTTCCTCGGTGGCCTGGTCAATCTTGTTGATCAGCAGCAGAATAGGCACCTGCGCATGCTGCAGCCGTTTGATCACATCGTCCTCGTCGTGCTTCTCATAAATATCGGTCACGAAGAGGATCACATCAGCATCCTCCAGCGAGGTGCGCACAAAGCCCATCATTGATTCGTGCAGCGCATACTGGGGTTTGATGATACCCGGTGTGTCAGAATACACGATCTGGAAATCATCTCCGTTCAGGATACCCATGATGCGGTGCCGTGTGGTTTGCGCTTTGGAGGTGATGATAGAAAGCTTCTCCCCCACCAGCGCATTCATCAACGTGGACTTACCCACGTTTGGCTTCCCCACGATGCTTACAAATCCGGCTTTATGCAATTTTTCGGCCATACTCTAAAATTTAAGGATGCAAAAGTACTTCTTTTTTACGAAACACGGTGAAAATGTGCAGATTTCGGTTTAATGTGAGTGAGATGAGGTGATTTGGAGATTTGCAGACGTGGAGACTTAATTATCACAACAGCCCACACTCGCAGGACGTGATCGAGAGCAGGGTACTTGAGGGTTGGAAGCTCGTAAAGCGACTAGAGCAGGTCATAACCTGCTTCTACAGCCTCTGTACCTGATAGAACACTTCCATTTTCAAATCTCAGCACCTACAAATCACCTCACCCCCATCCACACATTCACCACATCAGCACATTAATTCATTAGTACCTTAAACATTTCCCCATACTTCTCGCTTTACGCTTCGATGCACCTCTATCAGGGCATAGAATTTATCAATCAATAACAAACGGGTTATACTTCGTATCTTTGTAAAGCAAACGCACTATTAAAGTATAGATGAGCAAGAAACCAACCGGTAAGATTGGCGTTTTGCTGGTGAACCTCGGCACACCAGACACACCCAATACGCCTGACGTTAGAAAGTACCTGCGCGAGTTCCTGCTGGATAAGCGCGTCATTGATATAAACCCTGTGGGCAGGTATGCGCTGGTGAACGGCATTATCGCCCCATTCCGCGCCCCGAAGTCCGCCAAAGTGTACCAGCAACTGTGGACAGACCGCGGCTCTCCGCTGCTGTACCACGGCATCGACCTGAAGGAGAAGCTTCAACAGGCCCTCGGTGACCGCTATCATGTGGCCTTTGGCATGCGTTACCAGAGCCCAAGTATCAAGAGTGCCCTGGAGGAGCTGCGCGACAAGAGCGTGGAGCGCATCATAGTGGTGCCGCTGTTTCCGCAGTATGCCTCTGCCACCACCGGCTCGGTGCAGGATAAGATCATGGAGATTGTGAAGGACTGGTGGATCATCCCGAGCATGAACTTCATCTCTACCTACTGCGATGACCCTGGCTTCATCAACGCTTTTGCGGAGTTAGGCAAAAAATACATGGCCGAGGATGACTACGACCATGTGGTGTTCAGCTACCACGGGGTGCCGGAGCGGCAGATCCTGAAGGGCAGCGACCACGGCTATTGTAAGCTAGGCTCTTGCTGCAACAGCTACAACAAGCGTAACCGTTACTGCTACCGGGCTTCCTGTTTCGAGACCTCCCGGCTGCTGGCCACCGCGCTAGGTCTTCATGCGGATCAGTACACGGTGGCTTTCCAGTCGAGGCTGGGAAAGGACCCTTGGCTGCAGCCTTACACAGATGATATACTGAAGACACTGCCGGAGAAAGGTATCAAAAAAGTGCTGGCCTTTAGCCCTGCTTTCGTGGCCGATTGCCTGGAGACGACGATTGAGGTAGGCGAAGAGTTCAAAGAGATGTTTGAGCACGCCGGCGGCGAGAAATGGGTGCTGGTGGAAAGCCTCAACTCCAGCGACACCTGGGTGGAAGCCTTAAAGAATATGGTGCTGGAGAACTAGAGTTGAAAATCTAGAGATTTGAAGATGTCTCTGCAGGTATAACATCCTATAGGTGTAAAATTAGAAGCGGCGGTGGGGTGTAATGCACCCCGCGTCTAATTTTTTTATTTTGGTTATTGACCTATAACAAAAAAAAAAAAACAAT
>JAJLKL010000260.1:0-4060 GCA_033838975.1 Hymenobacteraceae bacterium | reverse complement strand
CAGGTGTGTCAGTCTGGTGAGCCTTCTGATGGTGTCGAGTTTACTTTTGTTCGTGGTCATACTGGGCAGTGCGGTCTTGGCTGCCTCACTACCCGTTCAGGGCGCGCAGGAGCGCATCCACTGTCACGCGCACATCGGCTTCCGTCGTACGCCAATTGACGAAGGCGGCGCGCAGGCTCGGGGTTCCTTTGTACACGGTTGGCGTGAGGAATACCTTCCCCTCGGCGTGTAACCTGTTCAAGATAGCCTGAAGCTTTTCAGAGCGGTCCTCTATCCGCTTTGTGGTGAAGCACACCACGTTCAGGCGTACGGGGGCAGTCAGCTGAAAATGCCCGCTTTCTTCCAGAAGGTTACCAAGTTGCCCGGCCAGCTGAATATTTCTTTCAATGATCTCCCGGTAACCCTGTTTGCCGTAGGCCGTCAGGGTGAACCAGGCGGGCAGGGCCCTGAACCGCCTGGAGTTCTCGGGACCGAAGTTGACGTAGGAGAAGTTCTCCATCGGATCGCCCAGGTAGGGGGCGTTGGCGTTCTGGAACGTCTGGGTCTGGAGCAGCGCATGTTGTTTGCGGGTAAAATAGACGGCACTGTCATAGGGAACATTGAGCCACTTATGGCAGTCGACGGTGATGCTGTCAGCCAGCTCCCATCCCCTGAGCAGGTGCCTGTGCGCTGGAGAGCAGGCGGCAAAGGCACCGAAGGCCGCATCCAGGTGCCACCAGAACCTAAAGCGTTGCTTTAGCGCTGCGATTGTCTGCAGGTCGTCAAAGTCCACCGTATTCACTGTCCCACCACTGGAGATAAGTACAAAGGGTTCAGCGGGTGCAGAAGCCAGCATGTCTTCCAGGGCATCCATGTCAATGGCTTCCCGGTCAGGCAAGGTGGGAACCAGGCTTATCTGACTGCTCCCAATCCCCAACATGGCCAGGGCCTTGATAGAGGAGGAGTGGGGAACGGCCGCATATACCTTGATAGGAAAGGTGACTCCTTCCCGGGCGACGTCCTTTCCGTACTGCTGGCCCATCCACTGGCGCGCTACAGCCAAGGAAGTAAAGTTAGACATGGTGGCACCCGTGACAAAGCCACCGTGAAAGGTGTCAGGCAGCTGCAAGAGGTCCAGCAGCATGTGGATGGTTTGTCTCTCCACGGCTGCCGAGGCATCCCCTTTGCCGTTGACCAGCTGGGTGTTCTGGTCAAAGGCGGCCGTCAGCCAGTCCCCAACAATAGCGGCCGGGGTACTGCCGCCGGTGACAAAACCGAAGTAGCGGGGGCCGGAGGAGGCGACCAGCAAGGGGTTGATCTGTTCGTTGAACAGGTCGATGGCCCCGCCTGTGCCTACGCCTGCTTCGGGCAGTTGCAGGTCAAGGAGGGGCATCGGGGAAATACTGGTGGGTCGCTGGTCTATGTCCCGGAGGTAGTCGCCGGCCAGCTGGCTGGTCTTGCCAAGGAGGTCCGTGAGCTGCTTGGCATCGTGTTGTAACGGCAGATTCATCATGGATACTGTTTAAAAATCGCTAAAGGGCATGTTGAAAGTAGAGTGGGTTCGGGTTCTCGTTTTCGCAATAGGGAGCTATCTTCCTGAATCCTTTGCGGCGATAGAGTGCCAAGGCCTCTTTCATTTCCCGGTTGGTATCCAACAGGAGATTTCTGTAACCGAGCTCCCGTGCCTTTTCCAGGAGTACATCACATAAAAAGGAGCCCACACCTTTGCCTCTGTGCACCGGTAACACAAAGAGGCGTTTCATTTCGCAGTTGGCTTCGTCCAAGCGCGCCAACCCGGCGCATCCGACGGCAATACCGTCCTGGTAGGCCACGTAGAACGCGCCTTCCGGCCAGGTGAACCTGGTACCTGGAAAGTGAGCGAGGTCCGTGTAGAATCTTTGCTTGCCTGCGAGCAGGCCAAGGTCCCGGTACACGTAGTTACCGTAGGCGGTCAGCAGGACCCTTGCGTCTCTCGCCGTTCTGCCAGCTATTGCTTCCTGGAACGTATATGTGTTCAATTGGAACGCTAATTAGTTGTCTCCCCAGAGCGGGAGGCTATATGCTGAGTACTACTTTTCCCATCTGCTGTCGCTCCGCCATTCTGGCAAAGGCCTGTTCCGTGTCCTCCAGTTTGAAGACCGTGTCGATGACCGGGCGCAGCTGATGCCGGCTGACAAAGTCCAGCATGGCCTTGAACTCACCTTCCGAGCCCATCAGTGTTCCCAGGATCTGTAGCTGTTTGATAAAGAGCGTTCCGGGGTTCAGCCCGTCGATCTTACCGGCCGTTCTGCCCAATAGGACGATCCGGGCTTTGGGGTTGGCAACTTCGGCCAGTTTGGCAAAATCCTTTCCGGCAGCACTATCTACGATCAGATCAAAGCCACCGGCCTGTTGTTGTAAGGCCTCTGCCCAGCCATCCGTATGATACAAAGCACCTCCCTGGGCGCCCAGCGCCCTTGCCTTTTGAAGCTTTTGTGCATCACCGGACGTGACATACACCTGGGCTCCGGCAGCCATAGCGAACTGCAGGGCGTACAGGGCCACTCCACCGCCGATACCAGTAAGCAGCACCCTCTGTTGCGGCTGCAGTCTACCTTTGGTGAACAGGGCCCGGTAAGCCGTCAGGGCAGCTAGCGGCAGGGCCGCGGCCTCCTCGAAAGAAAGGTGGTCCGGCATGTCGTTTACCAGCCGCTGGGGCATGGCAATGTACTCGGCAAAGGTGCCCTGACGGGGGTTGCCCAGGATCTGGTAGCCTGGTCCCTGGATTTCTTCATCTTCCCCCCAGTTGATGGAAGGGTTTACTACGACAGGCTTTCCGACCCTGGAGGGATCAGCCCCTGGTCCGGCGCTGAAGACCACGCCCGCCCCGTCAGAGCCTATGATCCCGTGAAAGCCGGACTCCAAGCTTTTCTCCTTCAGGGACCACAGCTCATGGTGGTTGATAGCGGCGGCCTTTAACTGGATCAGCAGCTCTCCTTCGCCAGGCACGGGCATTGCCGTGTCCTGCAAGTGGAGCGTGTAGGTGCTGGGGTTGACTACTAGTGCTTTCATGCGTTTTGGTTAATTAGTTAAAGATAGCTGTTTTAGCGATTTCGGCGGCAGGTTCAGTTTTTTCGCCTGTTCGCTCCGACTTTGTCATGTGCAGAATCGGTAGCTTTTTCGCAGTTCTTATCTCATTATGAGCTGCTGCCATACAGGTAGCTGTCAACGGAATACCTGCCGCTGCCCAACAGGACAAGCGCAGTTGCCATGCCGGTCCACAGCAGAATGTTCTCGATGCCTTCGCCCGCCTGGTTTCCGAACCAGTTCATAAAGAAGCCGTATGGTGTATGCACCGTGAACATGATGCCCAGTGCCAGGAACACATAGGCCGTGGCCACCAACCGGGTGGCAATGCCCAGGAAAAGGGCCAGGGCACCCACAGACTCCAGCAGGATCAAAAGGAATGCAACCAACCAAGGCAACTGCATCATGTTAGTGAAGAAGTCCATGGTCCCGCTAAAGCCGTAACCGCCAAACCAGCCCAGCAGTTTTTGTGCACCGTGCGCGAACACCACTGTCCCCAGCGATACCCGCAGGAACAAAGGGCCCAAAGCCCCATCCGTTTTAAAAAGTAATTTTTTCATTTTTACGTTTTATTATGATTGATAAAAATGACTTTGCCTTAGAGGAAGCATATTACGCGCTTGGTCATCCAAGTCTACTGACTCAATTTTTGTGTGGGTGAAAGGCAAAGTTCAGAGGCGGGGCGGTGCGATCCATTGACCTGGTTCAAGAAATGAGTTTAAAGCAGTTTAAGAGGTTTACTGCCCGTGTATAAGCTGACTGCGGATACGGCTAAGGAACTCAGGCGTAATACCCAGGTAGGAGGCAACCATGTACTGGGGCACGCGCTGGTCTATTCGCGGATACTGCTTTCGGAACTGCAGGTAACGGTCTTTTGCCGTATGGATGAAGTTACTGACCAAGCGCTGCTGTGAAGCTACATAGGCTTTCTGTATGATGATGCGAAAGAATCGCTCGAGTTTGGGCACCTCATGATACAGTTCCTTCAGATCCTCGTGTTTAAGCTGTAATAGCT
>JAJLKL010000259.1:0-6038 GCA_033838975.1 Hymenobacteraceae bacterium | reverse complement strand
GGCAGCGGCCTCGGTTGTAGCTTTCTTTTTGAAGCCGCCACGCCCTTTTTTCTCCGGCGTAGCCTCTGCCAGCTCAATGCATTCCTGCAGCGTCAGTTCTTTGGGGTCTTTTCCCTTCGGGATCTTGACGTTCTTTTTGCCGGCTGCGATGTAGGGACCATAACGTCCATTCAGGACCTGGATATCCGCGTTCTCGGGGAAAGTCTTGATAATCTTCTCCGCATCGGCTTTACGTTTGGCCTCGATCAGTTCTACCGCCTCCTGCGCCGTAACCTGTAAGGGGTCCAGTGTTTTTGGTAAGGAGTAAAACTTGCCGTCGTGGCGGATATACGGACCGAAGCGGCCGATAGCAGCGGTCATCTCCTTATCTTCGTAAGTGCCTACTATGCGGGGCAGCTTGAACAGCTCCAGCGCATCCTCCAGGGAGATGGATTCGATGAACTGCCCTTTGCGCAGACTGGCATAGTTAGGCTTTTCCCCTGTTTCAGTGTTTTCTTCACCTAGCTGCACATAAGGGCCGAAACGACCCAGTTTGGCAAAAATCATTTTACCCGTGGCAGGGTCATTGCCCAGTTCCCGGGCTCCTGATACATCGGCCCTGGAGATATTCTCACTCGACTCGATGCGTTTGTGGAACTTCTTGTAGAAGTCGTCGAGCATGTTTTCCCACTCTTTTTGCCCCTGCGCGATCTCATCGAACTCCGCCTCTACACGTGCCGTGAAAGAGTAATCGATCACGTTCGGGAAATGCTCCACCAGGAAGTCGTTTACGACCATGGCAGTATCGGTAGGGAAGAGCTTGGCCTTTTCGGCTCCGGTGATCTCTGTTTTGGTTTGCGTGGAGATGCTGTCATTCTTAAGTGTCAGCACCTGGTACTGGCGCTCCTTACCCTCACGGCTGTCTTTTTCTACATAACCGCGCTTCTGGATGGTAGAAATGGTAGGAGCATAGGTAGACGGACGACCAATGCCCATTTCCTCGAGCTTCTTTACCAGGCTAGCCTCAGTATAACGGGCAGCTGGGCGGGTATAGCGCTGGGTAGCCATCATCTGGCGCAGGTCTATGCGCTGGCCGATGCTCAGCGGCGGCAGCATGCCCTTGGTGTCCTCGTCTGCCACGTCCTCGTCTTCGTCCTTAGACTCTATGTATACCTTCAGGAAGCCCTCAAACTTGATCACTTCCCCAGTTGCCTGTAGCTTCTCTTCCGGCTGCGAGGAGATGCCAATGGTAACGGTGGTCTTTTCGATCTCGGCATCTGCCATTTGAGAGGCAATGGCACGTTTCCAGATCAGTTCGTAAAGGCGTTGTTCGTTGCGGTCATCGCTGGCCACCATCTTAGAGAAGTCGGTGGGGCGAATGGCCTCGTGCGCCTCCTGTGCAGAACTGGATTTGGTCTTAAAGCGACGCACCTTCACAAAGCGCTCCCCAAAGGAACTCTGGATCTCCCGTGTCGCTCCGTGTATGGCCTCCTCAGACAGGTTCACAGAGTCAGTACGCATGTAGGAGATCTTACCCGACTCGTACAGGCGCTGTGCAATGGTCATGGTCTGTGCCACAGAGAAGTACAGCTTACGGCTGGCTTCCTGCTGCAGGGTAGAGGTAGTAAAAGGAGGTGCCGGGCTACGCTTCAGCGGCTTTTTCTCCAGGTTCTCGATGGTATAGTCTGCACCGACACAGCGCTGCAGAAATGCCTGGGCCTCCTCTTCTGTTTTAAACTTAGTTGGTAACTCAGCCTCAAGTGTTTTGCCCTCCACGCTGAACGAGGCCGTGATGCGGAACGATGATTCCGGTTTAAAGCGGTCAATTTCACGCTCACGCTCCACCACCAGGCGCACTGCCACCGACTGAACACGCCCTGCAGATAAGCCAGTTTTTATTTTTTTCCAGAGTACAGGGGACAGCTCAAAACCCACCAAGCGGTCCAGGATACGACGGGCCTGCTGTGCATTCACCAGGTCCATGTCGATGCCTCTTGGGGTGCTGATGGCGTTGAGGATGGCATTTTTCGTGATCTCGCGGAACACGATACGGCGCGTTTTGGCATCGTTCAGGTTCAGTGCCTCCGTCAGGTGCCATGAAATAGCCTCGCCTTCGCGGTCATCGTCCGATGCAAGCCATACAGTCTCAGCTTCTTTGGCTAGTTTCCGTAGCTGCGACACCACCTCTTTTTTATCGCTCGAGACAACATATGTTGGTTTGAAGCCATGCTCAATGTCAATCGCGTTATTGTCTTTAGGCAGGTCCCGCACATGGCCGAAGCTAGACTTTACAACAAAATCTTTCCCAAGATACCCCTCAATGGTTTTCGCCTTTGCCGGCGACTCTACTATGACTAAGTTTTTTATCATGCTTTATCTTTACCGGCGGATTAGGCCGAAATTTGCCCAAAGTTCAAATATTTTTTTTAACAATTACAACCTCATTCGTATAACATAGGTTTAACACCCTGAGAATAAACAGTAGTTCAGCCACTAACTAGAACAATTAGCATCTATACGGACACATTTGTCAATTATATGCAACGAACTGTACTTATTTGCCGCCACGCCGAGACCTTAGACCCCTATCCCTTACAGCCCGATTTTGACCGCGAGTTGACTCCTGCAGGCCAAAAACAGGCCAGAGAGGCCGGGACATGGCTCAGAGAAAAAGTAAATAAAGTGGATGCGATCCTGGCAAGTCCTGCCAAAAGGGCCAGTGCCACGGCCCGTATCATTGCCAGCCGCCTGTACCTGGATGAGACCTCCATCACCTTTGAGCCGGAGCTCTACAATGCCCGGGAGCACCAGCTCCTCAACTGCCTGAGCAAACTGCCTGATGAGGTGCAGACGGTTGTGCTTGTAGCGCACAACCCCGGCATAACCCGCCTGGCCCGCGAACTGACCGGCAAACTTATCGGCTACCTGGAACCTGCCAATATTCTCAACATTAACCTGACATTACAGCGCTGGGAGGAGATCCACTATACCGATGGAGTGCTCACGGATCGCAACATAGAGCAGGCCCAATAGCTGTTTTTTTCAAGTATAGGTATATCGTAATATTTTCAGATTAGGTTTATTTTTAATAGTTTTAACTTCGATGCAGGCCATAGAGCCTCTACTTTGCTTCAATTTCTGAACCTGTATGAAAACAACCACCGTTGCCGTTATTAACCAAAAAGGCGGCACAGGCAAAACAACCACTACCATCAACCTGGGTAGCGCCCTTAGCAAGTTAGGCAAGAAGGTGCTCCTGCTCGACCTTGATCCCCAAAGCAATCTTTCCTATTCGCTGGCTGTTGTTTCCCCGGAGGCCTCACTGGCTGATGTGTTCCTGGGTAATAAATCTATCCATGATATTCTAGTCCAAAAGGATGGCGTGTGGATTGCACCCGGCTCCAACGATTTGGTGGATATTGAGATATCGCTGGTGTCACAGCCCGAACGGGAGAAGTTCCTGAAGAGGATCTTGTCGGAGGCCAAAGGGTTTGACTATGTGCTGGTTGACTGTCCGCCCTCCCTTTCAGTGCTTACCTTAAATGCTCTGACGGCAGCGCAGGAGGTGCTTATTCCGCTGCAAATGGAGGTGCTTACCCTGCAGGGGCTCGATCAGATCACCAAAACAGTACAAAAAGTTAAAAAGGCGTTCAACCCGAAACTTAATGTAAAGGGCGTCGTAGTGGTGATGTTTGATGTGCGCAGAAAGCTAAGCCAGGAGGTGCTTGAATACTTACGGGAGAATGTGCAGGAACGGATCTTTGACAGCCAGATCCGCCTGAACGTGCGCTTGGCAGAAGCACCGTCCTTCGGAAAAAGCGTCTTAGACTACGACCCATCATCTAACGGTGCTAAAGATTACAGGGCACTGGCGGAGGAGTTCATCTCTGCCTAGGCAAGGGAGGCCATATGCCGTCCAATTCCGGTATTACTTTTTTATTTTGTAAATTGCAGTAATCTAGCGTTCGCTGCTACAAGCATTTTTTGCAGCAAATACAGTGCATGTGCTATTAACAGATACCCATTCCAACCAGATATACTATGGCCTTAGGTAAAAATTTGAAGTTGAGTAAAGACAAACTCATCAGTGACGAAGAAGCCAGGAAGGAGAATGCTCCTTCTTCAAAAGCCAAAGGTGAGACAACAGCTAAAACAGCAATTGCAAAAGAGCCGGAGACAAAGCCCGCAAACAAACCCGTTGCTGAAGCAGGTAAGAAAGCAACTGCAGTTCCTGCTTCTCCTGCCTCCAAACTTACCGACAGAGACAAAGAAAGAGCTGCCAGGGTAAAGGTGCTCCCTAACGACCCGGCGTACATCAGTGAACAGCTGAACAAGGTCTTGTATGCCCTTGATGCCTTCAAGAAAGGTGATATTTCCGTGCGCCTGACAAAGCAGAACGATGATGTTTTCGCAGAGATAGCCGAGGCCTATAACTCCATGGTGGAGATGATCGGTGGGGTAGGCGGGGAGGTGTCCCGTATCTCCAAAGTTGCCGGAGTAGAAGGAAACCTGAAGGCGCGTGCCTCAGCGGATAACGCTTCCGGCTTCTGGAAGGATATGATCAACAACATCAACGGACTGGTAGACTCCATTGCGGTGCCGGTACTGGAAGTGGGTAAAGTACTGAAAAACATTTCCCGCGGTAACCTCGACGAGACTTTCCAGATCCCGGTGTCCGGTGACTTCAAGGTAATGGCCGAAACCATCAACCGCACTATTGACAACCTGAACCTGTTCGCCGGTGAGGTAACCCGCGTGGCGTTGGAAGTGGGTACGGAGGGTAAGTTGGGTGGCCAGGCGTCGGTGCCGAACGTGGCCGGCGTGTGGAAGGACCTGACCGACAATGTGAACACCATGGCCAGCAACCTGACCAGCCAGATGCGCGACATTTCGAACGTGGCCACAGCCGTGGCGAAGGGTAACCTGACGCAGAAGGTATCGGTGGACGTGCGCGGGGAGTTTGCCCAGCTGAAGGACAACATGAACCAGATGGTGGACTCGCTCAACATCTTCGCTGACGAGGTAACCCGCGTGGCCCGCGAGGTGGGAACCGAAGGGCGCCTCGGTGGTCAGGCGCGTGTACCGAATGTAGGTGGTGTCTGGAAGGACCTGACCGACAACGTGAACACCATGGCCAGCAACCTGACGGCTCAGATGCGCGACATTGCGAATGTTTCTACTGCCGTGGCCAAAGGTAACCTGACGCAGAAGATCACTGTGAACGTGAAAGGGGAGATGGCCGAGCTCAAGGACATCATCAACCAGATGGTGGACTCCCTGAACATCTTCGCCGGTGAAGTAACGCGTGTTGCCCGCGAAGTGGGTACGGAAGGTAAGCTGGGCGGACAGGCCAGCGTGCCGAAAGTGGAAGGAACCTGGAAAGAGCTGACGGACAACGTAAACCTGATGGCCAGCAACCTGACCTCGCAAGTACGCGACATCGCCAATGTGGCCACCGCCGTGGCCAAGGGCGACCTGACGCAAAAAGTGTCGGTGGACGTGAAAGGCGAGCTGGGTGAGCTGAAAGATATTCTGAATGAAATGGTGGACCGACTCAACGTGTTCGGCGCGGAAGTAACCCGTGTGGCGCGTGAGGTGGGCACCGAAGGTATACTGGGTGGCCAGGCAGCTGTGCCGAACGTGGCCGGCGTCTGGAAGGACCTGACCGACAACGTGAACTACATGGCCAGCAACCTGACCTCGCAGGTACGCGACATTGCCAACGTGGCAACCGCCGTGGCCAAGGGTGACCTAAGCCAGAAGGTATCGGTGAATGTAAGAGGCGAGATGGCTGAGCTGAAGGAGAACCTGAACCAGATGGTGGACTCGCTCAACATCTTTGCTGACGAGGTAACCCGCGTGGCGCGTGAGGTGGGAACCGAAGGGCGCCTCGGTGGTCAGGCAGCCGTGCCGAACGTGGGCGGCGTGTGGAAGGATCTGACTGACAATGTGAACACCATGGCCAGCAACCTGACGCTGCAGGTGCGTGACATCGCCAACGTGGCAACCGCCGTGGCAATGGGTGACCTGAGACAGAAGGTATCGGTGGATGTAAGAGG
>JAJLKL010000258.1:0-6977 GCA_033838975.1 Hymenobacteraceae bacterium | reverse complement strand
CGAGGCACCTTGTATTTGTTGCGGTGCCCGAAGGGCAGCCCGCAGCGGAGCGAGGAGCAGCTTCAAATACACCGTGCCGGCGGGAAAACGCGTCCTCGCGGACGTGGAGCGCACCAAATCCAGCTATGCAACGGTGGGTGTTTAAGACTGAGGAGCGGCAGGGGCTATTAAGTATAGCCAAATAATTCCCGAGGTCACGTTAATTTACTAACTTTAGTACACACCAACGCTTACCCTATGTCTGAGACAGCATACCCTTTCGTACCCTACCACGCAGCGGCTTTTTCTGCTGAGGAGACAGAGCAGCGCGCCGAGCAGTTCTATGAGCTGATGGACAGGCGACGCTCTGTTCGTGAGTTTTCGGATAAGCCTGTATCCCGCAAGGTGATCGAAAAGCTGATCCTGACGGCTTCCACTGCTCCCTCGGGGGCGCACAAGCAGCCCTGGACCTTCTGCGCTGTTTCCAATGCCGACCTGAAGCGGCAGATCCGTGCAGCCGCCGAAAAGGAGGAGTACGACAGCTACAACGGCCGCATGACACCGGAGTGGCTGGAGGACCTGGCCCCGCTGGGCACAGACTGGCAAAAGCCTTTCCTGGAGGTGGCCCCCTGGCTGATCATTGTCTTTAAGAAGGCTTATGATTATAAGGCAGACGGCTCAAAGCGAAACAATTACTACGTGTCGGAGTCGGTGGGAATCGCCTGTGGCTTCCTGATCTCAGCCATACATGAGGCGGGCCTGGTAACACTCACCCACACGCCCAGCCCGATGAACTTCCTGAGCAGGCTGCTGAACCGTCCGGACAATGAGCGGCCTTTCCTGCTGCTGCCTGTTGGTTACCCTGCCGACGAGGTGAAGGTGCCCGACCTGAGACGCAAGCCATTGGATGAAGTATCTGTCTGGTACGACTAGTGCCAGGTTTCCGGCCTTCCTGTTAAACATCGTTAGCCGTGCATGTTCCGTATGAGAAGACATTAGTGCCAGCCCTGGGGTAGTGGTGCTGCAAATCAGCAACTATACTTCAAGGCTGCAATTGTCTAAAGAATCAACGTGCATGAACGCTAAACTGAAGTACACCTGGATGATGACCAAGCGGACGTTCAAGGAGTTCGCCGATGACAACCCGCTTGACTACGCAGCCATCATTGGCTTTTACACCATCTTCTCGCTTCCGGCCATACTGATCATTACCATCCGGATAGCGGGTGCAGCCTTTGGGCAGGACGCCGTGGAAGGAGAGGTGGTTAACCAAGTGGGGGGCATTGTGGGCCGGAGCAGTGCCCTGCAAATTCAGAGCATCATCGAGAACGCCAGCCAGTCAGAGTCCTCCGCGATCGGTACCTTTGTGGGCGTGGCCACGATGGTCTTTAGTGCCACTACGGTATTCGTCGCCCTGCAGGACTCGCTGAACTCTATGTGGGAAGTGAAGGCAAAACCGGAAAAAGGGTGGCTGAAACTGATCATAAACCGGGTGCTCTCGCTGGCCATGGTCGTGAGCCTGGGGTTCTTGCTGCTGGTGTCACTGTCTGTTGATGTGGTGATGGGGGTGGTCAACGACTACCTGCGGGAGCAGCTCTCTGGGATAGCTGTTTACCTGATCACGATCGGAAACGTGCTGGTCTCCATCCTGATCAGCCTTGTTATTTTTGCGGCCATCTTCAAAGTGCTTCCCGACGCTAAAATCCGCTGGCCCAATGTGTGGGTGGGAGCTACGGTAACGGCTATTCTGTTTGTGATCGGAAAGAACGTGCTAACGATCTACTTCCAGCACGACCCGCTGGCTGATACCTATGGGGCAGCCGGATCTCTTGTGCTGATCCTGGTGTGGGTATACTATACCTCCGTTATCGTACTGCTGGGGGCTGAGTTCACGCAGGTATACTCCAGGGAGCACGACAGGGGCATCTTGCCGGATGACACTGCCGTGAAAGTGAAGAAGAAGGAGGTGGAGATGGACCCGGAAACCGGCGAGGTGAAAGAGAAGGAAAAAGAAAAAGGCGACTCACTGTAAGTCGCCTTCTGTATGTTGTAAGTACGGAGCGTAACTACGCTTTCTGATACATTACTTGCTTTACCGCTTCAATCGTACGCTCTACGTTTGGAAGCGAGGCCTCGATCAGAGTAGGGGCGTAAGGAAGTGGCACGTCGCGGCAGGTAACACGCTTCACCGGAGCATCCATGTAGTCAAACGCGTTGCTCTGGATGTGGTAGGCAAGTTCCGCAGAGATAGAAGCCAGTGGCCAGGCCTCCTCCACAACCACCATGCGGTTCGTCTTCTTAACAGACTCTACCAGTGTTTTATAGTCGATCGGGCGAACTGTGCGCAGGTCGATCACCTCGGCCTCCACACCGTCTTTAGCCAGCTCCTCGGCAGCCGCCAGGGCTACTTTCATCATCTTGCCAAAAGAAACGATGGTTACGTCTGTACCTTCACGCTTGATGTCGGCCACGCCGATCGGAATCAGGTACTCCTCCTCCGGAACTTCTCCTTTGTCGCCATACATCTGCTCCGACTCCATGAAGATCACTGGGTCGTTGTCGCGGATGGCGGATTTCATCAGGCCTTTGGCATCATAAGGGTTCGAAGGAACCACTACCTTCAGACCTGGCGTGTTGGCATACCAGTTCTCGAAGTTCTGTGAGTGCTGCGAAGACAGCATACCGGCGCTACCAGTTGGCCCACGGAAAACGATCGGGCAAGAGTACTGGCCACCTGACATGGACATCATCTTGGCCGCAGAGTTGATCACCTGGTCAATGGCTACCAGAGAGAAGTTGAAGGTCATGAACTCCACGATCGGACGCAGGCCGTTCATAGAGGCACCCACGCCGATACCGGCGAAACCAAGCTCGGCGATCGGTGTATCGATCACGCGCTCCGGACCAAACTCGTCCAGCATGCCTTGGCTTACTTTGTAGGCCCCGTTATATTCAGCTACTTCCTCACCCATCAGGAACACGCTCTTGTCGCGGCGCATTTCCTCTGACATAGCTTCGCGCAGGGCTTCTCTAAACTGTATACTTCGCATATAAGATGTTTAATTCTCGGTTCTGTCGGTAAAATTAAGAGAAGTCTGTCAATTTACAATGTACTTCCTGCTTTTTGCAGCTGTGCCTATCGGAGCAGGGCGTCTTTGTAAACAGCTTTGTCGCGGTAGGCCTCAAACTCCAAGTCGTTGATGGCCCTTTGCATGAAGGACTTATCTGCCCGTACGGCCCGGCGCAGGTTATTTTCCAGCAGCTGCTCATTTTGTGTGCGGGCACCTATCAGCGCCATGCTGTAATAGGCCAGCGCATCATTTTCCTTCAGCTCCAGGGCACGGTTGTAAAACTGCTGAGCCCCCTCATAGTTTTCCTTCAGCAGATAGCTCAGGCCCAGGTTCATGTTGGTCTGGTAGCTGTCGCCGGCGTAGCGCAGGCTCTCAATGGCGTCATCATACTGGCCGATTCCGATTTCCAGGGCAGCCTTGTCGGCGAAGATCTGCTGCAGGACCTCTTCCGAGCCTCCCAGTTTGATGGCGTAATCATAGTACTGCAGCGCCTCCAGCAGGTCGCCGCGCAGGTGGTAGGCGCTTGCCAGGCTGTAGTATACCCCGGCCGTAGGGTTGCGGTAGCCGGCAAAGGTCAGGTTGTGTATGGCGCGCGACAGCAGTGCCTGCTTAGCCTCCGGGCGATAATCCTTGCGGGCCATCTGGTTGTACACAACGCCCAAGTTGTAGTAGGCTGGCCACTTGTCGGTGGTCTTTACCGCCGCCTCGTAAAGCCGGCGCTTCTCGTCCAGCAGCGGGGTAAGGGTGGCGGCATACTGCAGCTCCTCCTCCGTCAGCACGTCGGCGCTGGCTTTTTCCTCCGCGATCTTCTTGGCCAGCAGGTACACCTCGTAGTCTGCCTTACGGCTGCGGTCGTAGTTTATCTCCACGGTAGCCGTGCGCAGGGCAGGGTATATGTACTGTTGCAGGTAACCGGAAGCCTTGGTCTGTTCCAGTGCCTTTACCTTTTCCTTTTGGCTTCTGTTACTGCTCAGGACCTCGATCACCTCCTGCTTTTCCTGCTTGGGCAGCGCCGAGGCCTGCACCTTCTGCAGCAGCTGCTCGAAGTTCTCGGGCTGTACCTGTGTTCGGATGCTTACTTTCTTTCCGCTGTAGTCGAGGGTGCCGAGTTTTTCGCGGTAGTAGCTTTCCAGCGCCCTGGCGCGCTTCTGGGCAATGCGGCTGCCAAGTTCGTCCGGCGCCTGGCCCGCTGTGATGGAGACCTGCTGCGAAGTTACATTGTCCATCACGTACTGGTCCAGCACCTGCAGGTTGGAGCCCAGGTAATTGCGCAGCTTCGCCTGGTCCTCCTCAAAGTAAAACACCAGGGAGGCGGGCTTACCGGCATCCTCTGCATACGTATCCGGTAGAATGCCAAAGTCGTTGTTGCGCACGATCAGGAGGGGAGTGGTCACCAGGCCGGTGGCTACTTGCTGTGGTTTAGTATACTTCACGTCGCCGTCTTCCTTGTCGATGGCCAGCCCCTGTACCATCAGGCGGCCCTTATCTTTTTTGGGGGCGTAAGGGAAGGAAAACTGTTTGGTGATGGTCGGCTTTTTGTTCTCGTAGATAAACTCTCCGAATTCGAAGTTCAGCGAGCCCACATCCTCGCGCTGCTGGCCGGCATATTCATAGTACACATCTATTTTGTAGCGTTGCTTTTCGCGCACCAGCTTTTCCGGCACCTGCGCCTTCAGCTCAAAGTTCACCTGCTGGCCGCTGGCCGCCAGCGGGTTGGGTTGTACGGTTATTTCCTGGTGTTTTTCAGCCTGCCTGACCATGCGGGAAAGGGTGCAGCCGCTGCCTAGGATGCCGAAAGAAAGGGTGATGGCTATTAATTGTAGAGGTCTTTTGGGTGATTGCATATCCTGATGTAAGCTTTAAGCGTAAAAATACAAGACTAACCGTGTTCAGACGTTAGAGGTTATACCTGTCGAAGCTTTGGATTTTGATAGAAGTATAAAAAAATATAATTTTAGCGTTTAATCTATTACCATAAATGAAAAAGCTCCAGTACTTTATCGAATCACGGGCCTTTGGTGTTTGTACGATGCTGGGCGAGAAACTCGGAATCGCTTCAAGCAGCATTCGCCTCACTTTCATTTACTTGTCCTTCCTTACCATGGGTTCACCGGTGATCCTGTACCTGATGTTAGCCTTTTGGATGAACGTGCAAAAGAGTTGGAGGCGAGAGCGCAGCACTGTTTGGGACCTATAGGTCCTTCACCGTCCTTTTTTGCCTGATAAAATACTCCCAGACGATACTCCCCTTGTAAACGCCCTTCAGGTGCGGGAAATTGCCCTTGTGTGGCTGCGCTTTTCTGCGCCGGCGCCAGTAGCTGCTCTTCCGGAGCAGGTCGGCGTGCGCATCCAGCACGGCTTTGGCATCCTTTGTCTGGCCGGCCAACACCATGCGCAGCGCCGCCACCCAGTCCAGCACGATCCTGAGGCTGATGGTGGGGATGAGTTCTTTGGCCGGCAGGTTCTTGTACACCAGCGCCAGTCCGTTCCTGAAGTTAAGGTACGTTTTGCGGGGGTTGGACTTGTGCAGCGTGCCGCCGCCTACGTGGTATACCTGGGTATGGCCGTTGTACATGACCTTGTAGCCGGCGTTCTGGGCGCGCCAGCAAAAGTCGATTTCCTCCATATGGGCAAAGAAAGCCGGCTCCAGCCCCTCCAGCGCATGGTATACATCGGCCCGCACGAACATACAGGCTCCCGTAGCCCAGAAAACCTCCTGCATATCGTTGTACTGCCCCCGGTCCTCCTCTATTGTCTCAAACAGGCGGCCACGGCAGAAGGGGTAGCCCAGGGCGTCGATCATGCCGCCCCCGGCACCGGCGTACTCAAAAAAGTCGGGGTGTTGCTGCGCGCTGATCTTGGGTTGGCATACGGCAATGGTTTCGTCTGCCTCCATCATGCGGATGATGGGCTCCGTCCAGTTAGGCGGCACGGCCACATCCGAGTTCAGCAGCACATAGTATTTGGCCTGCACCTGCCGCAGGGCCTTGTTGTAGCCTTCGCAGAAACCGTAGTTTTCCGGCAGCTGTATCAGGCGCACCTGCGGAAAACACTCCTGCAGAAAAGCAACAGAGCCATCGGTAGAGGCGTTGTCGGCCACGATCACCTCGCAGCCGGCGCTGTGCTCCACTACCGATGGCAGAAATTCCTGTAAAAAACGCAGCCCGTTCCAGTTAAGGATAACAATGGCTGTGTGCGGGGGGTTATAGGCCAAAGTTTCCGAAGTCTAATCCCGGGATGTTTGGAAGCAGGCCCTCCGTTT
Organism: Hymenobacteraceae bacterium; assembly: GCA_033838975.1. Lineage (GTDB taxonomy): Bacteria > Bacteroidota > Bacteroidia > Cytophagales > Hymenobacteraceae > Pontibacter. Next base: position 665 of record JAJLKL010000258.1, on the reverse strand, counting down.
GCTTTTTCATTTCTTCCTGGGCACGCTCGCCAGCCGTCAGCATGGCATTGTTCACGGCTGCCACTACCAGGTCGTTTACCATGTCCTGGTCATTGGCATTGAGGATAGACTCATCTATCTCGATCTTCAAAAGCTTTTTCTGACCGTTTACGGTGGCTTTCACCAGCCCAGCGCCGGACTCGGCGGTAACGGTAATGTGCTGCAGGTTATCTTGTGCTTGCTTCAGTTTGGCCTGGACTTCTTTCATTTTGCCCATCATGCCCATCATATCAAACATAGTCTCTTCCTTTCGTTTTTACTGTATGTACGTGGGCTACATGTTTTAGCCCATTCTGCCGCAAATATACAAGCATAAAATCAGAATGGTGCTATATACTGTTGTTTGTGAATTTTCAGTTCCCAAGGCTATACTCTCCCTAAGGTAAGACTAAAAGCTTGCTTGAAAGATTCTCCCCTCACCGCAGCAGCGTAACGGTACCGGTCCGGCGTTTTTCTGCGCCGCCTGTCGTTTTTACCGTGATCAGGTAGGCATAGGCGCCGGCAGGCATCCTTTCCCCGTTAAAAGTGCCATCCCAGCCTGTGGCTGCATCCGCAGATGTGAAAACAACATTACCGGAGCCGTTGTAAATGATCATGCTGAAGTCGCTGAAGAACTTGCCCTTCAC
>JAJLKL010000257.1:0-3498 GCA_033838975.1 Hymenobacteraceae bacterium | reverse complement strand
AGACAAACCTGAGGAGCAGCAGGAGCCAGAACCGGATACGCCGGAGGAACCTGCTGTTGCCAATACCGCAGCCGATAAGGCACTGCTGGACAAGGTACAGGAGGCCACCTTCCGATACTTCTGGGATTATGCACACCCGATATCAGGTATGGCGCGGGAGCGTAGCAGCTCTGGGGATGTGGTGACCATCGGGGGCAGTGGATTTGGCGTTCAGGCTTTGATGGTGGGAGCGGAGCGTGGCTGGATAACACGCCAGCAGGCAGTAGAGCGGCTTCACAAGATGACCGGGTTCCTGGCGAAGGCCGACCGTTTTCATGGTGCCTGGCCGCATTGGATGAACGGAAATACCGGGGCGGTTATACCTTTCAGTGCCAAAGACAACTGAGGCGTTCTGGTAGAGACTTCCTTTCTGATAAACGGCTTGCTGGTGGCCCGGGCCTATTTCAATGGCTTTGATGCTCCGGAAACAGAATTACGCGAAAGGATTACGCGGCTCTGGCAGGAAGTGGAATGGGACTGGTATGCCTCGCGTGGCGATGGCCTACTTTACTGGCACTGGAGTCCGGCGTATGGCTGGGAAATGAACATGCCCATTCGCGGCTGGAACGAAGCCCTGATCACACACATACTAGCGCTGGCATCACCAACACACGCCATTGAGCCGGAGGTATACGAGCGGACCTGGGTAAACCGGAAGACCGGAACTTATGAAGGCTACATGTTGGAGATGGGGCCGGGTTACGGTGGTCCGCTGTTCTTCGCGCACTATTCTTTCCTGAGCCTCGATCCCAGGCAGATGGAGGACCAGCTGACCAATTACTGGCTGCATAACCTGAAGCACACGCTCATTAACCGGGCCTGGAGCCTGTATAGTGCGCCCAAGAGTTTCGGATACTCATCCGGCAACTGGGGGCTTACCGCTTCCGACGACCCAAACGGCTACCTGGCGCATGAACCACTGAATGACAATGGCACGATTGCCCCGACTGCCGCTCTGTCATCTTTCCCCTATACACCCTTTTACAGCATGCAGGCACTGCGCAATTTCAACAGTATGCAGCAGCTTTGGGGGAGCTATGGCTTTAAAGATGCCTATAACAAGTCCCGTAACTGGTTTGCCAGCGACCACCTGGCCATAGATCAAGGGCCGATTGTGGTCATGATTGAGAATTACCGGAGCGGCTTGCTCTGGAGTATGTTTACAGACCTGCCCGAAGTGCAGTCCGGCTTGCAGAAAGCAGGTATAAGTAAGCCTGTTTATAAGACGGGTTTCCCGCTGGCTATACCTGACGTCAGGTCGGGCGTGGTGGATCTGTTAAAGCACCCGGACGTAGGAGCATATCATGTAGATGTAGGTATAAGCGAGGCAGGCAGCTATACCTTGGCACTGTTAAAATCGGACGGCAGCGAAGCCGAAACGATCTGGGACAATGAGAACAAAAATAATGGCCTGCATACCGTAACATTCGGAGAGGCTATACCTATCGGAGCGTATACGCTTCGACTAACAGGAAACGGAGTTGATAAGAATCTTGCAGTATACCTGCGTTAAATGAAATCAGACTATGCAAAAACACTACTCACCACTTCTAAAAATCTGGCAAAAGGGTTGGTCTATACCTGTTCTGACTTTGCTTCTATTTGCTTGCCAGCAAACCACAACTACATCCGAAACTGTAGAAATTACCGAACCTGTTGACACGACCGCTATGCAGGGAGACAAGTTAAGCGACGACGAATTGCTGGACCAACTGCAGCGTGAAACCTTTCAATATTTCTGGGACGGTGCCGAGCCCACTTCTGGCATGGCGCGGGAGCGATTCCATGCAGATGGGGTGTACCCGCAAAATGATAAGAATGTAGTGACAACGGGTGCGACAGGATTTGGTGTGATGGCGATTCTGGTAGGTATAGAACGGGGTTTCATCACACGTGAAGAAGGGTTTAAAAGGTTAAAGCATATAGCCGACTACCTCGAAAAGGCTGATCGTTTCCATGGGGCATGGTCGCACTGGCTGTATGGCGAGACAGGGAAGGTAAAGCCTTTCAGCCAGATGGACGACGGAGGCGACCTGGTGGAAACGGCTTTTCTGGTGCAGGGGCTGCTGACTGTTCGGCAGTACTTCGCAAATGGCAATGAGCAGGAAAAGGCGCTGGCCGCACATATCACGAAACTTTGGGAGGGCGTGGACTGGAACTGGTACCGCAACAAGCAGAACGCCCTGTTCTGGCACTGGTCTCCGAAGTTTGGCTGGAAAATGAACTTTCCGGTGCGCGGGTATAACGAGTGCCTGATCATGTATGTACTGGCCGCCTCGTCGCCCACGCATGGCGTGCCTGCCGAGGTATACCACGAAGGCTGGGCCCGTAACGGGGAGATTAAGGTGGATTTCGAAAAGTACGGCCACAGAATAGTGTTGGACCACCAGGGAGAAAAGGGGAGTGTGGGACCACTGTTCTGGGCGCACTATTCCTACCTTGGCCTTGACCCGCGCGGCCTCAAGGACAGGTATGCCGACTATTGGGAGCACAACCGCAACCACACACTTATTCACTACGATTACGCGCTCGAGAATCCAAAAGGCTATAAAGGCTACGGCGAAAACTCCTGGGGTATGACATCAAGCTATTCACCCAAAGGCTATGCCGGCCATAGCCCGAGCCGTGACCTCGGTGTGATCACCCCAACTGCCGCACTATCTTCTTTCCCGTATACCCCTGAAAAATCGATGAACGTGCTGCGCTATCTCTATGGCGACCTGCAAGACAAAGTGATCGGTCAATTCGGACCTTATGATGCCTACAGCGAAACCGAAAACTGGTTCCCGAAACGCTACTTAGGTATAGACCAGGGACCAATTGTGGTGATGGTCGAGAACCACCGCAGCGGCTTGCTATGGGACTTGTTTATGAGTGCTCCCGAAGTTCAGGATGGCTTGAGGAAACTGGGATTTGAGAGTCCGCACCTGAAGTGATAGTGTGCGGGCTATACCTGATTTATACCTTTTGCTCCATGCGGTTAACTGGTATAGCTTCTTGAAAAGCCTTTAATTGTAAACTACAGATGTAACTAAATAATATGCAGTATGTCAAGTATATACACGAAAAGTATAAAGTATAACATGAGGTATGTGCTCCGGGTTTTTTTGCTGATCGGGATTTACTTTTTTTCAGATATAGGCCAAGATGTAAAGGCACAGACCGGTCAGGCCGCTAAGCCGAGCACCTACTGCAATCCGCTCAACGTGGACTATACCTACATGATCTACAATGCCCACAACGACCTGTCGTACCGCTCCGGCGCCGACCCGGCCGTGGTGCAGTTCCGGGGGGAGTATTACATGTTCGTGACCCGCTCCATGGGCTACTGGCACTCCACCGACCTCAACAACTGGACTTTCATTTACCCTGAGAAGTGGTACTTCCAGGGCTCCAACGCACCGGCGGCGCACAATTACAAAGACTCGGTGCTGTACGTGGCTGGCGACCCATCCGGCT
>JAJLKL010000256.1:0-16610 GCA_033838975.1 Hymenobacteraceae bacterium | reverse complement strand
TTCGGGTAGTTGATCACCCGGCGCAGGGCCTGCTCATCGTTCGGGTTCACCGTCAGGCGCAGGTACGCGATCAGGTCCTTGATCTCCTTACGCTGGTAGAACGACAGACCGCCGATGATCTTATACTTGATGTTCATGCGGCGCAGGGCTTCCTCCATGGCACGCGACTGCGCGTTGGTGCGGTACAGGATGGCGAAGTCGTCGTAGGAGAGGTGGTTGTTCATCTTTTCCTCGAAAATAGTGGTGGCCACCAGCTTGCCTTCCTCGTTGTCAGAGTTTGCCTTGATCACCTCGATCAGCGGCCCCTGCTCGTTGTCGGTGTACACGTCCTTCTTCAACTGGGCCGTGTTTTTGCTGATAACCGAGTTGGCCGCGTTCACGATGTTCTTGGTGGAGCGGTAGTTCTGCTCCAGCTTAAACACCTGCAGCTCCGGGTAGTCGCGCTCAAAGTTGAGGATGTTCTGGATATCGGCCCCACGGAAGGCATAGATCGACTGTGCATCGTCGCCTACCACCACAATGTTACGGTTCTTGGCGGACAGCTTGCGCGTGATCAGGTACTGCGAGTAGTTCGTGTCCTGATACTCGTCCACCATCACGTACTTAAAGATGTTCTGGTATTTGTTCAGCGCATCCGGGTGATCTTTGAAGAGCACGTTCGTGTTGAAGAGGAGGTCATCGAAGTCCATGGCGCCGGCCCGGAAGCAGCGGTTCTGGTACGTTTCATAGATCTTGCCGATCTTAGGCCGCATGGCCGCCTCGTCATCTGCCTGGATTACCGGGTCGTTGAGGTACTGCTTTACCGAGATCAGCTTGTTCTTGGCTGAAGAGATGCGCCCCAGCACGACGTTCGGCTTGTAGAGTTTATCGTCCAGGTTCATTTCCTTCACGATGTTCCGGATCAGCGTCTTGGAGTCGTCGGTGTCGTAGATAGTGAAGCTCTTCGGGTACCCGATCTTCTCCGCCTCGGCACGGAGGATGCGCGAGAATACTGAGTGGAAAGTGCCCATCCAGATGTTTTTGGCCTCGTTGCCGATCACCTTTTCGATACGGTGGCGCATTTCCTTGGCGGCTTTGTTCGTAAAGGTAAGGGCCAGTATGTTGAAAGGGTCCACTCCCTCGCTGATGAGGTGAGCGATACGATAGGTAAGTACTCTTGTTTTGCCGGAGCCTGCACCCGCTATGATCATGGCCGGCCCCTCTGTGTGAAGCACCGCGCCGCGCTGCGACTCGTTTAATAAGCTGATATAATCCATTTCTTCTCTTCCGCGTGCGTCTTAAAATCTATGCAATTTACAAATACAATTCCTTTTTCAGAATGGCGGCTATACTTTTGGCACGGCCCGTGCAGTTATACTGGGGAAATCGTACTTATATGAACACCTCTTTGCCATAAAGCGTTTAGTAGCGGGGCCGGATCGAAAATCTCCCCCATTTTGATTTAAAGCCTGTAAGGCCGTAATTTTGTAGCTACAGCATCAACAACTAAGTTTATCGTTTTGACTCCTTATTCTCTAAAAAATAGTTTTTTAAAGTTCGGCCAGACGCTTTTGCTGCTGGTGTTCCTGTTTGCTGGTGGCACCAGTTTGGCGCAGACCAAAACGCCACCTAAAAGCACTGGAAGCCCGAAGCAGGTGCAAAGTACTGGCCAAAAGCCTGCCGCCACCCCTACTGCAAAAGCTGCTGCGGCAACGGCCAAGCCTGCGCTTGTGGTGCGGCAGGTATGGCGCACACCTGTCATGGATACGGCCATGGCCTACTACACCACCCTTCGGTTCCAGGAGGCGGAGGATCAGTTTAAGAAGGCCATTGCCGCCGGTGACAAGGATGCTTACTACTTCCTGGGGCGCATGCACCAGTACCGGGAGCTCAAGTATGACTCGGTGCAGATCGATACGGTAAGGCAGGTACAGAACGCGGAGAAGTACTTTTCTGCCAACAAAGACTCTGCCCGTTACTACTACCAGGCTGCGCTGGACAGCGGCAGTGTGCTGGGGCACTTAGGTATGGCCGAGCTCATGATCCTGCGCACGCAGGACGACAAGCAGCGCTTTATGCAGCGGATGCGAACAGCCGCCATGACCATTCGGGAGAATGCGATAGAGGGGGACCCTTTCTGTAACCGTATCCTGGGAAGCATGTACTATACCGGCTTCGGGGAGCTGATGGACAAGAGCCTGGCCTTTAACTATATCCGCCGCGCCGCTGAGGCAAACGATGTGGTGGCCTATACCTCGCTGGCCAACCTGTACCTGAACGGGGAGGGGGTAGCCAAAGACCATGAAAAGGCGGTACACTGGCTGAAGAAAGCCGTGGCTGCCGGTGAGCGGGAGGCTCTATATACCCTTGCGCTGCTCTACGAAGAAGGGACCTTAGGAGAGGTGAAGATCGACGAAGCCCGCAAACTGTACCGCCAGGCAGTGGCCAAGGGAAGCGTGAATGCCTATGAGCAGCTGCTCTACATCAACCAGACACCGGACCAGAAGGTGGTGATTGCGGCCATCAACCGCGACCCCGAGATGCTGAAGCGCGCCATTGCCGCCGGAGGCAGTACCAATACCCTGGCCGTGCCGGACGAGTATGAGGCCAACCTGCATGAGCGCACACCGCTGATGCATACGGTGTATGTGCCTTTGCTGCTGGAGGATTATGGCGTGGTGTATGAGCCGGGCGTGCGCCTGCAAACTTCTAGCCTGCTGCTAAAGAACGGTGCGGATGTGAATGCGCAGGACAAGCAGGGGAAAACGGCACTGCACTATGTAGTGGGCAGTGCCCGGGTGAGGTCTGAGCTGTATGAGCAGGAGCAGATTCAACTGCTGGACACGCTTTTTAAGTATAAGGCCAATCCGAATATCAAGGATGGGGAAGGGAATACGGCACTGGCACAGGCACTCCAGGCTACCATTGGCCAGCACATCGGCATCATGGAGCTGGAGAGGCTGCTGCAGGCGGGCGCGGACCCGAACGTGCAGAACAACGAGGGCAAAACGCCGCTGATACTGGCCTGTGAGATAGACGCCAACTTTGAGATGATCCTGGCCCTGATCCAGGCGGGTGCTGACGTGAAAACGCTGGATAACGCTGGCAAAGCAGCCATTGACTATACCAAACGCGAGAACGTACAGAACATGCTCCTGGCTGCCGGTTCCCCGCAGCGGCAGGAGTAGGAGAAGAAAGCAGAGCAGGTATCAGCCTCATCTGTTGCTACCTCTTCCTGAAAGACCACCTTTTAAACTAATTTCTTGCTACCTTTGTCTTCCTTTTTAGGCACAGGAGTAAGTTTGTGATACTGCTCTCGGTGCTGTTCCTTTTGAATTAGATAGTATGATAGTCCTTCAGAATACCGTGATCAGCGACGATGTGCGCGAACAGTTCTTTGTCTGTAACCTGGAAAAGTGTAAGGGAGCCTGCTGTGTGGAAGGTGACCTGGGAGCACCCTTGGAGGAGGACGAGCTGGAGATCCTGGAGAAGCATTACGAGCAGATCAAGCCTTACATGTCTGCCGCTGGCGTACAGGCGGTAGAAGAGCAGGGGCTGTACATCAAGGATTGGGAAGATGATTATTCCACCACCACTATTGGGAACCGTGAGTGCGCCTATGCCATTTATGATGAAAACAACATGCTCAAGTGCGCCATCGAACAGGCTCATATAGATGGTAAGATTGACTGGAAAAAGCCGATCTCCTGCCATCTGTACCCGATCCGGATCACGAAGTACGACGGCTTTGAAGCCCTGAACTATGACCGCTGGGGTATTTGCAGCTCCGCCTGCAGCTTTGGACAAGACTTGGGCGTGCGTGTGTACCAGTTCCTGAAAGAGCCGCTGATCCGCAAGTATGGGGAGGGCTGGTACAAGGAGCTGGAGGAGCTGATCGAAGCGGAAGAAAAACAGAAGAAGTAAGCCTATAAAAGCAGCAGGCCCGACTCGCGAGTCGGGCCTGCTGCTTTTATAGGGGAACATGGTTAATGGCCGTAGTTCTCCAGATCGGGTAGGAGGTAAGTCGCCAGCCGGTCTCCGCGTTCCTGTGCGTAACGGGCCCATACCTTGGCTTCGCGGATATTTCCCATTGCCTCATAGACCACGGCCAAGTTATACGCAGCCCGCCTGGCTTCCTTTTTAGAGCCGCTCTCGGTCATAGGCCTTAAGAGCTGTATCGCGTTTGCCCAGTTTCCGGCAGCCATGCGCTCCGCTGCCGGCTGCATCGTCTTGTTGGAGTAGTAAGACCTGATGATACTGACAGGGGTAGGGGACAAGCGCTTCCAGTAGTCGTTGCCAGTATACCAGGCGAGCCTGTTAACCTCAGGGCCGGCATTGGCCATAGAGGGCCCGATAGCAAGTAATCCACTCAGCACAGCTCTGGAATTGTATAGTTCTTCGTTGTAGAGGGTCACCTGGTCCAGCACGGTACCGGTGCTGTCGAACAGGGTCCAGCTGGTTTTGGTGACCAAGGTATAGTGCGCTGTCTTCGACACGTGGCCGTCTGTGTCTCTTGCGTGCACCGTCTCCTGATCAAAAAATGTGTCAAAGCCATCCAGGGATAAGAGCAGGTGGTGTGGGTGCTTTTGATAGATCGCCCGTACCTGCTCCGGGTTTAACGGCTCCTCCGGCGTCTGCGCCAGGTAGGTTGTCGTGTCTGCAGCTATCAAACGGTAAGTATCGTCCAGCAGTATAGCGTCCAGTGCGCCTGTAAAGGCTTCACGGGCACCCTCTGCATACACCTCTACTTTCTTTTCGCGTTTAAAGGTGAGTAACTCCGGGTTATACCTGTTGATGGCCACTACCTTCCACTGCTCGTGTGCAATCTCCACCTCCGGTGGCTGTGTTGACTCTATAAACAGCACGGAGGTGCAGCTAACCTGTGACAGTGCCAAAAGAAGTCCCAGGAGTGAGTAGATGGTTGTGCGGCCCATGTCTTTCCTCATAGTGTTATCATCAAAAAAGCCCCAGCTATAAAAGCTGGGGCTTGTACCTTGGTATGGTATACTTAGTCGATGCTCTTGAAGTCGAAATTGTCCAGGTAAGCAGTTGTGAAGTTCCCGTTTTTGAAGCCTTCGTCATCCATCAGCTTCAGGTGGAAAGGCACAGTTGTTTTGATGCCTTCGATCACGAACTCACTTAGCGCACGTTTCATCTTCACCAGCGCCTCTTCACGCGTCTGCGCGCTCACGATCAGCTTCGCGATCATGGAGTCGTAGTTAGCCGGAATGGTATAGCCAGAGTATACGTGCGAGTCGATACGTACGCCGTGGCCTCCTGGCACGTGCAGCGTCGTAATTTTGCCTGGAGAAGGGCGGAAGCCGTTTTTCGGGTCCTCCGCGTTGATACGGCACTCAATGGCGTGCATTTTAGGGTAGTAGTTCTTACCTGTGATCTTCTCACCGGCTGCTACCTTGATCTGCTCCTTGATCAGGTCGTAATCAATTACCTCTTCTGTGATCGGGTGCTCCACCTGGATACGCGTGTTCATCTCCATAAAGTAGAAATCACGGTTCTTGTCCACCAGGAACTCGATTGTGCCTACGCCTTCATAGTTGATGGCCTTGGCGCCCGCGATAGCCGCCTGTCCCATTTTCTCACGCAGATCGTCGGTAATGAACGGGGAAGGAGTTTCCTCCACCAGTTTCTGATGACGGCGCTGGATAGAGCAGTCACGCTCGGATAGGTGCGCTACCTGTCCGTGCTGGTCCCCGATCAGCTGGATCTCGATGTGGCGCGGCTCCTCTACGAATTTCTCCAGGTAGATACCGTCGTTTCCGAAAGCCGCCTTTGCCTCTGTGCGGGCGTCGTTCCAGGCTTTTTCAAACTCCATATCGTTTTTCACGATACGCATGCCGCGGCCACCGCCGCCGGCTGTTGCCTTCAGGATTACTGGGTACTTTACCTTATTGGCCAGCTTGATGCCCTCTTCTTTGGAGCTAAGCAGTCCGTCAGAGCCCGGGATGGTAGGTACGCCGGCTTTCTTCATGGTTGCCTTTGCCGAGGCCTTATCGCCCATGGCGTTGATCATCTCCGGAGAGGCACCGATGAATTTGATGTTATTCTCAGCACAGATGCGGGAGAAATCAGCGTTTTCAGAAAGGAAGCCGTAGCCAGGGTGAATGGCGTCGGCGTTGGTGATCTCAGCTGCAGCAATGATGTTTGGGATGTTCAGGTAGGACTGGGCACTGGGAGCCGGTCCGATACAAACTGCCTCATCTGCAAAGCGCACGTGCAGGCTTTCCTTGTCAGCGGTAGAGTAGACGGCCACCGTTTTGATGCCCATCTCCTTACACGTACGAATAATGCGCAGCGCAATCTCGCCACGGTTGGCGATCAATATTTTCTTAAACATATAATCAGGTTAGTAGATTTGAAGATTTGTCGATTTGAAAATTATATACAATGAAAATGGAGACGTTTATCATGCCATCTCCATTTTCAAATTTCCTCATTTTCAAATTTTCAAATTTGAATGATTAGCTTGGGTCTACCAGGAACAGTGGCTGGTCGTACTCAACCGGTGTGGCGTTGTCTACCAGCACCTTCACGATCTTGCCTGATACTTCAGACTCGATCTCGTTGAACAGCTTCATGGCCTCGATAATGCAGATTACCTGTCCTTTCTTCACCTCGTCGCCTACGTTAACGAAAGCAGGAGCCTCAGGGCTGGATGAGCGGTAGAAAGTACCGATCATAGGCGCTTTGATGGCTACATACTTGCTCTCGTCTGAGGCAGCCGGAGCAGGGGCAGCGGCCGGGGCGGCTGCAGGTACTGCAGGAGCGGCCTGAGGAGCGGCAACCGGAGCAGGAGCAGGGGCAGCTGCCTGGGCAGGAGCTGGCTCACTCACGTACTTTACTTTTTGGTTTGGCTCGCGCTGTACCGAGATTTTAAACTCTTCTGTCTCAATGTTAACTTTGTTCAGGCCGGATTTGGCGATGAAGTCGATCAGTTCCTGGATGTCTTTAGCTTTCATGTGTTATTTTACTCTTTCTGCGTAAGAATAAGTTCGAGTGTCTACTCTGATTTTTTCGTCCTGGCCGATGAAAAGCGGTACCTGAATGGTGGCACCCGTCTCCACGATGGCTGGCTTGGAAGCGTTGGTCGCTGTGTCGCCTTTGATGCCCGGCTCTGTATACGTAATGGTAAGCTCTACAAAAGGAGGGATCTCACACGTTAGCGGGGTCTCCGTCTCAGCGTGGAACAGGATGGTTACTTCCTGGCCTTCTTTCATCAAGTCAGCAAAAGGCACCATGGCTTCACTGAGAGCAACCTGCTCAAATGTGTTCATGTCCATGAAATGGTAGCCTAAGTCATCTTTGAAGATGTACTGGTGAGGGCGCTGCTCTACGCGGGCAGTTGTGATCTTATGTCCAGCCGAGAAAGTGTTGTCGATTACTTTACCCGTTTTTACGTTTCTAAGCTTAGTTCTAACAAAGGCAGGGCCCTTGCCTGGCTTTACGTGCTGGAACTCAATTACCTGGTACAGGTCGTTGTTATATTCAATCACAACGCCGTTTTTGATATCAGCTGTGGTTGCCATAATATATGGTTGTATCTAATAATGTATATTGAACAATAAAAGTATAGCGCAAAACTATGTCTTGCAAACAAAGTTAGCTTTTCTGCCAAAAAAGTTCAGAAAAAGCCTCTTTAAAGGCTGGATTTCCTTCCTTTTACATGGGATGTTATGCATGCGTAATATTTTCAGTTTCAACCTGCTGTTGCTTCAGCGGCTTTTGCGCATGGTAGCGGCACATGGCCAGGGACGCCAGCAAAAGCACCGCCCCAAAGGTATAAACGGAGGCATCTTCCAGCACGTTGTACAGCCTGGAGCCCATCAGGTCGCGGATGTTTATGCCGACAAGTACGCAGCCGCCAACCGTCATCCATTTTGCTGGTGCGGGCAGTGTTTTAAAGCGGTAAAGAAGCACCACGATGCAGGGCAGCGTAAACAGAAAAGCATTCTGGCTGGTAAAGGCAAACAGCGGGATCAGGGAGATGAGCAAAGCTCCTTCTGCCACCACGCTGCCCTTAAGCGCTTTCCCCAGCCGGATGAACCACAGGAGGAAAAGCGCGATCAGCCCCAGCAGCAGCACCTGGTAAACGCGGACTGCCCCCGGGCTACCTAGCAGGGACCCGATCGGCGTGACGCGTGCCAGTACAGAGAAAATCGTATGATTGGCATCTGCCAGCAGGTTTTGCTTGGCACTCAACTCTATGGCAAGCTCCGCCAGCCAGCTTTGGTTCAGCTGCAGGTACACCGGCCACGACGGGTAGAATACCATTGGCAGCAGCCCTAGTAAAACGACACCCGCCAGGGAGGTAAACAGTGCCTTGTACTGCTTCTTTAGCAGGAGATAGGGGTAGAAGATCAGCCCGAACGGTTTTAGAAAAAGGCTCGCCCCCAAGAGCAGGCCGGCAAAGAGCCCCTTCTCCTGCTGCAGTGCCCGGATGAAGAGTACGTAAACTCCCAGCAGCACCAGGTTTACCTGCCCCAGGTGCCACTCCCGGTGTATATGCGCGCCCACAGCCAAAAACGCTAAGAGTAAGAAGTTACTGTTTCTGGTAAGTATGCCCGGCGCGGAGCCGGCAGCCATTTTGTACAGCAGCTGCAGCACGGCGGCGGCAATGGCAGTGAGCAATGCCCAGTACACCACCTTGGCAAGCGAAAAAGGGAGCAGAGAGAGGGGGACAAAGTATACTGCTGCGGTAGGCGAGTACTTGTACACGTAGTGCCCGTCCTCCTGAATCCGGTAGAGCTCTTTGCCTTCTAGCATCCGGGCAGCTGTTCGGTAGTATACCTCCAGGTCATGCATCCAAAACCTTTCGTTGATGATTTCGCCGGTCAGCAGAACGATGCTAACCAGTAGCAGCACATACAGCCATGCCTGCTGATTACGGAGGAGTGTTCTCATATAGAAGTAAGGGGGTGTTTGTGCAAAATGTTTTTAACTGTTTTAGCCCCGAATATATTACTATTTGCACAATCGTTCAGTATACTGTACGCTGTATGCTGAGCTGAGCCATAAAAAAAGAGCGGCTTTTCGGCCGCTCTTTAGAATTTTTAAAGCATAATTACTTCGGGTCGTAAGCCCACTTCAGGTACAGGGCACCCCATGTAAATCCGCCTCCGAAAGCTGCGATGATCAGGTTATCGCCCTTTCTCAGTTGTTTTTCATACTCCCACAGGCAAAGCGGAATCGTACCGTTGGTCGTGTTGCCGTACTTGTGGATGTTGAGCATCACCTTATCGCTGTTTACCCCGCAGCGGTTGGCTGTTGCCTCAATAATGCGCTTGTTTGCCTGGTGAGGTACCAGCCAGGCAATATCCTCAGACGTCAGGTTGTTGCGCTCCATTACCTCGGCAGACACATCAGCCATACCTTTTACGGCAAACTTGAACACAGCCTGGCCCTCCTGGTAAACGTAATGCTCTTTGTTCTGTACCGTCTCAATGGTGGCTGGTCGGCGGCTACCGCCCGCTTTCTGGTGCAGGTGTGCGGCACCTGTGCCGTCCGACTTAAGAATTTCATCCAGTAGACCGAGGCCCTCTGTACTTGGCTCCAGCAGTACGGCGCCTCCACCGTCACCAAAAATGATGCAGGTGGTGCGGTCTTCGTAGTTGATGATGGAGGACATCTTGTCGGCCCCCACTACCACTACTTTTTTGTACTTACCGGACTCAATGAACTTTGCGCCCGTGGCCAGGGCATAGATAAAGCCGGAGCAGGCGGCCTGCAGGTCGTACCCGAAGGCGTTTACGGCACCTATCTCCGCTGTTATGAGGTTGGCCGTAGCCGGAAACTGCATGTCCGGCGTAGTGGTGGCGCAGATCAGCAGCTCGATCTCCTCCGGCTTGGTATTGGTTTTCTCGAGTAGCTCATTTACTGCCTTTACACCCATATAGGAGGTCCCCAGGTTCTCGCCTTTGAGGATATGCCTCTCCTTTATACCCGTACGAGATACAATCCACTCATCATTGGTATCTACCAACTTTTCTAGCTCCTGGTTAGTAAGTACGTATTCTGGAACGTAGCCACCTACACCTGTGATAGCGGCAGTAATTTTACTCATTGTAAAAAGTCTTTGGGTTAAAAGTTTTAAAGTGGGGGGCAAGATACTAAAAAAAACTTGGCATAACCTGTCAGTTTCTATAAAAAGAGTTACTGAAACAGATTATGCCAAGTTTATTATTTTGATACCGCTATGGGTATCCGCTTACGCCGTGATCTTCTTGAATCGCTCCGAAAGCTTGGACAGTACCATTTTCTGAGCCTGTAGCACCATGTTGCAGATAGCCCTTGGGCTGGACACACCATGGCCGATCACAGCATTGCCGTTGATACCCAGGATAGGGCTTCCGCCAACAGCCTCATAGTTGAATTTGTCGAAGAACGGATCGTGCATGTTTTTGGCATGCAGGATGTCGTAGATCTCTTCGGCCATTTTAAGGATGATGTTGCCCGTGTAGCCATCGCATACAATCACATCCGCTTTATCGTTGAAAAGGTCACGACCTTCTATGTTGCCGATAAAGTTGATGTTGCTGTTGGCTTTCAGGCGCTGGTAAGCAGCCTGCATGACAACAGTGCCTTTGCCTTCTTCCTCGCCCAGGTTCATTAAACCGACCTTCGGGTTTGGTATTTCCAGCACATACTTGGCGTAGATATAGCCAATCTCGCCAAACTGCTCCAGCACTTCCGGCTTACAGTCCGCATTGGCCCCTACATCCAGCATGATCCCGAAGCCGCCATTCAGCTTTGGAACGAGCCCCCCGATAGAGGGTCTCAGTATACCTTCGACCGCTTTTACACTAAACATAGCGCCCACCAGCATGGCCCCGGTATTGCCTGCGCTGCAAAAAGCATCTGCTTTCTGCATTTTAAGCAGGCCGTATCCTACGGCTATACTGGAGTCGGTTTTTTGGGAAAGCGCCTTGGTCGGGTGCTCTCCCATTTCAATAACCTGGCTAGCGTGAACAATCTTGATATTGTCTCCAGCGTAGTTGTATTCGTTTAGCAGCGGCTGAACAACGTCCTCTTTGCCGATCAGCAAAATGACATCATCTTTCTCCAACTGCTCTACGGCAAGTATGGCACCTTTAACGACAGCCTCTGGTGCATAGTCGCCGCCCATAGCGTCTAAGGCGATCCTCATGTAATGGATGTTGTTAATTATACAGAACTAAAACTAAAGCAGGCAGTAGTGCTTACTGGGCGTTAGTCGTATAATTTTTGATAGCCAGCTTGCCTTTGTGGTACAGGTCACCGTCTACCACGTAAGCGTGGTGGTAAAGGTGCGGCGTATCTGTAGTAGGGCAAAGTGCGATAGCTTTCTCAGAAAGTTTGTAGTGAGTTCTTCTCTTATCTCTTCTGGTCTTCGAAATCTTACGTTTAGGATGTGCCATTTTTAGTTAATAATTTACTTACTGTGTTTATACTTTTTATACTTCTGAAACTCTTTAGTTAAGGTTTTTGAGGGCGTCCCAACGCGGATCGGTATCATCGTCGTCATCCTCGTCTTCGTCATCACCGTCTCCGGCCGTGCGCGAAGAGTAGATCAGGATATCCTCCTCACTGTCTTCGTCCTCCTCGTCCAGCTCCTCCACAAAGCGTGGGTGCAGCTTTTTCATAGGCAGCGAAAGCCCAATGTAATCATAAAGGTGCTGCGCGATGTTGACCGACTGCGTGCCGCTGGTTATCTGCCACAGGTCATCGTCGAGCTCGGCATTCTCAGGACCATACTTTATCCTGAAGGTCTCCTGTACGTCCACCGGGTGGTCAAACTCCTCCAGGCTTCTGTCGCAGGTGAGGCGCACATGCCCCTTTATGTCAATGTTAAACGTGAGCAGCGACTCTGTTTTGTCGAGCTCCACGTGAGCCAGCAGTTTTCCCCCTAAAATTATTTCCTTCCCAAAAAGATCAAAGAACGAATCGTCCATCTCAAACTCGTACTCATGCTTTTTATTGCTGAGCTTGGCGATGTTGATTTCATAGTCTCTTAGCTTTTTCACAACCGACTTTTTATTGCAAGACGCAAAATTAGAATATATTTCTGATAAATAAAATACCCTTTCTTAATTAAAAAGCGGGCATCTCTGCTTCTTTTCTTTTTTTGATGATGTCGCAGGCCAGAAACAACGCCTCCCGGAAAGAGGTTTCATTCGCAACATGCTTACCTGCAATATCATAGGCAGTGCCATGGTCCGGGGAGGTGCGCACCACCGGCAGGCCTGCCGTGTAGTTGACCCCGGTTTCGAAGGCTAAAGTTTTGAACGGGATCAGCCCCTGGTCGTGGTACATGGCCAGCACAGCGTCTACCTGCCTGTACTGACGCATACCGAAGAACCCGTCGGCAGGGTAGGGGCCAAACACCAGGTGGCCGCGCTCTTTCATGTGCATCACCGCCGGGCGGATCACCTCCACCTCCTCATTGCCCAGCAGGCCCTGCTCCCCGGCATGCGGGTTCAGCCCTAGCACGGCAATGCGCGGCTTCAGTATGCCGAAGTCTTTTCGAAGGGACTCCAGCAGGATGGTCATCTTGCGGATCAGGAGCTCCTCTGTCAGCCTGGCCGGCACTTCCTTCAGCGGCATGTGCCCGGTTACCGTGGCCACTCTGAAGTCCTCGCTGACCAGTAGCATCAGGCTCTCCGGTGCATCAAAGTAAGAGGTCAGGAACTCGGTATGGCCCGGGAAGCGGAACTCCTCTGCCTGAATGTTGTCCTTATTGATAGGTGCGGTTATCAGGCCGTCCAGCAGTCCGGCCTTCAGGTCCTGGGAGGCTGCCAGAAGAGAGTCCAGAGAAGCCTTGCCTGACTCGGCAGTCGGCGTGCCCGCTTTTAGCTCCAGCTCGTTGTCCCAGCTGTTGATCAGGTTTACCTTGCGGGGCACCAGGGCTCTGGCCGAGTCGACCTGCTGGTAGTGAAAGTGCTCTGCGCTGAGCGCTTTACGCACTTTGTTCACTAGGTCTGCCGATGCGTAGATGACCGGCGTGCAAAAGTTGAGGATGCGCTGCTCAGACAGGGTTTTGATGACAATTTCCGGGCCGATGCCGTTTGTGTCGCCTATGCTGATGCCGAGCTTTACTTTATGTTTATTATCCATTTCTGATTATTGGGCCAATGTGCTGAGGTAGTTGTATACAAGGCGTACGCCTGAACCAGTGGCAAGCTTGCCCCGGTATGAGTCTTCGCTGTGGAGGTAAGCGGTGCCGGCAATGTCGAAGTGCACCCAGGGGTAATCGGTGAACACCTGCAGGAACTTGCCCGCCGTGATATGACCTGCGTCAGCGCCGCCAATATTTTTGATATCGGCAATATCCGAGTCCAGTTGCTTCCCATACTCATCCCACAGCGGGAACTCCACGGTGCGCTCGTGCACGTTGTCTCCGGCTTTTTTCAGGGCCGCCATCGTTTCTTCACCGGCTGTACCCATCACCACCAGGCCTTCCTTACCCACGGCACGCATGGCTGAGCCGGTCAGCGTGGCGATGTCGATCACCAGTTCTGGGTTATACTTATGGGCAAAGCTAAGCGCATCGGCCAGGATAAGCCTGCCCTCCGCGTCTGTGTTGAGCACCTCCACAGTCATGCCGTTGTGCATCGTGATCACATCACCAGGGGCCACTGCCTTCCCGCCCGGACGGTTGTCGGTGGCAGGCACCAGGCCGATCACGTGGATCGGGAGGTTGTTCTTCGCGATGGCATAGATAACGCCGGTAATGGCGGCAGCGCCGGCCATGTCTGACTTCATGTAGTCCATCGACTGCGGCGTCGGCTTCAGGCTCAGTCCGCCGGTATCATATACCACACCTTTTCCCACCAGCACATAGGGCTTCTGGTTGATGGCGTTTTCCGGCCTCCACTCCATAATGGTGAACGTAGGGGGCTCTTCGCTGCCCTGGTTCACGGCCAGCAGTCCGCCCATCTTCAGGCTCTGTATCTGCAGCTCGTCCAGTACCTCTGTCTTGAAACCGGCTGTGCGCCCTAATTCTACCAGTTGCTCGCTGAACTGCGTGGCCGACTGGTGGCTGTGCGGGTTGTTAACGAGGTCACGCACGTGGTATACCGCCTCCAGCAGGTTGCCTAGCTCCTGCACCTGCCCCTCCTTTACCGTTTCATCGGCAATGGTGATCGTCTGTAGCGTACTGGGTTTGCTGTCCTTGGTCTTATAGGTGAGGTACTGGTAATTGCCCAGGTACAGGCCTTCGGCCAGGTACAGGCTCGCCCCGGAGCCGGTTCTGTCCACTACGGTGAGGCTGCTTACCTTATCGGTTCGCAGCTGTTTCAACAACGTATGGCCCGCCTGGCGCAGGGCTTCCATGCGGGCGCCCTCTGTCTTAGCCTCAGGAGCCACCACCACGTAAATGCGGTGCGAGTAGCGGTTCAGGAAGATGAACTTTGCTTCCTGCAGTAGCTGCTGTTGCACATACTCCTGCTCCTGTTGGTTCAGTTCCTGCGCCTGCTCCACTTTGCCGGGCCCGATAATCAGGGCCAGATCAGCATTTTTCGCTAAGCTTGTGTCGTATTTAAGTTGTGTTGGCATCTCTCGTTTGTATCTTTGAGGCTGCAATATAGTAAGTATAATACGTAAAGCGAAAACCGCCCCTGCAGCAGTTTCAGGGCAGCAAACGCACATTAATGGTATAACGGGTTTGAGCGGAAAAGTATACTTCTGCTGCCTCAAGCCGTCTAAATAACACAACGTGAGCAACGTAAAACCTAAAAAGCACCTGGGCCAGCACTTTCTGGTAGACCAGAATATAGCCACCAAGATAGTGGACCAGCTAACGCTGCACCGTGGCGTAAAGGATGTACTGGAGATAGGCCCGGGCATGGGCGTGCTCACGCAGTACCTGATCCGGCACCCCGAGTACAGAACCACGGTGGTGGACATCGACAGGGAGTCGATCGCTTACCTGCAGGATCATTTTCCGCAGCTCGGGGATCGCATCATCTCTGCCGACTTCCTGAAAACGGACCTGAGCAAGCTGTTCCCGGGGCCTTTTGCCATCATCGGCAATTTCCCTTATAACATTTCGAGCCAGATATTCTTTAAGGTACTGGAGCATCGTGACGTGGTGCCGGAGGTGGTGTGCATGATTCAGAAGGAAGTGGCTGAGCGCATCGCAGCGCCTCCGGGGTCCAAAACCTACGGTATTCTGAGCGTGCTGCTGCAGGCTTTCTACACCATTGATTACAAATTTACGGTAAGCGAGCATGTGTTCCACCCGAAGCCCAAGGTCAAGTCAGCGGTCATCAGCCTGCTGCGCAATGAGGTGGAGCAGCTGCCCTGCAGCGAGAAGCGATTTTTTGAGGTGGTTAAGTTAAGCTTCGGCACGCGCCGTAAAACCCTAAGGAACTCCCTCCGAAGTTTTAACTTGCCGCCTGAAATACTGGCCCAGCCGGTCTTCGATAAGCGCGCAGAGCAGCTTTCGGTGAAGGATTTTATAGAGTTAACCCAATTAGTAGAGCAGAATAGCTAAGACTTATGCAGATAGAGATCACACGGGAGTATATTGATCAGGTAGAGGAAGCCATTGAGCGTCAGGACACGGACTTTATCCTGAGTACGATGGCCGACATGCACCCGGCAGATATCACCACGGTGCTCTATGAGCTGGATACCAACGAGTCGAAGTACGTCATGGACCTGCTGCCCCCCGAGGTAGGGGCAGAGATCCTGAGTGACCTGGACTATGACATCCGTGCCGATTTTCTGGACTACTTTACCAGCGCCGAGATCGCCCGTTATCTGAACCTGATGCATTCCGACGATGCCGTGGACATCCTGAACGAGCAGTCGGTGCAGCGGCGCGAGGAAGTGATCGCCCTGATCGATAATGAGGAGAAGGCCGCCCATATTCTGGACCTGCTGCACTATGAGGAGGACTGTGCCGGTGGTCTGATGGCCAAGGAGCTCATCAAGGTAAACCTGAACTGGCGTGTGCGGCAGTGTATAGAGGAGATCCGCAGGCAGGGGGAGGATGTGGAGCGCATCTACACGGTGTACGTGGTGGACAACCGGGACATTCTGGTGGGTAGGGTGAGTGTGAAGACCCTGCTGCTCTCCAAAGACGACACGCTGGTGAAGGACATCTATAACCCGGATGTTATTTCCATAGAGTCTTTCCGGGATGAGGGGGAAGTGGTAAGCGTGATGCGCAAGTACGACCTGGAGGCTATCCCTGTGGTGAACATACAGGGGCGCCTGCTGGGGCGTATCACCATCGACGACGTGGTGGACGTGATGCAGGAGCAGGCTGAGTTGAGCCGCCAGCTGATGACCGGTATTTCGGAGAATGTGGAGGAGGATGACAGTGTTTTTCGCATTTCCCGCTCCCGTTTGCCCTGGCTGATCATAGGTATGGTGGGCGGGCTGCTGGCCGCGCAATTCATGGGCTTTTTTGAGGAAGACATTGCCCTGTTGCCAGCCGTGGCGCTTTTCGTGCCCCTGATCACGGCAACGGGTGGTAATGTAGGCATACAGTCTTCGTCTATCATCATCCAGACGCTTTCTTCTAACGCCGTGATTTTCGAGAACTTTGTGCAGCGTCTTTTAAAGCTCATCATGGTGGCATTTCTGAACGCCCTCATCATATCGGCACTTGTCTTTGGTTTCACTTACCT
>JAJLKL010000255.1:0-37490 GCA_033838975.1 Hymenobacteraceae bacterium | reverse complement strand
TGCCTGTGCTGTGTTGGCAGATTTAATTTTTAGTAAGCTTCCAGAAATTCATCCAGCACGTCTTCATCGTCAAAATTCAGGACAGCTTGAGCCACTTTTATTTGTCCTTTTGATGCTGCCAATGCTGATAGAGCCGCTGCTGTAAATGCCAAGTCCCAATCATTGGTATCACCTGTTTCTATAAGTTCAGGTATAGCCTTTAATGAATTGAGGTAATCTTCTTGGTGTTCTTTAGGTATTTGTGGATTTTCCTTATGCCTTTGAACTTCAATGACGGCTATAAGTCCCAGTAAACTTGAATTAACTATACCTTTCTCTTTTCCTATTCTAATCAGATGCGGAACAGCGAAGTAGGAGGCTAAGCCGACATTTCCTTGATGATGCAGTTCGTCCCAAAGCTCTGCAAGTATACCTTCAACTTCTTCTGAGCTGACTGCATTTTCCAATTTTCTAAGAGCAACGGAAGCGTCGTAAGGTGTTCTGTATCCACCTTCTAGCTCTTTCCATTTTGGGTCGTTTAACTGAATCATTTTATTAATTCTTATACCTGCCAACTACTGGGTAAACGTCACCGTGACGTTTATCCGCCATATATGCGGAGGTGGTTTTGCGTGGATTAGCTCATTTTTTTTGAGCCTCTCGGAATTATGCGACTTGCTCTGCATATAGTTAAGCTAATATAATTCATTTTTAGAGATTATCAAGCGGACTTGTAATTTTATCTAGTGCGTAGCTCGTCACATGGGTGTAGATCTCGGTCGTCTTGCTGCTCCTGTGCCCCAGCAGCGTCTGGATGTACCTCAAATCAGTGCCCTGCTCGAGCAAATGTGTGGCAAAAGAGTGCCGTAGAGTATGCGGTGTGGCTTTGACTTTTATACCTGCCTTCTCCCTGGCGGCCCGGAAGACGTTGCGTAGGCTTTCCACCGTATACTGCCCGCCCGTCTGCCCCTCAAAAAGCCATACCTTGGGGCGGTACTGTTTGTAATAGGCCCGTAGGCTCTCCAGCAGCTTCTGCGAGAGCAGCGTGGTGCGGTCTTTCTTGCCCTTGCCGCCGCGTATGAGCAGCATGTTCCTGCCTGATTGCACGTCGGTGAGTTTGAGGTTAATAACCTCGCCGATACGCAGCCCACCCGCGTAGAGCAATTGCAGCATGCAGCGATGCTTGAGGTTGTCGGTTGCCTGCAGAATCCGCTTCACCTCCTCCTTGCTGAGCACGGCAGGCAGTTTGGATGGCTTCTCGGGCCGCTCTATCTGGCTCAGGTCGAGCGTGTGCCGGCCCAGCACCCGGTGAAAGTAGAACTTGACAGCATTGATGGACTGGTTGATAAGCGAGAAGGAGTACTTCTGGCTCTGCACCATGCCCCGGTGGTACTCGTTTATTTCCTGCGTGGCGAAGCCGTTTATCGCCTCCAGCCCCTGCCCCCGGTGACCGTTTAAGAAACGAAGCAGCAGGCTGTGATAGGTGCGGATGGTGCTAAGCGAGTAGCCCAGCAGGTATAGCTTCTCCAAAAAGGGAAGCGGGCAAGTGATGTAACCGGTATCCTTCACATAGGTCTGTTCCCAAAGCCTACGCAGAATGCCCATGTCCCTGATGTGCATTGTGTTGCTTAGCCACACCTGCGCCGTGGCCTGCACATCGTCAAGAAGCTGGTGCAGGCTCGTAGCATCGGTTCCCACAGCAAAGCACCTCGGCTCCTGCAGCCACTGGCAGCAGGAGCTGCACTTCAGCACCCTGTGAATCGGCTCGTTGAAGGGAAATGAAATCTGAATGAGCGTCTTCCCCTCGTGCTCCAGCGGCTGTAATCTGACAACTGGTAGCTCGGGCAGCTTGGCCAGCGGCTCCGACTGCAGGTTGCCCGAGGTGACCACTGCGCCCATGGCTGGCCTGATCCTTTTAGGCCTGTTCAGATAGCGCACGTCCACCAGCGCCACCCCCTGAAAGTGCCTGTGCAGTAGCTCAATCGCCTCCGGCGTCTTGTGCGTCACATAGCATTTGTAGGTTTTGCTGTACTTGGCCACATTGCTGTCCTTGAGTAGTTTGGTGATGCGGTGGTCAGGCTTGTACCAGAGGCGAATGAACTGCTTCCCCTCGTGCTCGAGTGAATTCAGGTATAGAACGGGGGCTGCGTTATAGGTCTGCTGCATAACATCTGGAGTGAATTTCACCCAAAAGTAAACCCAGTCTCTGACTCAGTCGTTTTATGAAACGCATAAGTGCGTCTATAAGCGCAACTATGCGTTTCATAAAACTGATGTAAAAATGAAAGAGGAAAAACAGTGCCAGCAGTGCGGCAGCAAAATGACCGGGAGACAGGACAAGCGCTTCTGCTCCAACCAGTGCCGGGCAAATGCCCACAACGCAGGCAGGCGCCAGAACAGCGGGGAGCAACTCATCCTAAGCGTCAACGCCATCCTGCGCCGCAATCGCACCATTCTTAAACAAGCCAGTCCGCAGGGAAAGACCACCACCTATCGACAAGTGCTCCAAATGGCCGGCTTCGACTTCCGCCATTTCACGCACCTCTACCGCACCAAGCAGGGCAACACATATCACTTCTGCTACGACTACGGCTACTTTCTGCTGCCCGAGGAAAAGGTGCTCATCGTCAACTGGCAGCCCTACATGGAGCAAAGCAAGGTTTAGGCTAGTGTAAAAGATTCGGACTCAGTGCCGCTTAGGCAAACCAAACTTCATCCTCTCCCGTAGGCGCTGCATGTCCTCCCCCACCTTTATATCCAGTATTTTCGCGTAGTGCTGCGTGGTTTTCAGGTTCGTGTGCCCCAGCAACTTCGACACGCTCTCCATGGGCACCCCATTGAGCATCGTGACGGTGGTGGCAAAAGTATGGCGGGCGGTGTGGAAAGTCATCGGCTTGCGGATGCCGCACAGGTCGGCTATTTCCTTCAGATAGGCGTTCATCTTCTGGTTGCTTAGCACGGGCAGCACCCTGCCGTCATGCAGGCACTGCGGGTGCTGCCTATACCTGTCAATGACCTGAAGCGCTGCCGGCAGCAGGGGAATGCGGGAAGGGGCCTCCGTCTTCTGCCGGTTCTTGAAGATCCACTGCTCCCCGTCTATGCCCCTGCCGATATCGGTGTGGCGCAGCTGCTGCACATCCACATAGGCTAGCCCGGTAAAGCAGCTGAAGAGGAAGATATCCCGCACCTGCCCTAGCCGCTCGATCTCAAATGCCTTTCCGGCCAGCTTCTCCTCCGACAGGAACGCCCGCTATGCCCTCTTGCACCAGCAGGAGGCCCAGTGCCTCTCGCTCTGTGGCGTGACGCTGGAGCGGCTAAAAGATCTGCAGGCAAACAGAGCAAGGCTACTCAAGGCCCTGCAGTCACTCAAGGTCACCATCAAGGAACTCTTAGCAGTAGACCCTGTCTCTGGCAAAACACTCCAGCAAGTCAACAGCAAAGCCATCAAAGGAATAGAGAAGAGCATGGAAAAGGTAGAAGAGAAAATGCAGCAGTTCATCGCCAAAGACGAAGGGCTAAATAAAAAGTACGACCTTCTCACGGGCATCAAGTGCTTGCACGAGGAGAGCGTGCTGATCATGAACTGGCAGCCCTACAGGGACACTAGAGAAGAGGAACAACAAGCCCCGAAAAGGTGTCCGTTATCCTGGTTTCTGCGCCAATCTCCTCAAGTCTTCCATGAAATGGTTCGAAATTCGTACACCCAAGAGCACCAGTGCAATTTCAGGCGCCAGCTACTGCAGAAGTGGCTGGCGCTTTTTTATTGCCATACTGTCACAAATCAGCTGTTTTACCCACGTAACATTGCTTTAACTCACTAGCTGCCATACAAACATAGTGATACCTTCGAAGCTTCGGAGATGCTAAGGGTGCTCCTGCTCAATTCAGCGAGTGTGGCTGCCTGAAGGTGGCCCACCCCTGATCCGGGGCGTTGCCGATAACCAGGCATGCCGCTCAGTCACAAGCGTACTGATGCAGGGGGAGCTGGCACTTTTTATGTTTTTCAACTATGCTAAAGTTAAGCTGCTAACATGTTTAGCAAAGTAGCGCTGCTAATGATATGGCATATTTGGACTGTCAAAGATTGACATACAAGCTTTATCTCTATAGGCAATAAAACTTAGAGCCATGAATATTCACCTGACAAAACATTTTGAGGAGTATATCTCCGATAAGATCAACTCTGGCAAGTTTAATAATGCCAGCGAGGTAGTAAGAGCAGGTTTGCGTGCCCTAGAGTTGCAGGAAAGGCTCATGGAGAATCGTCTGGAGGAGCTAAGGGCGGAAATTGAGAAGGGATACGTGGGCGAACCTATGCCCTTTGACGCATCCGCCATCAAACAGAAGGGACGTGTGCTTCTGGCGCAGCGCGCAAAGAGGTCCGCGTAAGGGATGGTTCTTTATCAGTCAAGCCCTGCAGCAGAAGAAGATCTTACAGAGACCTGGATTTATCTTACAGAAAAGGCTAGTGAGCAAGTGGCGGACCGCACCATAGATGAGACTAGCGCTACTGGCCAGCACCTGGCACAGAGCCCATTGACTGGCCGTGCCAGGAATGAGTTAAGGCAAGGCCTGCGAAGCTTTCCGGCAGACACTTATCTTGTTTTCTATGATGCTGTTGCTACCAATCATATTGTAGTACGACGCGTTTTGCATCAAAGGCGAGACGTAGAGGCTCTTTTGGGAGGTTAGCCTGTCCTTGGAAGTCACAGACTACCACCAGCGACCCTGAAACCAAATTACGAGATCATGATTGACACACTAGCGTGTGTAGCGCCTGTCGATGCAGCCTCCCCGTACCTGGACCGCCTCCCCCTTCTAGTTTACTGCGTCGAACCAAAAGGTGCCCGACACCATCTGCCTCTCCTCGTCCAGATGGGTAGTGGTCGGCTCGCCGGCTATGCCCGGACTGGTCATGGGTGAGCTCAGGTTCATGCTGGCAAAAAATGCCCACCCCGGAAATGAGTATAACACCAGCCCTTACATCAACGGTAAAAGCCTTCCAGGTAATGAGCAGGGGGCTGAAGGGGAACAAAACAAGCTAGCAAAAAGCCTTCAGCTGAAGCTGAAGGCTTTCTACACCAACGTTGATCAAGAGTTATTGCATGGGGTTATCATCACCCTCCTTGGCGTCATCGTTGTTTATCTTTTTAGAGCGACGAGGCTTTGTTTTGGTATCCTGTTTACCAAACTTGTAGTTGAAGCTTAGCCTGGCTTGGCGAAAGTAGTAATGCCAGGTGTTGCTCTGGCTGAGCACACGGGTGTTTTCTGTGCTGTATGTGTTCAGAACACGCTCCCGTTCCACGTACTTATTGAAGGGATTGCTAACGGCTATACCGATACTACCTTTTTTGTTCAGCACGTCCTTCCTTACCGCAAAACTATAAGTTACCCAAGACCTTGTTTTACCCTGCAGGGTCACCTGCGATGAGTTGTACTCACCGGCCACTTGGGCAGTGATGCCTTTGTCAAAGCTGTAGGACGCGTTCAGGTTAGTGTTATACACCAGGCCAGAGTTTGCCAGCTCCCTATCCTTACCTTTAACAGAGGTGTGAAACAGGTTCATGTTAGTGCTCACTCTGCCCTTCTCCCAAAACGTTGTGCTACCTGATAAACTCAACCCATAGCTACTGTTTTTGCCAATGTTAGCAACAGTAGTCGTTACCCGCCCCACCGAGTCAGGATTGGCACCCTGATAAGGCGTGCTGACCTGCTGAATGGCATTATCAGTTCTGTACCAGTAAAGGGAGGCATTTACAGAGGCTCCTGACTTGAAAAAAGTGCTGTAGCCAAGTTCATAGGAATCGGTGAGTTCAGCCTCGAGAGCCGGATTACCGCGTACCACGTTCTTTGGGTTGCTCAGGTTCTCGTATGGGTTCAGGAATGAGAGCTGTGGCCGCTGTATGCGCCTGGAGTAGTTAAACCTGACTGTCTGGTTCTTCTGTAAATTTTTGGAGACCGATAAGCTCGGGAAAAGATTATGGTAATCCTGCTCCACCTGGGTGCCACTCGAGGTAAAGTCACCCTCAACACTCGTGTGCTCATACCTTAACCCTGCCTTCAGGTTATACTTGTTCAACTTCAGCCCATAAGCGGCATAAGAGGCCAAAACGTTCTGGTTGTAAGAAAACACATCTGTGCGCTCGGGTTGAGGCACTAAGGGCGACGATGCCGGTTGAGCAAGTAAAAAGCGGTAGTCGCTTTCGGCATAGCGCCAGATCGCTTTTGTACCAATCTCTACAACCTGATTTTCATTTACCGGGTGTGTGTAATCAGATTGCAGCGTGATCTCCTCGTTATAGGCATCGTTGAAGTTCTGTTCTTTTTGCACCAGTTCATTATCCTCAGACAGGTTCATCTGGATATCGTTGTTGCGCGTGTTTCTGCTCAGCAAACCCAGCAAAGAAAGCTCCTGCCCGCGCTTCTTGAACGATCTGGTGTAGTCCAGGTTAATGTCGTAGTTGTTGCCTGCGTAGTGGTTGCTGCCTTCGCGGGTGTTGCTCTTGTCCAGGGCGTCGGCAAAAGAACTGGTAGACACCTGCGTTGTCCTGAAGGTAACATCAGGGGTTACAAGTCGGATACCCGCAGCAATGTAGCTGGTCTCGCTAAGGTCGTAGCTGGCCCCAAACTGTAAAAAAGCGGAGGATGCCTCTCTGTTGCCTTTTAGCCTTTGAGAGAGGCTGATCAAGTTTGAGCCTGGTGCATACACCGACTTGATGATGTTTTCGCCACGAATATCGCTAAGGGTATACCCAAGGGTGCTGTTTAGCCCCACTTTGCCTCTCCTGTAGTTTAGATTACCGTTCGCGTTACTGGTGAGCGTGCCATATGTTGCAGAGAAGTTTCCGGCTAATCCTTGCAGGCCACCATCCTTTTTGGTGATGATGTTGATGATACCGGCTGTACCCTCTGCATCGTATTTGGCGGAGGGGCTCGTGATCACCTCCACGGCCTTTATCTGATCCGCCGGTATCTGCTGTAAGGCATCGGCTATGCTGCTTGCCATCACGGCAGAGGGCTTGTTGTTGATCAGTACCTGAATGTTGGAGCTACCGCGTAACTGCACGTTGCCTTCCATATCTACACTCAGGCCGGGCACCTTGCGCATCACATCCGTTGCCGTAACACCGGGATCAATATCTTTCTCAGCATTGTATACCATGCGGTCAACCTTATCCTCTATCAAAGGCTTCTCTCCTACCACGGTTACCTCACCTAAAGCTTTGGCGTTGGGCCTCAGTGCGATCACACCGACATGCACTTCCTCTTTCTCGCCGGCAACAGTAACGTTCTCAATAAACTGCGTTTCGTACCCCAGAAAGCTTACCCTGAGCCTGTACTCCCCTGGGGCAACTCCGGCAATACTGAACCGCCCCTTTGCGTCCGTCATGGAGCCGTCTACTATTTTACCTGTGGCTTTACGCTCGAGCGCCACCGACGCGAACTCCACGGGAGCTTTCGCGATGGCATCCTGCACTGTACCCAGGATCTTCCCGCTGCCTTTCACAGCAGAAATGACAGCAGCAGGAACGGTTCTGGTAGTCGGGGTCACTGACGGAGCGTTTTGGGCATAGGAAGCCTGTGCAGCGAGTAAGCTCGCTACGGCTATGAGTACTATTTTTTTCATAGTTAAGGAATTAGAATGTGTTTGATAATGTGTGTTAAATCAATAACAGGAGGGTGATCTTGTAACAGAAAAGCAGCTTCATGGCTATGTAGCCAGTTTTTTCACAGTTTTAGTTTGTACGGCATGGCAGGCTATACCCTCTGTTACAGAGGGTATAGCTTTGTAAAAATTCAAGAGCAGTTATACCTGAAGATGCTGCAGGTAAGAGGCCCCGACAGGTACTTCATTGTCTTTGATGCTCACCTGGTGACGCTCTATTTTGTCAACTTTATCTTTGGCTACGATGTAGGAACGGTGTACCCGGATGAACCTGTCCGTTGGCAGCAGCTCGCTTGCCTCGCTGATCGTCATGCGGGTCAGCAGTTTTTTATCCGCCAGCACAAAGGTCACGTAATTGCCGGCTGCCTCCAGGTATAGTATTTCGCTATAGAGCACTTTTACCTGCTCATATCCGGTCTTCAGAAAGAGGTAATCTTTGGGTACTTCTACACTACTCCGCAGCTGGTACAGCTCCTGTGCTTTATTGCAGGCTTTCACAAACCTGGCCAACGAGAAAGGCTTCAGCAGGTAATCAATAGCATCCAGTTCAAAGCTGGTGACGGCATGCTCGGAGTAGGCAGTAGTAAAGATCACAAGCGGCTTTCGCTGCAGGCTGGTCACAAACTCCAGCCCTGTTATGTCCGGCATTTTGATGTCCAGGAAGATGAGGTCTACCTGCTCCTGCTGCAGAAACTCCAGTGCTTTGAAAGCATCCGTAAAACAGGCCGCCAGCTCCAGGTACGGCACCTTAGCCGCCAGGGAACGCACCACCTCCAGCGCCAGTGGCTCATCGTCTACTGCTATTGCCCTCATGCTTCTATTCTTTTGTTTACTTGTTATTATTATACCCTGTACCAGCATTCAATGATACTCAATAAATACCTATAGCTGTAGCGTTAGGTGCACAAAATACTCTTCGGCAGTCTCCCTGATAATCAGCTCGTGCTTTCCGGGGTACAGCAGGTCCAGGCGCTGCCGCACGTTTGCCAGCCCAACGCCCGACTTGTCCTTTTCCGGGTCCTGCTCCTGCCTGGCGTGGATGCTGTTATACACATCAAAGTATAGCTTGTCTCCCACCGTGTGCAGCGTTACCCTGATCCAGGATTTATGCTTGAGGCTGATGCCATGCTTAAAGGCATTCTCCACAAAAGGGATGAGCAGCATGGGGGCTATAAGCTTATCTGTCAGTACATCCTGTATCCGGGTTTCGATGGCTATGTTCGGGGAGGCGGATGTACGCAGCGTTTGCAACTCAATAAAATTGCGCATGTAGTCTATTTCGCGCGACAGCAGTATCTTCTGCTGCAGGTTCTCGTGCAGCATAAACCGCATCATATCCCCCAGCATCTGGATGCCCTGTGCCGTACGTTCGCTGTTCTCCTGCAAGGCTGTGCCGTATAGGGTGTTCAGGGCATTGAACAGGAAGTGCGGGTTAATCTGAGACCGGAGGAAATCGAGGTTGGCGTTGGACCTGCCGAGCTCCTTTTTCAGCACATACAGCTCCTCATTTCCCTTCAGGTGTCGCCGGAACAGCACCCAGGAGAGCGGCACTGTGACCAGCACCTGAAAGAAAACGTTAAACATACTGACGCCAAAGGAGATATCTTCGTTATCAGTGATCAGCAAGCCGATAAAGGCGAAGGGCATGAATGAAATGGCCATGATCAGCAAGGTCCATAATGCGTAGGCCAGAAAAGGTCTCTTGTTTCCTAAAGACTTAGGTATAAGCTTGTAGAACGAATAGGTGTACAGGGCTATTGCACTTGGCGCTATTATGCCCCAGGCCAGCACTAGTTCCTCTCCAGGTCTGATTACCAACAGCAGGAACATGGTGACCAGCCACACGAAAAAGGCGATAATGGTATCGCGTGTAATCATCCTGTACCGCGACTGGATGGCCTCAGAGTTAGCCAGCAGGTACAGCCCTGTGAATTTGATCACGGAGTAGAAACCAAACATGAGCAAGAGCCAGAAAGCGTGGTGAAAACTACTCTGGAAGATGCGGTCATAAGCATCCTGCACCGTTGTATACCTGGCAAGCAGGTATGCTTTTGTGTAAGTATCGACTACCCCTATCACTAAGCCAGCAACCAGGAAGAGTAGAATTATCAGAGAAACATTCAGTACTACTTTTTCCTTTCTGACTAACCTGGGGACCACCACAAAGCTCAGCAGCACAAACCCGAGGTAGAGCAGCGTGTAACGGGCAAGCTGCGGGAAAAAATAGTGCTCGTAATAGTGATATGCTATTCCGGCCTCCTTAAAAAACCGTATGTCCGAACTTCCGGATGTGAACAGCACAAACACCGCAAAGACAAAAATGGTGGTAGCAGCCCAAAACTCGACCTTCCGGAACTGGAGCGGCTTCTCTATGAAGTTTTTTATTGTCAGATCATTCATGGAACAATGATAAAGGAATGCCTGGTGAGAAAATAAAAAATGTGACGAAAGCTGCTGAATTTGTGATAGAAATAAGCTTCTGCAAATTTGGCTTTAAAATACATGCACAAAGGTATTTCAAAGCATGTTGAACCTTTCATTCATTCCTGGAGAGTTACTTTCAACAGGTTGTCATCAGGTGTAGTGTCTATCAGCAGGTGCCGCGGATCTATACCGGCCGTTGCTGGCTTACCATTAACAACCAAGCTTACTTGCTGCCTGCCCTCCCGGATGCGGTGCTTTTGAAGGTATAGCTCGCCAGATTCATCATCTGTGCCAGTTGCGTACACACCGATTTCTACCAGGTCGTTCATCGGCAGCGTTGTTTCCTTCCCAGCCTCATCCACCTTTACCTTTCTGGCTTCTATACCTAAGGTTAGCTGCCACTTATTACCATCTAGAGCTTTCGTTCGCGCCTGCTTTGCGGTAAGCTCCCAGAACGTGTTAACCTCAAAAAGATCCCTGAGCAGGTACTGCAATGAGTCTGGCGCTGCTGCCTTTAGCTCCCGATATAAGTCATGAGAGGTTGGCAGAGCAGGGGCTCCGGATCCGTACTTCTCCAATAGTTGCCGCAGTGCCTTGTTCACACGTTTCTCACCCATGTATTCGCGCAACGCATACATGGCAAACGGTCCTTTTCGATGCCCCAGAAAAGGGTCGTAAGCCTGCAGTAGCGGCACATCTGCCCTGGAGCGCGGTGTTAGGTAGATGGATCGCATAACGTCCATTAAGCGGCGAAGCGCTTTGGTACCTTGCGCCTCCTCTACTACACCCAACGCACTATACCAGGAAAGACTTTCAGATAAAAACACTGCCCCCTCCACATCGGCAGGTATCAGTTGGTTTCCCCACCATTGATGCGCCACCTCGTGCGCCATTACGGCAAAAGGCAAGTCAAAACTGCGGTGATCCGCCGCAGCATTCAGGGCTCCTAAATTTTCCGTAAAGACGATGGTGCCCGGGTAGGATGTAGCAGATGTGCCCTGACTTGGATACTCCACTAACTTAAGCTGTGTGTGCGGATAAGGGCCAAAATGTTTTGTATAATAGTCCAGTGAGGCTTTCACACTTTGCTCCATCTTCTGCACATTTAAGGTATGGCCTGGGTGGTGGAAGAGCTGAATAGAGACATTGTTCCACTGAGACTCCCGTACCTGATAGGCGGCAGATGCAAACGGATAAATATTACGGATGGGTGTATCCGCCACATAGTGAAAGTAGTGCCTGCCCTTCTCTTCCCAGCTTTTCACCAACGTGCCAGGTGCTATGGCTA
This sequence comes from Hymenobacteraceae bacterium, assembly GCA_033838975.1. Taxonomy (GTDB): domain Bacteria; phylum Bacteroidota; class Bacteroidia; order Cytophagales; family Hymenobacteraceae; genus Pontibacter. The sequence continues at coordinate 26,133 of JAJLKL010000255.1, read as the reverse complement.
ATTGGCCTGCAGCGGTGCTAACTATAGCCTCCAGGCGAGTACGGCCCAATGCCGCGCTGACTTTTTCTGCCTCCTTAGCCTGAGAGCCAGTACTTCTTGCACCAAGGTTGTGCAGCTTGCGTTCACCGTCATCTTTTAGCTCTTTCTCAGCCTGATACCCAATGGCAGGGAGCCACTCCTGGTTCATGAAGAAAGAACCGTTCCGCACCACAGTATTGCTTACTCCGTTAGAAGAAAAACCTTTTGGCTGATAGAGCAGGTCAAAGCTTAACTGAAGCGAGTCACCGGATTGCAGTGGACTTTCAAGCCTGTGAATTGAATACCCTAGTTCTTTATCATTTACCTCTACCGTGGCTTTTCTGCTGGTAACTGCAGTGGTAGTTCCAACTTCGGAGGCTTTTGAGACATGTATAGCAGCAATAGGTGTGTCTTCCTGGTTTATAAGCGTATAGACACCTTGTACTGTTGCCTCATTCGTTTCAGGGTAAAACGCTACGTTCAGACTGGTAGAGGACAACAAAGGCTGCGGTACATCTCTGTACTTTCCGTATTGCCGCTCATAGTTGGCACGCCGGGCTGCCAGCTCAAAGTTTGAATAGGATTGATGCAGAATGTTAGTATTGTAGAACACAAAAGAACCACACGTGCTTACCAGCAGAACAGCTGCTATACCTAGTTTTACCTGTAACGGAGTAAAGCGTTTGACAGCTTGTTTATACCGCTCTCTCACGCTGAGCTCTTTACCACGCACCCATAGCAGCCTTGCCAGTATAACCAACATAAACGCCAGGCCAGCCCAGTAAAGCTTAAACCAAATCCAGGGCCAGATATGATGCCCAAACCCACTCATATCCGAGTACGACCACCCGGTGTCCGACCCATAAATAAGCATTTTGTGCTCTATCTTAAGCTCTTCGGCAAACACCGTATAAAAGAAGATCAGAAAGATGATGATATGCCCTACATACTTCTGATTCACCAGTACGTGCACAAACATCACAAGGGCTGCAAACAGTAAGTAGTCAACCAATTGCAAACCAAACAGTATCCGCAGGTATAAGCCTGGCTCAAAAGTATAGTAATCGTGCCCAACCTGGATCAGGATACCTGCCAGCAGCTGCACTGCCTGGAACGTGAAGAGCATCATTGTAACTCCTAGAAACTTACCTAGCAGCCTTGCCCAACTTGATACAGGAGCCGCGTCCGAAAATTCGCTTAGGTAGCTATCTCTTTCCCTCCACACTAATTGCCCTGTGTACAGCGTGATCAGCGAAACCACGATTAACTCATGGAAAGTATCTCCAAGCACGGCAGCCACCCGACCTGTGGTGGCAAGAAGCGGTACACCAAGCGGGCCATCTACTAACTCTTGCCCCATAAAAACCATAAACGCTCCTGTGCCAAGTATAACAAGCCCGCCCCATTGTAATATAATTTCTTTGAAGGACTGCACTGCGATGGCGTATACCTGGTACAGCGTAGTGCTAAACCCAAACCGACCTTTCACCTGTGGCACAGTAACCGGCTGACTGATTACTTCTTGTTCTGTTGCCTTATTTCTGAAAGCCAGTCGGCGCCACCAGTTTTTACTTTCCCCGGGATGTGTAAAGCGAAAGCTAACGTAGGTAAGCACCAGACAACCTGTGCCGATTAGCAGCCAGAGTATACGGTTCAGAAGCAGCCACCCGTCTAATGCAATGAGCTGTGTATTTATAACGGCGGGGGTTAACGTTCTTCTGAGTTCGCCTAAGATCGTAAGGCCTCCGATATCAGCCATTCTGGCCAGTTTCCAGTACCCCATGTGCTCTGCAACAACCTCTTTCAAGAAAAACGATGAAAAAAAGAGCACAACCCCCACTAAAAAACTGGTTAAGGCGTGCCTGCTGAGTAAGGCCACAAAAAACAGTAAAGCCGTTGAAGCAAACAGTGTTGGCAGCCCCATTACAAAATATGGACTTATGTAAGCAATAGGCTTAACAGGCCCGAAACACGACTCATCCATCACCGGTAAAGCGGCAAGTAAGAAAAGCCCGACCTGAAAGAAAGCCAACACCAAGGCGCATACTGTAAAGGCAGCCAGGAACCTGGCCCCTAAATAGGAGAGTTTTGAGATAGGCAAGGTATACAGCAGCCTGTCTATTTTGACGTCTGTATCGTGAGTGGCGGCATCTCCTGCAACAGCGGCAGTTACCAGCAGGCATATTAAACCGGCCCCGGCAGTAGTGAACATAACAACGATGGGTGCATTCATTAAATAATCACCCGCCCTGACATTTTTTGTCATGCTTAGGGCCAGGGAAGCAGCAACCCCCAGAAACAACAGGCAGTAAATCCAGGTAGATGAGCGCCTGAGCTGGTAGCTGACTTCATAGCGGAACAGTTCCCAAAAGTTCATAGCACCACCTCCTTCTTCACTACTGTACTTGCACTTAAGTACCCCGCCATCGTGCAGAAGTACACATCCTCCAGATCTGGCTCTACCAAATCATAATTTACACCTGGTACCGTGTCGCTATACACATGCACCACCGTACGTCCCCCAAATAACTTAGTAGAGACAACCGCATGTTCAAGCTCTAGTTGTGGCAGCTCTGCTTTATCAATAACACGTCGCCATATTTTGCCCCGCAGACTTTCAATGGCATGCTGAGGTTTGGTCTGCAACAGAATTTTGCCGTGCTCTATGATAGCCATGTTAGTGCAGAGCTCCGCAACGTCTTCTACAATATGGGTAGAGAGTATAACTACACTGTTCTCCCCCAACTCACTCAACAGGTTTAGAAAACGTACCCGCTCGGCTGGGTCTAAGCCCGCTGTGGGCTCATCCACAATCAAGATTTTCGGGTTTCCTAGCAGTGCTACCGCCACGCCAAAGCGCTGCCGCATGCCTCCGGAGTAGCCTCCTAGTCTTTGTTTTCGCACATCCCACAGGTTCGTCTGCTGCAGCAGGCCCTGCACTACCTCTTGCCTGTCTGCTCTGTTGGTAATGCCTTTCAGGATAGCAAAATGGGTGAGAAGACTTTCGGCATTGTCGTTTCTATACACGCCAAACTCCTGTGGCAGATAGCCGAGTGTTTTGCGCAGCTCCTCCTTTTGGTGTAGTACATCTATGTTCCCTAATCGTATCTCTCCTGCATCAGGCTCTTGTAGCGTAGCCAAAATGCGCATCAAAGTTGACTTGCCTGCCCCATTCGGACCAAGGAGGCCAAACATTCCTTTAGGTATGGTTAAGGTTATATTCTGAAGCGCCTGCACACCGTTACTGTATGTTTTGGAGACGTTTTCAATCCTAAGTTCATCCTGGTTTCTCATACTGCCTGGGTTTAAGAATGTGACACTAAACTAAGTATGAGCAAGTGTAGCTAACAGAAAGAGATACACCAACTAAATGTGACGAAAGCACCAAAAGGTGTGACTTAAGCCTCCTCCAACAATAGAAAGAGGTATATCAGAAAGAAGCCGATGAAGTATTTGACACAACAACAGACACTGGAGGCTTCTCAGGTATACCTGCTGATTGCAAAGGAACATGATGAGTAGGAGGCCGGCACCTCCAACAGCAAAAGCATATATTGCTTCACCAAACAAATAAACAAACTTCTCTTAAAATCAAACTTTTACGTTATGCACTCTCCTACTTTAGCTTATTCAAACACTTAGTGGAGTATCCGTGTAAAAGAATACTTCACTAAAAATACCTCAAGCCCTTTCAATTCCGTTTCATCCATAAACCACTTGGTAGTGAGGATGTCCACGCCATTATCAGCCAACTGGGGGACAGTGATGAGAGCTGAGTCCAGCAGCGCCTCTACTTACCGGAAAAAACTTTCTGCAGCCCCATAACATCAAATAAGTTCAATTTAATCTTCATTCAACATTGTTTGCACATAAAAATTTAGACAGATTATACTGCTGTTTGCTAAAAAACAGGACACCTTCACCACATTTTGCAAACTTTTGTTTAACAAGATGAAACAGAAGGTCTATTATTTAGAGTAACAGGCATAGTTAAAAAGCTACAAGATTAAACAAATGGTAAGTAAGAGTGCAAAGCAGGCGGTCAGCGATGTCCTGCAGGTAGAACTAAACGAAAAACAGTCGCATGAGCTTTATTATAAGATGTGTGACTTCCTGATGAGCAAAGACGATATCTCCTACCTGGATATTGTAAAATTCAAGTATTCCCTGCTGTATGATGACTTCAATCAGGAGCTGGTTGATTATTTTGTAATGGAGTACGTACTGGACAAGATGACCAAAAAGCACCCCCTGATCTTATCCACGCTTACTTATATTATCGTCAATCAGTCTTAGAGGCGCGCGTAGTTTTTCGGGTAACTACAGCGGGGTCAATAAATTGCCCTTACGTGGCAGCGTCTTTATGAAGATTTCACTCTCGTAGTATCACAATCACTATTTTCCTGTCAGGGATTTACAGCACCTGCTCTCCCCTTTTCCTCTGGCTGAATCCTCTCATGTTTCTTGTCTTCAAACAGTATAGCAGCAACAGCGCAGCCAGAGGGTACTTTACCAGGTTGGGATAAGGAGTATAGCAGAAACCGCTTTTCACTCTGTACCAAACGTACAGAAGGAGAACGGTAAGGGAAACGCACAGCTGGTCGGTCTTTTTCACACAGTTTCTCTGTAAGCTCCTAAGATAGTAAAAACAGCATACTGCTTTTATCACACCTGATCTTCTTACAGATAATGTCGTATCAAAATATATTTGAAAGAAATTAGGCCCTCGGGCTTTTGAAATATTATACCAGTTTATAAATTTAGGACGTAATTCGGGGTGTAGCGTAGCCTGGTATCGCGCCAGCATGGGGTGCTGGAGGTCGTGGGTTCGAATCCCGCCACTCCGACGAAAAAGGGCCTTTACAGCATGTAGAGGCCCTTTTCACTGACAAAAAAGTGACGCAAGCTGACGCAAGATTTTATCCAAAACAGCTCCTGTGAGCACTATAAGTTACTTTCTCCCATCTCTAGACACTTATAGTGACGCTTTTTACCCCACCACTCCTGTAGAATTCCCAAACAAGCACCTCTAACTATTATTATTTCTTACTATATTACAAGGTCGTTCCACATATTGTGCAGCTAGCAGGAACAGGTATCCCACGTTTCACTAGTTAGCGATCATTGTAGCGAACCCTTACATAAACTAACAATAATAAGATGAACAAGATTAGCCTCGGGCAAAAAGCCCTGCACTTCCCTCTTACGAAAATAATAGTCGGACTAATTGTATGTCTAGTAATAATCAGGGTTGGGCAACCTTTAGTAGAGAAAGTCCTGGAGTTAACAAGCATCAGCAATGATTGGGCAAAGCTAATCAGAGGGGCAGTAGTTGCTATCCTTGCCATAGTTTCCTACTCCTATTTATTCAAAATCTATGAAAAAAGAGAAATAACAGAATTCTCTAAAAACAACATCCTTAAAAACATAACAATTGGAATAGCTCTAGGCGTAGTTTTACAGGCGTTGACCATATTGGTGATCTACTTAAAAGGAGGTTATTCCATTATATCTATAAACCCTGTCCTGTTTATAATTCCTCCATTGGCTATGGCCTTTACCTCTGCCATTGTGGAAGAAATCTTGTTGAGAGGAATAGTTTTCAGAATTACAGAAGAAAAACTAGGGAGTTACGCTGCCCTACTGATTTCTGCCGCTTTATTTGGAGCCATGCACTTTGCTAATCCTAACAGTTCTATAACTGCCGCGATCGGTCTTGCCATTCAGGCAGGGCTTTTACTTGCAGCCGCTTATATCTATTCGAGGAACCTATGGTTTCCTATTGCACTTCATTTTGCCTGGAATTTTACGCAATCCGCCGTTTTTGGTGCAAATGTGTCAGGCAATACAATTTCCAAGACATTGATAACTTCTAAAATTGAAGGTGCAGTATGGTTCACAGGCGGACAATTTGGTCCAGAAGGCTCTATTCAAGCAACGCTCTTCTGTTTGATTCCGACAATCATACTTTTAGTATTAAGCCATAAAGAAGGCAAAATCATAAAACCATATTGGAAGAAAAACAATCAACCGCTAACAGGAACTTCGCAATAGAGTGACTATTGGAGGCTAGTGCTTTTACAATTTAATTAAGCACTCTTGCTGCTTTGTAAATCTCCTCCATTAATACTTCATCATTGCAAAGCCCCGCATCAAAAATCATCTTGCGTCACTTCCTGCGTCAGTAGCGCTTACGTCAGAATCTGCGTCAGCAAGAGCCCAAAACATTGAAATTTCAACAGAATCAAACATTTAACCGGCGCTTTAGAGGCATTTTTGCATAGCTGGATTTGGTGGTATTTGCCTTCGAATCCCGCCACTCCGATAGGTAAAAGGCCTTCTGCAGTATGTAGAAGACCTTTTTGACTAACACGCCACTTTGGATAAAATCGCCGCTTCTACTCCTTCCATGCTTTCTTCGTCTCTTCACTCAGGCCAGTTGTTCTTTTTGCTCCACCACTGCTGAAGAATCTGAAGCAACACCTTCTACTTCTTCTATTTATTCCTATATTCGTTCAATACTAATTTGGTATCGATGCGCTATGCAGGCAACAGGAGTGAATTCTTAACTACAAAACAGACTTTAAAACACATGAGCATTTACGAGGATAATATCCGGAAATACGATGCAGAGGCCCTGACGCTGGCGAAGACCTTAAAGCGGCTCTCAGTGCTCAGGGTGCTTGTTTTTGTAGTCTCAGCTATCCTGATCTTTATCCTGGCAAATGAAAGACTACTCACTCCACTATTAATAGCTGCTCCACTGTGCCTCTTTGGTTTCGGCTTACTTATCAAGCGCTACTACCGGATTGCTTACCTAAAGCGCCATGCTACTTTTCTTAAGGAGATCAATGGGCAGGAGGTTGCCAGGCAGGAGAGCAGGCTGACAGGCTTTCCGGGCGGACAATCCTACTGTAAACGCGATCATGCCTATACCTCTGATCTGGATGTTTTTGGTTCGCACTCCCTCTTTCAGCTAATAAACCGGGCCACAACAGAGTCCGGCAGTATGTGCCTTGCCGAGTGGCTCGCTGCCCCTGCCTCAAAAGAGGTGATCCTGGCCAGGCAGCAGGCAGTAAAAGAGCTCACACCAAAGCTGGACTGGCGGCAGGATCTCCAGGCCTCGGGCATGCACTTCCACAACCCCAGGAGTGACTACAGCAAACTCTTAGCCTGGGCTGAAAAATCGCCGCATTTGCTTCCCCACAGCACCACATGTCTCCTTGCCTGCACTCTTCTCGCCGTGTTGTCCTCCGTGGCGGCCGTTACCTATCTGGCGCATGTGTATGAGGCGAACTCCTGGCTCTACCTGCTCCCCTTGCTCGCTGTTCTGGGCGTTAACAACCTTATTTTAAGAAAGGTGAAACCTGTTGCCGAAGAACTCCTGGAGTACATGCACGACAATGTGAAAGTACTGGGCGGCTACGAGGCATTGATCCATAAGATCGCTTCAGAGAAATTCCAGTCCCCCATGCTTCAGCAGCTTCAGGCGGTCTTAAGCCGCGACGGATACGCAACGGCAGGCGAGATAAACAGGCTCCGGAAGATACTGGAGGTGTTTGAGCACAGAGGGGTAAAGGGAAAACCGATAGGAGGAAATCAGCTTTACCCCCTTCTCAATAATTTCTGGCTCCTGGACATCTACTGCATCATCCTGACCGAAAAGTGGAAAGCGAGAAACAGGCCCTACCTACAGTCCTGGTTAACGGCTGTAAGCGAATTTGAGGCGCTGAGCAGTATAGCAGGCTTTTCACACGCTAACCCCTCGTTTACCTTCCCGGAGATTACGGATGCCCCCTATGTCATTAGGTTTAAGCAACTCGGCCACCCTTTGCTCAGGCAACAAAGCAGGGTCTGCAATGATTTTCAACTGGATGGGCGCGGCAGCATAGCTATGGTCACCGGCTCGAACATGGCTGGCAAAAGCACCTTTCTGAGAACGGTAGGGGCTAACCTGGTTCTGGCGCTGATGGGTGCACCCTGCTGCGCAGCGTCCGGGCAGGTATCCAACATGAAGGTCTTCTCCAGCATGCGCACCCAGGATAACCTGGAGGAAGGCGTTTCTTCCTTCTACGCAGAGCTTCGAAGAATTGAGCAGCTGCTCCGACTGATAGAGAGCGGGGAAGCCGTGCTGTTCCTGTTGGATGAGATGTTCAAGGGCACAAACTCGAAAGACAGGCACAGAGGCGGGTTCTCATTGATCAGGCAGCTAAAGGAGCTCAACGCTTTCGGCATCATCTCAACACACGACCTGGAGCTGGCTATACTGGCAGGCAGGCATCACCTTGTCTCTAATTACAGCTTTAACAGCGCGATACAGGAGGGTGAAATGCATTTTAACTATGCGCTTACCCCGGAGCTGTGCAAAGACTTCAACGCCAGCGAGCTGATGAAAAGGAGCGGTATCAGAATTCTGTCTCATCTGGAGGAAAGTATGTAGGGCTGCCAAGCAAAGGTATCCGTGGGTAGGTTGCTGAGCTCCTGATACAGGCTGCCTTCCCTAGCACAACACGACCATGAAAACAGAAAAAGAGAAAATGCTGGCCGGAGAGTTGTATGACCCGCTGGACAGGCAGCTTACCGAGGAAAGGACGCGCACCAGGCTACTCCTGAAGGAGCTGAACGACGCGCGGGAAGATGAGGCGGAGGCACGGGCCCGCATTCTGCGGGAACTGATCCCGGGGGCCGGTGAGGGGCTGTGGCTGCAGCCTCTCTTCTACTGCAACTGCAGTGTGGTGACCAGGGATATTCCGGCGGATGGATGTCTTTGCCGCAGGCAACCCCTGTAGGGGGGCGCCAGTTGGAAACGGAAGGCAGTTAGCGGCAACTGCACAGGCAGGTAACAAAGCGGGAGCCACCCGTCAGCCTCCCCCTCCTGGATAGCATCACTCACTGTTGTATCTGGCTGAACAGCTCCTGCATTCCTTCCGAGATCTGCTCCTGTATCTTTGGCGTTCTTTCTTCCAGTACTCCCTCTGCAGTACCGCGCCAAACCAGCTCATTCCGGTCGTTGTCCACCAGATGTACCGAAATGGAGCCTTCCTTGTAGCGCCGTACCACTACCTCTCGTGTTTTCCAGGTGTAGCGGCGCTGCCCCACGTAGCGCGGCGGATCGGTCCGGATGTCAGTCTCACGCGTCTGCACCGTGTCCCGCACCACAATACCCAGATTCACCAGCAGGTCCGGGTCTGTGCTGCTACGCCTGAGCCCGCGCTGCTCCAGTTGCCTGGCGATCTCATCCTGTATATAGCTTACCTGGGTTCTGTAGCCCGGCCCAAGCCCTCCGCCTGAGGCATCCACCTTAAAAAAATCAAACGTCTGGTAGTCGGACAGCCTAAAGTTCTCGGCTGGCTCAGTACTCGTTTGAATGGAAGGAGAACAGGCGGCTAAGAAAATTACCAGCACCAGAAAAAATAAATAAAAGCTCGTTTTCACTCTTCAGAATATTTTAAGACACATTACAAGAAATTACCATTAAACACCACCTTACCTTGCAATAGTACCATTATAGTATATTATTATGAAGGTGGCTTCATCTTAACAAATATAAATTTGTACCTTTAACACTGGGCCTCCGCGTCCAACATTATAAACAAACGAATAAATCTAAAGCAACGTTAGGCCCAACTATGAACTCAACGGCTCAGCTACTACAGAAGAACAAAGGAAAGGTTCTTGAGATCTGGATGAAAAATCAGCTATCAGACGAAGCATTGCGCGACGACCTGATATCGAATGAAGAATTGCGCAGACAATCAGATGAGTTGCTCAACGGCCTGGCACGCGCCACCGCCACCGGAAACACAAGCAATATCTACACCCCTGAGTACAGCCAGATACTCGAGATCCTGGGCGATATTTCCGTGACCCGTGCCCGCCAGGGTTTCAGCCCCCGCGAGACAGGCATGTATGTCATGAGTCTAAAGAAAGCGATCAACAAAGTGCTCGAAGATGAGTACCAGGATAAGCCGGAGCAGCTGTATAAAGAGTCCACCACGGTTAACAGCTTACTGGATGACCTGAGCATGGTTACATTTGAGACTTTCATCAAAGGCCGTGAAGAGGTAATTCTGCGCCAGACAGATGAGATAAACGAAATTTCCACTCCTGTGATCCGCGTGTGGGAGGGCATCCTGGCCCTGCCAATCATCGGTACGCTCGACAGTGCACGTACGCAGATCGTGATGGAGAACCTGCTACAGGAGATCGTGAACACGGGCAGCAGCATTGCCATACTTGATATCTCAGGCGTGCCGGCTGTAGACTCGCTGGTAGCACAGCACCTGATCAAAACAGTTAGCGCCACACGCCTGATGGGGGCTGAGTGTATCATCAGTGGTATCAGAGCAGAGATTGCCCAGACCATCGTGCACCTGGGTATTGATCTGTCTAACATCAAAACTAAGGCGTCACTGGCCAGTGCCCTGCAGCTAGCCTTCAGCATGAACAGTATCGAAGTTAGAAAATCTGACAAAGGAGCCGGCATAAGGCTGACACGTTAACAAAGGATGGAAAGGATTCCTATACTTAAAATGGGCCCCTTCCTGCTAGTCACCATTCAGGTGGACTTGTACGACAGGCTGGCCCTTAACTTAGAGAACGACCTCATCAATATGGTGAGCAAAACCGGTGCACATGGTGTGCTGATCGACATATCGGCAGTTAGTATTGTTGATTCCTTCATGGGCCGCATTCTTGGCAATATTGCCTCCATGTCCCGTATCATGGATGCCGAGACGGTGGTAGTTGGTATGCAGCCTGCCGTGGCTATTACACTGGTTGAGTTGGGCCTGACATTACAGGGTGTGTACACAGCACTTGATGTAGAAAAAGGGATGGAACTACTGCAGAAAAAGATCGGCCTTGTGCAGCACGAAGAGGACATAGACCAGGAGCCGGAGGATGATCGTATTAACTAAAGACACGATGCAGATCGTACGCGAGCAGGATGTGGTGCCTTTCAGGAACAGGGTAAAAGAATATAGCACCAAGATTGGGATGAGCCTGGTTAACCAGACCAAGCTCATCACAGCAGCCAGTGAATTGGTCCGTAACATGCTCAAGTATGCCAACGGAGGTAAAGTAATCATAGAAATTATCAGCAAAAGTGCCCAGTCCGGCGTAAGACTTACCTTTACAGATGAAGGCCCCGGCATACCAGATGTGCAGCAAGCCATGCAGGATGGCTACTCCACCGGTAGAAGTCTTGGCTTGGGTCTACCCGGTGCCAAAAGGCTCGTGAACGAATTTGATATCACGAGTGCCCTTGGTGTCGGAACCACTGTCATCATAACGCACTGGAAGCATGGTCGCTAATCATCACATACGGTTTGTAGTACCGGACAGAAGCTACGCAAGCTTAACCAAGAGAGACATCACCCGACTTGCGGAAAGTTATGGACTCTCTGCGAACGAGGTAGGCAAGGTAAACATTGTGGTAGCTGAATTACTCTCTAACCTGACCAAATTTTCCCCACAGGGAGGAGAGCTACTTGTAAAGCAGCTGAGAAACCCTGCCCCTGAAGGCATTGAGATCATATGTCTGGACAGTGGTCCTGGAATGGCAGACCCGCTACGCATGCAGGAAGACGGGGTATCCACCTTTGGTACCGCTGGCGAAGGCCTGGGGGCCATAAAGCGACAGTCGGACCTGTTTGATATATACTCCAGCCCGGCAGTGGGTACAGTTATCCTTTGCCAAATCTATAAGGGAAGTGTAAACAAGCCGTCGGGTAAGCCTGTTGACCGTTTTGCAGTAGGAGCCGTTATGGTTCCAAAGCCCAATGAAACCAACTGTGGAGACGGCTACACAATCAGTTTCCAGGACCAGCTGATACGCCTGCTGGCTCTGGATGGCCTCGGGCACGGCAGCCATGCCAGTGAGGCCTCCTCACTGGCTATTCAGGCCTTTGAAGATTTTCCTGTGCTTACGCCAGCTGATGCGCTCCGGCACATTCACAGCTCCATTAAGCGTAGCCGTGGTGCCGTAGGCCTGATAACCAACATAAGCCTGGCAAACCAGCGTATCAGCTATTGCGGCATTGGGAACATTGCAGGTAAATTGTATTCAGTAGAGCCCACGCAGCTAAGTATGCCGTACAAGAACATTATCTCCTATAACGGCATACTGGGGCACAACATCCCCACAACCTTAAACAACCAGCAGCTTGATTGGAACCGAAATAAAATACTGGTGATCCATTCAGATGGTCTGAGGTCCCGATGGGACTTGGGTAAGTATGTAGGACTGCACCGGCACCATGCTACTACCATTGCGGCTGTGCTTTACAAAGACCACGGCCGCCACACCGATGATACCCTTGTACTTGTTTGTAAGGCCAAAGTATAGGAGTTATGCAACGCATCATACTAAAAATAAACATTGCGAATGAGCTGGACGTGGTGCTGGCCTACAAGCGTGCCATGCAGCTATCGGAGCGTTTGAACATGGCTATGGCTAACCAAACGAAGTTCGCCACGGCCGTTTCTGAGGTCTGCCGTAATGTGGTGGAGCATGTAGGCAGTGGCAGCATCAGGTTCAGTTTGGTGGAGGAAGCAGGCTTCCATTTTCTTGAGGCTTATGTGGAGGACAGGGGCCGCGGCATCGGCAATTTGGAACTAATCCTATCCGGCAACTACTACGTGCGGGGCGGCAAAGGCACAGGCCTTGTTAACTCTAAAAAGCTCGTAGACTATTTCAATATTGAAAGCGAGTTTGAGAAAGGAACCCGTGTCACGCTCAGAAGAAAGTTACCGCCCCGGGCCCCGGGAGTTTCCAAGGCTCTGCTGGACCAGTGGGCTCACGAATTTGGCCAGGAAACGGATATCTCACCCTACGCCGAGATCAAAAAGCAGAACATGCAGCTATTGGAGCTGCTGGAGGAGCTGCGCCTGCGAAACCTGGAGGCAGAAAAGCAACTGCAGGAAATACGGCGCCTGAACAGTAAACTGCAGGAATCTAACCAAAGCATCAGCGAACTGCTGGAGGAGCGTGAGCGAAAGAACCTGCTGCTGCAGAACGCAAACGAGAATCTCGACGCATTTGCCCATACGGTATCCCATGACCTGCGAGCTCCCCTCCAGAACATTGATGGCCTGACCAATGCCCTGGAGAGCAGCCTGCACACACAGCACCTGGAGGAAGCCCAGTTTGTACTGCCCCTGCTGCGTCAGCAGACACAGAAGATGGACCGTCTGATTACAGGTATACTTGCCTACTCCCTGGCCGGGCACCAGAGTATCCCAAAGAAGGTCGTGAACACGCATCAACTGCTTTCCCAGGTGATAGAGTCGCTTCATGTACCCTTTTCCTTCAGGATTAACATACAGCAGGAGCTGCCAACTTTTTACACACAGGAAATTTTCCTCTACCAGGTATTCAGCAATATAATTGGCAATGCTGTAAAGTACCATGATAAGCCGGAAATGGCCCAGGTACACATCAGCTGTACTGTAGAGCCGGATCAGGTTGTGTTCACGGTTGAGGATAATGGCCCCGGCATTCCAGAGGAGGTACAGCAGGAGATCTTCAGCATGTACGAAACAGGGCAGGCTACTCCACGCCAGGATAGCACCGGCCTTGGCTTATCGATTGTAAAGAAAATTGTAAGTGAGAAGGGCGGTAAAGTATGGGTCCACTCTCAGGGCAGAGGCAGCCGTTTTGGCTTTTCCTGGCCCGCTGAAGACCTGGTAACCGAGGAGCAGGCTTAACAACAGAAGAGGCGCAGCTGTTAAAACTGCGCCTCTTCTGCTGATTGGGTAAAGCAACTTCTAATTCTTGGAGAAATACTCATTCATAATCTCCACCACATCGTGCTTGGTCAGCGCTTTTGAGTAGTGCTTCTTCACCTTTTCGTAGTTTTTCAGGCGCTCCAGATCATAGAAGCTTGCCGATGAAGTAAGCATCAGAATAATCACATGATCAGAGGTGTCAAGTCCTTTTCTCTGGTATTCATCTAAAAAGGAGAAGCCGTCCATTACCGGCATTTTAATATCCAGGAAAATCAGGTCGGGGCACACGCCTGCATTTTTTTCCTCACCGCCGCAAGCCTGGCTGAGATACTCGATAGCCTCTCTGCCATTCTTTAAGACAAGCACTTTTTTAGCGAGCTGCATCTCGCTTAAGAGCCGTTCATTTAGGTAGTTGGTAGTGTCATCATCATCTATCAACAGCACTAAATCAAGAGGCGCATTATATTTTACCATTAGTTAAATCTACCTTAAATATCAGAAAATAAGCAGCACTCTAAATGTTAACTACTGCATCGCAGGTAAAAAACATTTGACAACAAATATAAATATTTGATTAAAAACTAAAAAACTAAAATCGGTTTTCTTTCCTCCTCCAGACACACAGCGGGCTACTTTCAGGATTCCTGAAGGGAAAGGCTGGCGTATACCTGCTCCTGCCCACCTATCAGCGAACTGCTACCGGAGCTATTCTGGCTTTCTTCTTTTTCTTCCCTCTCCCGCGCCACATGATAATACCGGTTACCCAGAACATGGCCGGCGCAAGGCCCAGGAAAAACCACAGCACCCGTGTGATGGTGCCCCCCACTTCCCCGAAGTGCACCGCCAGAAACCAGTTACGGGTTAGCTTTGCTCCGGCAGGCGAGGTTAGGGGGTCGTACGCATACAGCACCTCTGCCGTGTACTGGTCCAGGAAAACCATGGGGCGGTACTGCTGCCCGGCGTCAATGGTATTGGTGCCGACATAGGAGAAGTAGACCCTGTCTGCGCTGTCGGCAGGCATGGTAACGGCCCGTTTGTAGTACGATGGAAAAGTACTGTCCATCAGGTCCAGGGCCTGGTAAACCGTCATGGGCGGCATGTCCGCGCGGTACGTAGACTTGAAGGTTTTGATGTTGGGCGTTGGCTCCTGGGTGCGGGTAACGTAATCGGCCACCGCCTGCACCTGGTCCGGGAACGCAAAGTAGGCGCCGGTGACCGAAATAACTACCAAGGGTAAAGAAAGGTAGAAGCCAAACACATTGTGTATATCGTAGTTGCGGCGCTTAAAGGATGCGTCTGGCTTCAGGCGCAGGCCATCTTTCAGGTTACGCTTTTTGCGCGGCAGCCAGAGTATCAGGCCTGAGGAGATAAGGATAAAGGCAAGTATCAGGGCACAGGCACCGGTAATCTTAGACCCGATCTCGCCCAGCGTCAGTTGCCGGTGTATATCCAGCACGGTGTCCAGCACCCCGCGCCGCTTCTCCAACTCTCCTTTATACCTTCCGGTGGCGGCATCGTAAAAGACCCACTCCTTCTTGCCCTTCACCTTCAGGATGTAATTCTGCAGCTCCCTTACCGGAAAGTGCAGCGTGGTCACCGGTGCCTTAAACTGTTCCTCCGCTGCCTTCACGATCAGCCTTGGGTCAAGGGCTTTAGCCCCGGGCTTCTCCGACCTGTACTGGTCCGCGTAAAGCAGGCTGGTCAGCTCCGGCTGAAAAACATACACAGAGCCGGTTATACCTACCACCACCAGTACAGCCCCCACGGTAAGGCCCAGCCAAAGATGTATTTTGAGGATAGATTTGCGCATGTGTGCCACAGTATGGAAGCAAAGGTAATGAGCAGCGGCATAGAAAGGAATATTTATTTAGACTTTATCTAAATAGCTTTTACCATCCAGATATACCTGCTCGTCGTGCGTACATATACATCCATATAAGCTTTAGAAGAGTATTAAAAGAGAAGCGCCGGCATTTGCCTGCTTTTGTAGAATCTAAACGACGAATACCATGGACACATACCCTTTCAAACCCGAGCACATGCGCGCCCCCAACCACTTAACACGCGAGGAGGTGCAAAAAAGCCTCGATGAGCTGGACAGCAAGATCAAAACACTGCGTGGCCGCATTAACGCCACCACCGCCGACTCAAACCACACCTACCACGAGCACGTGGCCGCGCTGGAGCGCAAGCGGGAGCTGATCGCCCAGAAGATAAACGACACAGATGAAAACCCGAAAAAGTGGCAGGACCTGCACGGCAACATATCCAACCTGCACAACGACGCCGACAACATCTTTAAATAAACAGAAAGCCCCTGCAGCGACAACTGCAGGGGCTTTTGCTATTGGTATAACCACACTTCTTAGCCAAGCGCAGGCTCTCGGAAGCCTACCCAGGTAAAGCGCTTCACCACAAACTCAGGGTTTGTGAAAGAGGCATTACCAGCCGGGTTACCGCCTGTCACGTGGAAGTCGGAGAAGCTGGCATTCTGGTTCACATAGATGCCGCCGGTCAGGTTAAAGCTTACAGGTGTGCCTGCAAGGCTCATCTCATCCATGATCTTCTCTTTCACGGCAGGGTCCTGCGTGTAGGCGCCGCAGGAGATGGCACCGTATTCCATCGCCATCTCCTTCGCCAGCTCGATGGACTGGTTAGTGTCTTTTGTCTTGATGATCAGCATGATCGGGCCGAACAGCTCACGGCTGTAGCTTTCCTTTTCGGTTGCGTCCACCTCGTAAATCACTGGCGTACAGGTGCGGGCATTCTCGAACATCGGATTGCTGAAGTCGCAGGTGCTCAGTACTTCCTTCCCTTTGATAGAGCCTGCGCTTTTCACACGCTCTACCGTAGCCGGGTTCTGAATGGCACCCAGAATGTGCGGTGCCGCTTTCGGGTTGTTCACCAGGGCGGTTACCGCACCGGCGATCTTCTGCACCACTTCCTCATAAGGCACTTTCTCGCCCCCCACTGAGATACCGCTTTCAGGTATAAAGAAGTTCTGTGGTGCGGTACACATCTGGCCGGAGTACAGGTTCACGGAGAAAGCCAGGTTCTGCGCCACTTTGTCCAGGTCCTCCACCGAGTCCAGGATGATGGAGTTTACACCGGTTTTCTCGGTGAAGGTCGTCTTACCCTTCAGGCCTTCTACATAATTTCCGAACTCAGATCCGCCGGTATAGTCGATCAGTTTCACTTTTGGATCTTCGGCCAGTTCTTTTGTGATCAGACGGTCATCGGCATCTACCGCCAGCTGGCAAATGTTCGGGTTCAAGCCGCTTTCCTGCAGCACTTTCTGTACCTCTGCCACCACAATGGCCATCGGGAGGACCGCCTTCGGATGCGGCTTCACGATCACCGGGTTACCTGTTACCAAGCTGGCAAACATGCCTGGTACAGAGTTCCAGGTCGGGAAGGTAGAACAGCCGATCACCAGCCCTATACCTTTCGGTACGGCTCTCCACGACTTGTTTAGCTTGAGGTTATACTTGCCCATTGGCTTCTCCCACTCGGTTGTCTCCGGAAAACGCGTCTGCTCCTCAAAGCCAGAGGCGATGGCCTCCAGGGCTCTGTCGGCAGCATGCGGGCCGGATGCCTGGAACGACATCATGTACGCCTGGCCGGTAGTGTGCATCGTGGCATAGGCAATCTCAAAGAAACGCTCCTTCATGCGCTCCAGCGACTCTACCAGCAAGGCCGCACGGTCAGCCGGCTTTACCTTGCGCCACTGGTGGAAAGCCTCCTCGGCACGTGCCACCAGCGTCTCAGGGGAGAAGAAAGGGTACTTAATGCCAAGCGACTGCTGCTCGTAAGGAGACTCCTCCTGCCCTACCCAGGCTTCTGGGTTCTCCTGCAGCAGTTCCTCGAACTTGTTATTCAGGTGCGACTTATACTTAGAGCGACCTTCCTTGTCGGCATTCTCTCCATAAATGTCCGGAGAAGGGTTCTCTGGGTAGTGTGCAAAGAAGGTTCGCTCATGCAGCGCACGAACGGCGGAATCGATAGTAGCCTGATGCTTATCTACTAAATTCAATTTCATAGTTATTTTTTTATATAATTATGTTACGATATTATGATCAACTTCTGGAAAGTTACGTAAAAAATCGATATGGATTACCGGTTTGGGACAATTTCACCTCTACCTTTGCACCGGGCATAACCACTGCTTAATAACGGTTTCAACTAATTTTACATATAAAACCCCAAGCTATTCGAAAGGATGTCTACCACTACAGCGCTTGCGAGGCGCACTATTCTTGGCGTGCTGGCTTACCTCTGCTGCATCCCATGGCTGTACGCACAAAATCAGAAAAGTTTTGGTGCCGACACAAAACCTTACACGGTTGTTTACAAATTACTGCCCCAGCAGGCTAATGCCCGAACTACCGGCAAAGGAATGCAGGAGGCCCTCCGGCGCATCGGGGCCGAAGGCATCAGACAGAAGTTCACGGACGCTGCACCCGCCAATGCCCGCAAGGCTGGCCCGGCAGTAGACCTGAGCCAGATCTATGAGCTGCAGTACAGGCCGGAGATGAGCCTGGAACAGGTACGCAGCACCCTGATGGCTACCGGCATGGTGGCCTACGTGGAGCCGCTGTACCAGCGTGAGCCCTTCCATCAGCCCACCGACCCCTCCTCCGACTCCACCTCCACCCGGCAGCACTACCTCAAGCGCATCAGCGCCTACCAGGGCTGGGCAGCAGAAAAAGGCGACAGCACTATCGTGATCGGTATTCTGGACACCGGTTTCCGCCTCTCGCACGAGGACCTGAAAAAGAAGCACAAACGTAACTACAACGACCTGCCCGACGGCATCGACAACGACGGAGACGACCTGGTGGACAACTACCTGGGCTGGGACTTCGCCAATAACGACAACGACGTGACGGACGACACCAAGTGGAAAGGCCACGGCACCGGCGTTGCAGCCGTAGCGGCCGGTGCTACAGACAATGCCATTGGTATGGCCAGTGTGGGGTACAAGACCATGTTCATGCCGCTCAAGGTGTTTCCTTCGGCATCGGGTGGCAGTTTTGCGGGCTACGAGGCCATCGTGTATGCAGCCAACAACGGCTGCCACGTCATCAACCTCTCCTGGGGAGGCACAGGCTTTTCCCAGTTTGAGCAGGATGTGATCAACTACGCCGTGCTGGAAAAGAATGTGGTGATCGTAGCCTCCGCGGGCAACACAAACGCGCACCTCGACTTTTACCCCGCCTCCTACGAGAACGTGATCTCCGTGGGAGGTACCGACCCGAACGACATCAAGTACAAGGATTATACCTACAGCTATAAAATTGACATTGCCGCACCGAGCACAAACATCTACACCGCCTCCATCACCAATGACAATAGCTATGGCGGCGCCTGGGGCACCTCGTTCGGCTCACCGATTGTGGCTGGCTCCGCAGCCTTGGTTCGTAAGAAGTACCCACAGCTGAACGCCCGCCAGGTGATGGAGCGGCTGCGGGTCACCGCAGATCAGATCTATACCTTACCGGGTAACCAGGCTTTCCTCGAGATGCTGGGCAGCGGACGCATTAACTTAAAGAAGGCTCTCAGGCAGCAGGGACTGCAGTCGCTGCGCTGTACGGCGTTTAACCTGTCTGGCAAGTACTTACCGGCAGCAGGAGCTGAAGAAACGATCCTGGCCACCTTCACCAACTTTCTTGAGCCTGTTTCCAATGCGGCCGTGACCCTGACCACCTCCTCTCCTTACATCACCATCGAACAGGGGCAGTTCAGCCTTGGCAGCCTCGGCACCATGGGCACTGCCAACAACCACCTGGCTCCCTTCCGCTTTAAGGTGGCAGAAAACACCCCCATCAACGAGCCGGTCGTGTTCCGCCTGGCTTACCGGACTGGCGACTATGTAGACTATCAAAACTTTGAGATCCGCGTGAACCCGGACTATGTGACACTGGACGCCAACAACCTGGTGGTAACCCTCAACAGCAAGGGCAACCTGGGCTACAATGGGTTTAACTTTAATCAGGGCATGGGGGTAAGGTATAAGGAGGGGGAGTCCATGATCTTTGAGGGTGGCCTGATGATCGCCTCCGCTCCGACCAAGGTCTCGGACAACCTGCGGGACGACATATGGGTGAACGATGGAGACTTTACCCCTGTCAGTACCGCCAAAAAACACCTGAACACGCCGCTGGCGCAGCAGGAAGTCAGAGCGGTTTTCAAGGATACACAGCCTGAGGAAACCA
Organism: Hymenobacteraceae bacterium; assembly: GCA_033838975.1. Lineage (GTDB taxonomy): Bacteria > Bacteroidota > Bacteroidia > Cytophagales > Hymenobacteraceae > Pontibacter. The sequence goes on along the minus strand of JAJLKL010000255.1, from coordinate 6,169 downwards.
ATGTGGGCGTGCAGGTAAAGCAGGTCTCCTACACCTGGTCCGATGCTCCGGACACTGACTACATTATTCTGGAGTATCACATCCGGAACGTAACGGAGGCTCCCTTTGAAAAACTATACACAGGCCTCTTTGCCGACTGGGACATAGGAGAATACTACAAAAATGCCGCTGGTTGGGACGGTGAAAGTAACCTGGGTTATGTATACCATGTGGCCAACGCCCTGCCCTACGCCGGTATCAAGCTCCTCACACACGATGCCCCCATATATTATGCCATAGACAATGCCATTGACTCCGGGGGGTACACCTTCAACATTGAGGACAACTTTACGACGGAAGAGAAATACACTACCCTGTCGGGAGGTGTGGCGCGCACCAAGGCAGGAGGCAAGGAGGGTGCAAACGTGTCGCATGTGGTGGGAGCTGAAACAGTGAACCTGGCCCCCGGCGAAACAAAAATCATCGCTTTTGCCCTTCTGGCTGCTGATAACCTGCAGAACCTGAAAAAGCATGCGGCAGCGGCGCAACAGCGCTACTACAGCTTTAGGACAAGCCCGGCGGCAGTAGCCCTGGCAGACACTGCCTGTGCAGGCAGCACCATCACCTGGGCACCCGAAGGCGGCAGCACGCAGTTTAACTTCTATGCAGACGCAGAGAAGGAGACGCTGCTCTCCACAGGCACCTCCTATACCATTGATAATTTCACGCAGCCGAGCATCGTCTATGCCGCCGCCATCGACTCCCTTTTTGAGGGTACCGCCGTACCGGCTACTTTCTCCCTGCCCGCCACTCCGGTAGCGGATTTCGAGCTTAATCCGGCTGAGGTATACACAGGCACCCCCGTTACCTTCACGAACAAGAGCAGCAATGCTAAAAACTGGCGCTGGAAGATAGGCTCCTCTGTAGAGCCTTTAACAGATCAGGATGCCGTCTATACCTTTACAGAGCCCGGGAAGTATGAAGTGGAGCTCACCGTGTCCGACAGGTTTGATTGCTCCGAGACCTCCGTTACCAAAACTGTGGAGGTACTTCAGGCCAGCCCGACAGGCATTGTCAAGGACAAGGATAAACGGCTCCTGCTCTACCCGAACCCCACCACCGGGTTTATCAGGATACAACTCGGCGAGCTGGCAAACGGGCAGCTGCCTGAACTCACCATCACAGACATGCTGGGCCGAAGCGTCAGCCCAGCCGTGCAGCTACAAGGTACAGAGGCCCTTGCTGATCTGTCAGATCTGGCAGCCGGCGTATACCAGGCCCACATCAGCCTGAACGGCGATACCTACGTGAAGCGGATCGTGGTTATCAAGCCTTAATGCCTCCGGATACACAGCTTCTGACTGTGCTCATTTTGACCTTGGAAGAAATAAGAGTAACAAGGTATAAAAAAGGAAAGGCCTCATCTGGTGATGAGGCCTTTCCTTTTTTATGATAAGTAGCTAAAAGCTTATGCGTTCGCAGATTGCTTTTGCTGCAGGCGGATCAGGTTAAGCGCTGAACCGGCTTTGAACCACTCTATCTGACCTTCGTTGTACGTGTGGTTCACCATGAACGTATCCTGAGAACCGTCGAAGTGGTTCAGCACGACCTTCAAAGGCTTACCAGGCGTGAAGTCTTCCAGACCCAGGATGTCGATCGTGTCTCTCTCCTCGATCAGGTCGTAGTCAGCCTTGTTAGCGAATGTAAGCGCCAGCATACCCTGCTTCTTCAGGTTTGTTTCGTGGATACGCGCGAAAGACTTCACGATAACCGCACGAACGCCCAGGTGGCGTGGCTCCATGGCAGCGTGCTCACGGGAAGAGCCCTCACCGTAGTTCTCATCACCTACTACTACTGAACCGATACCGGCAGCCTTCATTGTGCGGGCAGTGGCAGGCACTGTGTCGTAACCGCGGGTCATGTCGTTGTACACGCTGTTAGACTCGCCGTTGAAGGCGTTGATGGCACCGATCAACATGTTGTTGGAGATGTTGTCCAGGTGACCACGGTACTTCAACCACGGACCAGCCATAGAGATGTGGTCAGTTGTACACTTGCCTTGCGCCTTGATCAGCAGCTTCAGACCTTTCAGGTCTGTGCCTTCCCATGGCTTAAAGCCTTCCAGCAGTTGCAGACGGTCAGACTTCGGATCAACCACTACCTCCACCTTGCTTCCGTCCTCGGCAGGCGCTACGTAACCGGCATCCTCCACGGCGAAGCCTTTCACAGGCAACTCAATACCCATCGGCTCATCCAGTCGTACCTCCTGGCCATCTTTGTTCACCAGTGTGTCTGTAAGCGGGTTGAACGTCAGGTCACCGGCAATGGCGAAAGCCGTTACGATCTCAGGAGAGGCCACGAACGCGTGCGTGTTCGGGTTACCGTCGTTACGCTTGGCAAAGTTACGGTTAAACGATGTGATGATAGAGTTTTTGCGCGTCGGGTCGTCTGTGTGACGCGCCCACTGGCCGATGCACGGACCGCAGGCGTTCGCCAGTACCACACCGCCCATCTCTGCGAATGTATCCAGCAAGCCATCACGGGCTGTGGTGTAGCGCACCATTTCAGAACCAGGTGTGATCGTGAACTCAGCCTGCGCAACCAGGTTCTTTTCTATCGCCTGTTTCGCAATAGAAGCAGAACGTGTGATATCCTCGTAAGAAGAGTTTGTGCAAGATCCGATCAGACCTACTTCCAGTTTAGCTGGCCAGTTGTGCTCTTTTACCACAGCAGCAAACTGAGAAATCGGCCAGGCCGCATCCGGCGTGAATGGTCCGTTTACGTGTGGCTCCAGTGTAGAAAGGTCGATTTCGATCAGCTGATCATAGTAAGCAGCCGGGTCAGCGTATACCTCGTCGTCGGCACGCAGCAGGTGCGCTACCTCGTCAGCCATCTGTACCACTTCCTCACGCTCGGTAGCGTTCAGGTAAGCACGCATGCTGTTGTCGTAAGCAAACACAGAAGTGGTTGCACCGATCTCCGCACCCATGTTACAGATGGTACCTTTACCAGTACAAGACATAGACTCGGCACCCTCGCCGAAGTACTCCACGATAGCACCCGTACCGCCTTTTACGGTCAGGATACCCGCTACTTTCAGGATCACGTCTTTCGGGGAAGTCCAGCCGTTCATTTTACCGGTCAGCTTCACGCCGATCACTTTCGGGAACTTCAGCTCCCATGGCATGCCTGCCATTACGTCCACGGCGTCAGCACCACCCACACCAATAGCGATCATACCCAGACCACCGGCGTTTGGCGTGTGCGAGTCTGTACCGATCATCATACCGCCCGGGAAGGCGTAGTTCTCCAGCACTACCTGGTGGATGATACCAGCACCTGGCTTCCAGAAGCCGATGCCGTACTTGTTTGAAACAGAAGCAAGGAAATCGTATACCTCCTTGTTCTCGTCATATGCGTCCTGCAAGTCCTGGTCTGCACCAACTCTTGCCTGGATCAGGTGGTCGCAGTGCACGGTAGATGGTACCGCCACCTGTGGCTTACCGGCCTGCATGAACTGAAGCAAGGCCATCTGTGCCGTAGCATCCTGCATAGCTACTCTGTCCGGAGCGAAGTCAACGTAAGACTTACCGCGCTCGAAGCCCTGCTTAGCGTTGCCATCATACAGGTGCGCGTACAGGATCTTCTCTGTCAGGGTAAGCGGGCGCCCCACTGCCTGGCGGGCAGCAGTTACTCGCTCCTCCATGTTGGCATAAACTGCCTTGATCATTCCTAAATCAAATGCCATAGTTTTGCTATTGTTAGTGTTTTAAATGCTTCGTTATGAAGTTTACAAATGTACGAAATCTAAGGTGTTTTGAACAACATTAGACACGATGAATATACTGTTTGTCTAATCCGGGGCTCCGCTGGGCGTCAATAGTAGTATTTGCACCAGCTTTGTTCTAACTTTGCCTTATGAAAAGTTCATTTTTAAATACCCCTGTCAGGCTCATTTTGTTTTTGGGACTGGCTTTTACACAGTTGCTAAGCTCCTGTACCTCTACCACATCTACGGATAACGCCATAAAACCCGGTGCCTGGCGCGTGAGCCTTCAGGCCCAGGGCCAGGAAATACCATTTATCATGGAAGCCGCAGAGCGTGGTGGCAAAACTGTACTTTACCTGGTTAACGGGGAAGAGCGCATCCAGGTAGACGACATCCAGCAGCAGGGCGACTCGGTAAAGATACGCCTGCACATTTTCGACGCCGACCTGATCGCAAAGGTAGACGGAGATAAAATGGCCGGCCGCTTCACGCGCAACGACCTGGCAAAGCGTTACTCTGTTCCTTTCACGGCGGAGCACGGCAAAACCAACCGCTTTAAGGAAAGTCCTGCTCCGGCCACCTATGACTACAGCGGCAAATGGGAAGTGGTCTTCACAAAGAAAGACGGCAAGACTTACCCTGCGATTGGCGTATTTGAGCAGAAGGACAACCACGTAACCGGCACCTTCCTGACCGAGACCGGTGACTACCGCTACCTGGAAGGGCAGGTTGAGGGCGACCAACTCAAGCTATCCACCTTCGACGGTAACCACGACTACCTTTTCACGGCACAGCCCGGTAACGAGAGCACCCTGAAGGGGGAGTACTTTGCCGGCCTTTACGACTACGAAACCTGGACCGCCAAGCGTAATGAGAATGCCCAGTTGGCCAAGGCTGATGAACTGACCTACCTGAATCCTGGTTATGACTCGCTCTCGTTCACGTTCCCGGATGTGAACGGCAAACAGGTGTCGCTGTCGGATGAAAAGTACAAAGGAAAAGTGGTGCTGGTGCAGCTGCTGGGCTCCTGGTGCCCGAACTGTATGGACGAGACAAAGTTCCTGGCTCCTTACTATGCCGAGAACAAGGACCGGGGTCTGGAGATCATCGGCTTAGGCTTCGAGAGAGCCCAGGGATACGAAAATGCCGTTCCGCGCCTGAAGAAAATGCAGGAGCGATTTGACATCCAGTACGACCTGCTCTACGCCGGCCCGGCCGACAAAGCGGCCGCCGCCCAGGCCCTCCCTGCGCTGAACCACGTGCTCTCCTTCCCTACCACTATCTTCATTGGCAGAGACGGCAAAGTACGCAAGATCCACACCGGCTTCTCCGGTCCCGGCACTGGCAAGTACTACGAAGAATGGGTAGCTGATTTCAACAAGACCATGGACGAGCTGCTGGCGGAGAAATAGTTGTTGGTTGTTGGATATAAGTATAAATAAAGGCCGCTGTTTCTGTTGAAACAGCGGCCTTTACTTTTGCAGCCCCGGGTCCAACCACCCCTAGCCCCTCCTTGTCTAAGGCGGGGAATTTGTTACTACTGTTGGTTGTGCCATCTCAATAATTAAAGTCGTTCCTATTTCTCTTTGTCATCTTGTAAAGATCTTGTGTGAAGGGAGATTAAGCATCAGCAACAGAGTTCATACTCATCTACAGTAATATCAGAATTCCCCACCTTAGACAAGGAGGGGCTAGGGGTGGTTGGACCCGGGACTGCTAATTTCTTTACCCTCTCCCCTTCCGCAGCCTCACTAACCTGAAGGTTCCCCGCAAGGCCGCCGGTTCATTCAGCTCCATTTGCAATGAAGTATGGCGGATAATATTCCCGATACTTCGGTTAATGTCGGAGAAAAGCGTACCGGCAACCTGGTTGAGCAGGCGGCGCAGCAGCGACGGTTTCTGCCCTTCCGGTAAGAACTTATCGAACACCATGACCGTGCCGCCCGGCTTCAGCACCCGCTCTACCTCTTTTATACAGGCCACCGGATCGGGTATAACGGCCAGTATAAGATGAAGTATAACCGCATCAAAAGAGGCGCTGGGAAAAACTAGCTCCTGCCCGTTCATCACACGGGCATCCACAGTTATACCTAATCCCTCAGCCCGCGCCTTTAGCCTGGAGATCATACCCGGCGTGATGTCGATGGCGGTCAGGTGGGTGTACCCCTGCAGGTAAGGCAGGTCCAAGCCTGTACCGGCCCCCAGTAAAAGAATGCGATCAGATGCTTTTGCCTCCAGCAGTTCCACCGATCGCCTCCGGTATTTGCGAAAGATGCGATCGGCAATGAAGTCGTAAATGGGCAGGTACAGCGTGTAGCGAATGCGGTTCCAGGTGTTGGTGTTCAGGCTCATTTTTTCATAGTATACTTTGCATACGCAAAGCTACCTGAGCCTCATCACCTCCCTGTTACATAATTACGG
>JAJLKL010000254.1:0-6365 GCA_033838975.1 Hymenobacteraceae bacterium | reverse complement strand
TGTGGTAAAACTGATGGACGGCAAATGGAAGCCGGGCAAACAGAACGGGAAGGATGTGGCCGTGAGATACACCCTCCCTATTCGCTACGCCCTCAGCGATAAGCAGAAAACCGCACCTGCAAGCGATAGTCAGCCACAGTTTAAAGGCGGACAGGAGGCAATGATGCGCACGATTAGCAAGCATTTACAGCTGCCCGCCGAAGCGAAGCAGGAAAACCTGAACGCGCGGGTAGTGGTGAAGTTTACAGTAGAAAAGGATGGCAGCGTATCCGGTATCAAGTTGGCGCACACGAAGCTGAAGAAAACCGTTGGCCCTGGCTCCGAACTGGATTACATGGATGCCGCTACTTTCAACCTGCAAAACAAAGCCATACTTGCCAGGTTAAGTGAAGCAGCAGTTGCTGCAGTAAAAGCCACCTCCGGCCAATGGAAGCCGGCCAGGAAAAACGGACAGCCTGTAGCAGCAGAACTTGCCCTGCCTGTTCAGTTTTTAAGCGAAGAAGCAGAACAGAGAGCACCTGCCCCCGCAACGCAGCCAGCAAACTCGCTGGAGGCGAACACAAGAAAGCTGGACTTTAACCAGGTAGTGCCGCTCTACAAACTGGATCAAAAGCCAGGCTTCAAATCAGGTGAGGCCGAGATGAAAAAGTTCTTTGCCCAAAATATCCGATACCCGAAAACAGACGCTGAAGGAGATGTCACCATATCCTTTATCGTACACGATGATGGAGCAATAGGCAAGATCTCTGTTAGCAAGAGCATGGGAGTTGCGCTGAAAGAGGAGGTATTGAGGGTAGCAGAGCAGAGCCGTGACATGTGGCAGGCAGGCATCAAAGACGGCAAACCGGTCAACACGGTGCAGATGCTGACTTTCCGGTTCGTCATACAAGATGGCAGTAGCTCATCCAGCACAAAAGCAGCCCTGCCTGCGGATGTCGTGATCACTAAGTACGGCAGATAAAAATCAAACTAAATATTTCATGGGCGGGAAGAGTAATCAAAAAACAATATTAGTATATTTATACATAACTAAACTCCCCCGCCCATGGAAAACAAGCGCTTCCTCACCGGCCTAGCCCTGCTGGGCTTTACCGCTCTGATCACGCCAACGGCTTTGGCTCAGACGCCTGTTCCGGAAGAAAAGGTGCTCTCCTATGTGAAGGAGATGCCGGCGTTTGAAGGCGGTATAACCGAGCAGCTCAACTTTATCTCCAGTAACCTACAGTACCCGCAGGATGCGTTGGCCACGGGTACTGCAGGCATAGTCGTGACTTCTTTCATCGTGGAAACAAACAGGAGCCTGAGCAACTTTGAAATTGTAAAGGGCCTCTCTGCCACCCTGGACGCTGAGGCAACACGTGTGGCCAAGCTCATGGAAGGCAAGTGGAGTGTTGGGAAACATGACGGAAAGCCTGTACGGGTAAAGGTGCTGTTGCCGGTCCGGTTCAGCCTCGACCAAGCCGGCAACCTTGTTGCCAGCCATAAGATGCCTCAGTTCCGAGGTGGTCAGGAGGTGATGGCCCAAACCATTTACAAGCACCTGAAAACCCCTGCCGCTGCCCAAAAGGAAAACCTGGATGCCCGTGTGGAGGTGAACTTTACGGTGGAAAGTGATGGCAAGGTGTCCAACATCTCAGTTGCCGATACGAAGCTCCGGAAGATGGTAAGCGCTGACGCTGAACTTTATTACATGGACGCCGCTACTTTTAAGCTCTCGAACAGGGCGGTACTTGCCCAGCTTCAGGAGGCGGCTGCCGGGGCAGTCAGGGCCACCAGCGGCATGTGGGAACCGGGTATAAAAAACGGCAAACCTGCAGCGGCAGACCTTCGCCTGCCTGTACTGGTCTCCGGCTCGGGGAGCGCGAACGTTGCACAGCAGTTGGAGAGCACCATGGTCACCTATCAGACTGATGCCTACGACCGGAAAGCCTCTTACACAGCCAGTGAGGTAGATGTTTACCCGTCCCTGAAAGAGGAGCCGCTGGAAAAGTTTCTGGCGCAGCACCTCCGCTACCCCAATCCCTCGTTTGAGGGGCTCGTGAAGGTGGCCTTCTTCATCACGCAGAACGGCACGATCATCGGCCCTATGACCAATGTTTCACAAGAGCAGCCAGCCATCGCGGAAGAGATCAAAAGGGTCTTCAAGCTCACCGAACACAAATGGGTACCTGCCCGGAAAAACACACAGCCCGTTACAGCATTACAGGAAATCCAGATCGCCTTTGTTTCAGGTACCGGAAAAGAGGCCATACCTGCGCGTGTTGTGGTGCGGAAAAAGTGATCCGATACCAGGCGAAGCATCAACTAACAAGCAGATCCTGCTAAAGCAAAAATGCCCTGCTCCTCTCCGGAGGCAGGGCATTTGTCTGGGTACAAGGCAGGCTAAAAATTCCAGCCTTCGTTCAGAATGGCGATGGCGTGGTGGGCCGTCATATCGAACTGGCACGGCACGATGGAAACGTAGTTGTTTACCAGCGCCCACTCATCCGTGTCCTCTCCTTTGTCGAAGTTCATAAAGCTACCTGTCATCCAGAAGTAGCGGCGGTTTCGCGGGTCCAGGCGCTCATCAAACTCCTCCTGCCACTTGGCGTGCGCCTGGCGGCATACCTTGATTCCCTTGATCGGTTCCTCCCCTTTCTTCGGGAAGTTCACGTTCAGGGCCGTGTTCTCCGGAATGCGATGCTCCAGCGCCTCCCGTATGATCTTCTCCACAAACTCCCGGGTATGGGAGAAGTCGGCCTCATGCCCATAGTCGCACAGCGAGAAGCCGATGGCAGGCAGACCTTCGATAGCCGCCTCAATGGCAGCCGACATCGTGCCGGAGTACAGCACGCTGATGCTGGAGTTGGAGCCGTGGTTGATGCCGCTCACCACCAGGTCTGGGGTGCGCTCTTTCAACACATGGTGCTTGGCCAGCTTCACGCAGTCGGCAGGGGTGCCGGAGCACTCATAGGCCTCAATGTCCAGGTCATCAAAAGCAATGGATCTATCTAAACGGAGGGTGTTGCCAATGGTAATTGCGTGTCCCATACCCGACTGAGGCCCGTCCGGGGCCACCACTACCACCTCTCCTATTTTCATCGCCACCTCTACCAGCGTACGTATGCCCGGAGCTGTAATACCGTCGTCGTTCGAGACCAGAATTAATGGTTTAGCCATTTTTATTATTTTTTGTTGATGTATGACAAAATAAATGAATTACTATTACGTGCTAATATACAACAACCTGCTACAGCACTTCAAGGTTTAACACTAAAATAACGATGAAAGCAAACATGTTGAAAAACTTATTATACGCGATACTGTTGGGTACCGGCATGGCGGCCTGCCTGTCGCAGCAGGACAATGAGAACACTGAAGCCGCTGAAACCACAGCCGCTGAAACCACTACCACCGATGCTGCTCCTGAGGAGGAGGCACCTGCCCCGGACCCGGCCAACTTTGTAGTAGCCAAAGGGCGTGTAGGCAGCATAGCCGTCGGTGAACCGATAGAAGAGATGCGCCAGAACACGCCGGCGGGATTCTCCATTGCCGACACCACCCTGATGCAGGAAGGGCAGCAGTATACGGCCTATCTCCTGCACCCGCAGAACACGGGCAAAGGTGTACTGGTGGAACAGCAGTGTACGCCGGAGTGCCAGGTGTGGCGCATCCAGGTGCAGCACCCGGATTTTAAAACGCCCAAGGGCATTGGAGTGGGCTCCAAGTTCAGCGAGGTGCAGCAAAACTACGCCATCACCAACGTGACCTTTGAGGAAGGTAATCTGGTGGCCATTGCCCGGGATGCCGGCATGTCGTTTATGCTGGATGCCTCGCAGATACCCGCGGCACAACTCCCCCGCCTTAATGCCGGCACTGTACCCGCCAATACCCTTGTGGAGAGCATTCTGGTATATTAGTATGTTGCAATATTTACAGTAATTCTGTATTATTGCTACTATGGCTATACTTCGCACAGGCTACAGACACAAAAGCTTCGGTTTACTGCTGCTGCGCATCGGCATCGGCGTTATGTTCTTCTTCCATGGCTGGCCCAAACTTTCGGGTGGCCCGGAGCGCTGGGAGAGGCTCGGACAGAACATGGAATTGTTCGGCATGGACTTCCTGCCCGCTTTCTGGGGCTTTATGGCTGGTTTTGCTGAGGCTATTGGCGGTGCATTACTGGCCCTGGGGCTTTTCTTCCGCCCTACCTGTATGCTGCTCCTGATCACCATGATCGTGGCCACCACCAGGCACGTAGTAGCCGGCGACGGCTTTGGCGGTTATTCACACGCGCTGGAGGCAGCCATTCTTTTCTTTTCGCTTCTCTTTATTGGCCCGGGCAAGTACAGCCTGGATCACCAGTTCTTCCCAAAGGAGAAGGACAGGAATAAGTTTATAGCGGCTCGATGATCATATAAAACTGAAGAGATGCAGGCTGAGGAGTAACAGATACTTCTCAGCTTGTTTTCATTTACAGGTACTCCTGTTCCCAAACGGGGTATGCCGCTCTCTGTGCTTGAGGCACACCTGCCTCTACTGGCCCTGGACCGAAACGGCCCTGTCAAGGCCAAGCCTCCGAAATCCTGTTGCACACTACCATTTCTAAGCAGAAATGGCTAACATTACAACCTCATCTGCAACACTAATCTAACACCATGTTAACTACCTTGCTTTTAGCGGCCCTGCTTACTACGGGTGCCCCCGGTAAAGACAAAACAGATTTAAAGACACCCTACGAAAAAGGAAAAGGCAACACCACCGCCACTTACGAGGAGGCGATCGACTGGTACAGGAAACTTGACAGTGCCTACGAAGAGGTGCAAATGGTGCCCTACGGCTACACCGACTCCGGCAGGCTCTTGCACCTGGTCATTGTATCCACCGACAAGGATTTTGACCCGGCTTCTATCAGGCAGAAGAACAAGCGGATTCTCCTGATCCAGAACGGCATTCATCCGGGTGAGCCAGAGGGGATTGACGCGACCATGATGCTGGCGCGCAATTACCTGCAGGATAAAGAGCTGCGCAAGCAGCTGGACAATGTGGTGCTGGCCATTATACCTGTTTACAACATTGGCGGCTCCCTGAACCGCAACAGCCACACCCGCACCAACCAGAACGGGCCGGAGAGTTACGGTTTCCGCGGCAACGCCCGCAACCTGGACCTGAACCGCGACTACATTAAACCCGACTCCCGCAACGCCCAGCTGTTCCACCTCATCTTCCGCGATTGGGACCCGGACGTGTTCATGGATAACCACACCTCCAACGGCGCCGACTACCAGCACGTGATGACGCTGATCGCGACACAGCACAACAAGCTGAACCCTTCGCTGGCGGGCTACCTGAAACAGAAGATGCTGCCGAGCCTCTACACAGGTATGGAGCAGGACAAGTTCCCGATGGTGCCGTACATGAACACCGTAGGCGAAACCCCTGAGAAAGGCATCACGGGCTTCATGGAATCCCCGCGCTATGCCACCGGCTACACCACCCTTTACAACACCATCGGCTTTGTGCCGGAAACGCACATGCTGAAGCCCTTTAACCAGCGGGTGCAGGCCACTTACAAGCTGATGGAGAACATGATCGAGGTGGTGCACCGCGACGCGAAGGAGATCGGAGAGTTGCGTGCGAAAGCAAAGCAGGAAACACTCACGCAGCAGCAGTTTGCCCTGAACTGGCAGCTGGACACGACCCAGGTGGAGCAGATTCCCTTCCTGGGCTATGCCGCCAAGTACAAGCCAAGCGAGGTAAGCGGGCACGAGCGCCTGTACTATGACCGTAAGGCTCCCTACAGCACCCGCATCAACTACTATAACGAGTTCAAGCCCACCACGACCGTGCAAAAGCCCGTGGCCTACATCATCCCTTATGCCTGGCGCGAGGTGATAGACCGCCTGAAGGTGAACAAGGTACAGATGCAGCAGCTCAAGAGAGACACGACCATCCATGTGGAGACGTACTACATCACCGACTACAAGACAGGGCAGCGCCCTTACGAGGGACACTACCTGCACAGCGACGTGAAGGTGGAGACGCGAAAAATGCCGCGCCAGTTCCTGAAAGGCGACTACGTGGTATACCTGGATCAGGAGGCCAACCGCTTCCTGGTGGAGACGCTGGAGCCGCAGGCGGTGGACTCTTACTTCAACTGGAACTTCTTCGACTCCATTCTGATGCAGAAAGAGTACTTCTCCAGCTATGTGTTTGAAGACCTGGCCGCCGAGTACCTGAAGAAAGACACGGAGCTGCGCAAGCGCCTGGAGGAGCGTAAGAAGCAGGACCCGGCCTTTGCCAAGAGTGCACGCGCCCAGCTGGACTTCGTGTACCGCAACACACCGCACTACGAGTTTACGCACAACATGTACCCTGTGGGCAGG
>JAJLKL010000253.1:0-4360 GCA_033838975.1 Hymenobacteraceae bacterium | reverse complement strand
GGCGAACCAATTCCTATCACGCTGCCGGTTCTGAAAGCCGCGGCCGCAGCTTTCAGGGCGGTATACTTGTCAGTGGCTTCAGGCAATTGCGCACGTACCAGCGGTTTCCGTATTCTGCCCACGTGGTTTACATGCTCGTAGCCAAACCTGCCACGATCGCAGAGGAAGTAACCGTTCACTTCGCCGTTATACCTGTTTGTGATGTTGCGCAAAGTGCCGTAGCGCTCTCCTGCCGAAATGTTGCAACCGAGGCTGCAATGGTGACACACCGATGGAGCCATGGTAAGGTCCCATTTGCGGGTATAGTGCTGTTTCAGTGTCTTGTCGGTGAACACGCCTGTCGGGCAGACTTCCACCAGGTTACCGCTGAACTCACTCTCCAGCACACCGTCTTCGTGCCTACCAAAATACAGGTGGTTGTGGGCGGCGAAAACATCAAGATCCTTACCCCCGGCATAGTCTTTATAGTAGCGCACACAGCGATAGCACTGTATACAGCGGTTCATTTCGTGATTGATGAACGGCCCGAGGTACTGGTTGACGTAGGTGCGCTTGTCGAAGCGGTAGTTACGGTAGTTATGGCCCGTCATTACGGTCATGTCCTGCAGGTGGCAGGAGCCGCCTTCGTCGCACACGGCGCAGTCGTGCGGGTGGTTAGTCATGAGCCAGCCAATGACGTGCGCCCGGAACTCCTTCGCTTCCATGTCGGCGATGGAGAGGCGCAAGCCGTCGCGCACCTGCTCCATACACGACATAAAGAGCTTGCCCTTGGTGTCGTTTTCGTCTTTGTATACCTTTACGGCGCACTGGCGACAGGCGCCGATCGATCCCATGGCCGGATGCCAGCAAAAGTAGGGAAGGTCCTTGCCGAGGGTGAGGCAGGCTTCCAGCAGGTTCTTACCTGCCGGTACTTCGTAAGGTTTGTCGTCTATATAGATGGTTGCCATACTTTCGCTTTGCTCCAGGGACATTGGTGTTCGTGAATATGCCGTTCAAAATCCTCCCTGAAATATTTCAGGGCGCTCTGCAGGGGTTCCATGGCGCCTGGTGCGAGTGCGCAAAACGTGTTGCCGGGGCCAAGGTATTTGGTATGGAAGTCAAGTGTGAGGAGGTGTTCGGGTTTGCCCTCGCCTTTATCGATGGCCAGGAGAATTTTCTCTACCCAGGGCAAACCTTCGCGGCAAGGTGTGCAGAATCCGCAGGACTCCTGTGCAAAGAAATGCTGCAGGTTGTGTACGAACCCCACAGGGCAGGTCTGGTCGTCGAGAATGATCATCGTGCCCGTACCCATGCGACTGCCGGCGGCCTGAATGGCGGTATAATCCATAGGTAAATCAAGGTGCTCTTCCACTAGAAAATCCGTTGAAGCGCCGCCCGGTAAAAGGCCTTTAAAGAGATAGCCGTCCTGCATGCCGCCGCCGTGCTCTTCAATCAGTTCACGGATAGTCGTGCCCATCGGCAGCTCCCAACAACCGGGTGTTTTCACGCGACCGCTTATACCGTAAAGCTTGGTGCCAGCGTCTCCGGTCTTGCTAAGGCCTTTGAACCACTCCGCCCCGTTGTTGATGATATGGGGCAGGCAGCAAAGCGTCTCAACGTTGTTCACAATGGTTGGCTTGCCAAACAGTCCGCTCACCTGGGGGAAAGGTGGTTTGGCTCGTGGGTTAGCCCGTTTTCCTTCGAGGGCATTAAGCAGGGCCGTTTCTTCGCCGCACATATACCTGCCCACACCAGTGTGCAGGTGCATATCGAGGCTGAAGCCAGAACCCAGGATATTCTCACCCAGATAGCCCGCTTCATAAGCTTCTTTAAGGGCCTTTATGATCTCACGTGCTGCTTCTTTATAGGCCCAACGCATGAAGATGTAGGAAATGCTGGCGTCGATGGCGTATGCCGCTACAATCATCCCTTCAATCAGTTGGTGTGGATTCCCTTCCAGGAGCACACGATCCTTGAAAGTGCCTGGCTCCATCTCGTCGGCGTTGGCCACGAGGTATTTTGGTTTGGCCGCTTCCGGACCCATTGGAACGAAACTCCATTTCAGACCGGTGTTGAAGCCTGCACCGCCTCGTCCCTTCAGGTCGGAGACTTTGACTAAGTTCTGCACGTCGGCAGGGGCCATTTCTTTCAGGACTTTGCGCACAGACTGGTAACCGCCCACTTTCTCGTACTCTTTGAGCGAGAGTGGTGGGCGTCCGGGGACAATATGCTGGGTCAGGGGCTTCTCCATTATGCTTAGGTATATTTTTCCAGAATTTCGTCCAGTTGTTCAGTCGTCAGGTCACGGTATAGGTCGTTGTCAATCATCAGGGCCGGAGCACGGTCGCAGGTACCCAGGCAGCAATTGGGTAGTAAGGTAAAGCGGCCGTCTTCGGTGGTCTGACCGTATTTGATGTTAAGCTTTTCATAGAGGTGGTCGCGTATACCTTCGTAGCCCATCACCCAGCAACTTATACTGTCGCACACCAGGATCACATGGCGTCCCACCGGTCTTCGGAATATCAGGTTATAGAAAGTCGCCACGCTGTCGAGTTCCGCCGGCGACATGCCCACATAATCCGCCACATCTTTCAGGCTTTCGTCCGACACCCAGCCATGGCTTTGCTGCACGACTTTCAGCGCCTCAATGCAGGCATTCTTCGGCGATGGCACCAAGCTGATTTCGTGGTCGATCTTGTGTTTTTCTTCGGTGGTAAGCATGTTGTGTTAGTTGAGAGTTTAGAGTTAAGAGTGCTTTCGAATAAACTGGAGTACTGCCTCATTCAATGCCTGTGGATTATCCATCTCTAATTCATGTGAAGAATGAGGAATCAGGACACGCTCGCTCTGTGACAAGCACTTCTCCATTTCATCGGATATGACCCTAAAAAAGCTAGGGCTGCTATCGCCGGTGATCAACAAGGTGGGTGCCCGTACTTTCCTGATGTCGGCGCAGGTGATAAAAGGATCAAATAGGAAAAAGGTCTTCGCACATATGATTCCTTTCATTTCCGCTATATTATCGTTGATTTGCTGCTGTACCTCTGGTGTCATTTCATCATAGAAGTTATCCATGCGCATAATGCCGTCCAGAAATATTTTTACTCCCCCTATATCATCTCCTTTGCGAAAGGCCTGGGCGGAAGGAAGAATTGTACTTGTCTCGAATTCAAATAAAAGCTCGTTTCCTTCAGCTGTGTTTGGTAAAAGCGACATTACAGGAGGCTCAGCCAGGCATAAGCTTCTGACCATTTCCGGTTGTTCGATGGCAGTCAATAAAGCTGTTAGAGCACCAAAGGAATGACCCACCAAATGCACCGGAGCAATGTCCATCTGCTTTATAAGAGCCACAAGGTCATTGGCATGCGGAACAATCGTGTACCCCGACGAGTCGTCCGTTTCCTTATTGGGATAAGCGTAGCGTCTGCTGTAGGAGATGACTCGGTGATTTTCTGAAAATGGCTCCATCTGACCTTCCCACATGCGGTAGTCGCTTAAATTTCCATGCACCAGAATAACCGCATTGCCTTGGCCCTGATCTACATAATGAAGCGCAATGCCATTGACATCTGTTTTTTTAAGTTCCGGTGACTTGATTTCTCGCATTTTTTACTCAATCCAGGTTTCTAAATCCCTATCAATTAAACACCTATCTGTCTATATCCGCCAGCACATAATCCATCGCCCCGAGTATCGAGAGCAGGTCCGCCACGGTATAGCCACGGCTGATGTAGGGCAACATTTGCATGTGCGGGAACGAGGGAGTGCGGATCCGAACCCGGTAAGGGGAGGTATTCCCGTCACTGGTCAAATAGTATCCGTTAGCTCCTTTAGTCGCTTCGATGCAGCTCATCGCTTCACCCGGTGGAATAACTGGTCCCCAGGTAACGCCTAGAAAATGCGTAATCAGCGTCTCTATATCGTGCATGGTGTTTTGCTTGATCGGTGGCGTCGTGATGGGGTGCTCGGATTTATAAGGACCGGCCGGCATATTTTTCAGGCATTGCTCAATAATGCGCAGGCTTTGGCGCATTTCGGCTACCCGCACCACGGCCCGGTCGTAACAGTCGCCATTGGTGGCGGTAGGTACTTCAAAGTCGAACATTTCGTAGCCAGAGTAAGGACGCATTTTTCGGAAATCCCACTCAAAGCCGCAGGCTCTCAGGTTAGGTCCGGTCACGCCCCATTCAATGGCTTCTTCTTTCGTGAATATGCCGATGCCGACGGTACGTGCTTTGAAGAGGCTGTTCTTCATCACCATGGCGTCGTACTCTTTCAGTCGTTTCGGGAAGTAGTCGATGAAGCGCTGCACCAGTTGTTCCCAGCCCTTGGGCAGGTCCTGCGCCACGCCGCCTATTCGGAACCAGTTCGGGTGCATGCG
>JAJLKL010000252.1:0-11801 GCA_033838975.1 Hymenobacteraceae bacterium | reverse complement strand
CACGCTCATTTCACTTGATAAACTGCAGGGCCTGGTATCGCATAAAAGGGAGGCCGGCGAAGCCACGATTTACGCCGGCATGAAGGTACACGATGCCGGGCAGGCGCTTTACAAAGTAGGGCTGGCCATGCACAACACCGGCGACGTGGATGTGCAGAACGTGTCGGGCGCCATTGGCACGGGCACGCACGGCACGGGCAAGAAACTGCAAAACCTCTCCACCATGCTGATCGGGGCACGGCTCATCACCGCCTCCGGCGATATCATCGACAAGCACATTGAAGACGATCCGGAATTCATCAGGGCGTTGCGCACCTCCATGGGTATGCTGGGAATTTTCTCGCAGATAAGGCTTAAACTGCAGCCTGCCTTTAAGCTGCACCGACGGGAGTGGTGCACGCACATTGAGCAGTGCATGGAGCACCTGGAGGACCTCAAGGAGAAAAACCGCAATTTTGACTTTTACTGGTACCCCCGCAGCGACCTTGCCAAACTCCGCACCATGAACGAGCCGGATCAGGACATTGGCGATATACCTTATGCCACGCTTGTGAAGGATGAGGAAGGCTGGAGTCACGAGATTCTGCCCAGGGAGCGTTCTCTTAAATTTGATGAAATGGAATATGCGTTACCCGCTGAAAACGGTCCGGCCTGCTTTGAGGCGGTGCGCAAGCGTGTGAAGGAGAAGCACCGCAAGCACGTGGGCTGGCGCGTGCTCTACCGCACCATCGCCCCCGACGATGCATACCTCAGCCCCTACCACAGCGGCGATTCCGTAACCATTTCGCTGCACCACAATGCCGGGCTGCCGTTCTGGGATTATTTTAAAGACATCGAGCCGATCTTTCTGGAGCATGGCGGTCGTCCGCACTGGGGTAAAAAACACACGCTCACTGCCAAAGAATTGCAACCACTATACCCTGACTGGGACAAATTCCTGAAAGTGCGCCAGGAAATGGATCCCAACGGCGTGTTTTTGACACCCTACATGCGCCGCCTGATGGGTATAGAATAAGATTTTAGCGAAAGAGAAAGCAACATGAAACCACAAAAGATCGGCAGCAAGCAATGGGTTATACCCGGCGGCCACATCCCGTTCGGAAGCAACGGCAAGGAACCTGAATTCACGAGCCACGACAGACTCAACATCCTGAACACATCTGGCAAGGAGGCCGATATAGAACTTACCGTTTACTACAGCGACCGCGACCCAGACGGCCCTTACCCAATTTGTGTGGAGGCGCAGCGCGTAAAGGAGGTCCGCTTCAACGACCTGATAGACCCGCTGGCTATACCTTTGGATACGCCTTTTGCCTGCGTGTTACAGTCCAGCGTGCCAGTCGTAGTGCAGTTTACACGCCAGGACACCCGCCAAAGCGCCAACGCCATTGCCACGATGATGGCCTTCCCGGTAGCATGAGAGCATAAGTATGGACAACCTCTCCGCAGCGCTCACCATACTTTCGGCCATGATCACGCCGGCCATTCTCATCATGGCCAGTGGCTCCCTTATCCTGACCACCTCGCAACGCCTGAGTCGCAGCATGGAGCGGGTTCGAAAACTGGCGGAGATGTACAGCAAGTTGATGGAGAAAGGCAATCTCACGCCGGAAGACCTGGGCGAGAAAAGCTTTCTGCTGGAACTGTTGCTCCGGGCCACGCGCCGCTGCCGCCTGCTGCAACGCGCCATGACGAGCCTATACCTGACGCTGGGTGTGTTTGTCGCCACCAGCATCGCCATCGCCCTCTTCGATGTATTGGATCTTTCTTTCGCATGGCCCATTACGCTGCTTAGCCTGTTGGGTGCCGGGCTGCTGTTCTACGCCAGCCTGTTGCTCATTGTGGAATCCAGGATTGCGCTGCAGGCTGTGGATCGGGAAATGGATTGGGTGATGAGAGTGAGCAATTAAGAAAGGTGCAAAAAACAGCAAAGCCGCTTCATAATGGAGCGGCTTTGCTGTTTTAGTTTGAGTGATTAGGATTTCGCAGGTATACGCTTAAGAGTATCCAGCAGAAAATCCCAGAATTTCTGTACCGAGCTGATCTGCACTTTCTCATCCGGGGAGTGGGCACCGCGAATGTTCGGACCAAAGGAGATCATCTCCATTTCCGGATAGTTTGCTCCTATTATACCGCACTCCAAACCAGCGTGGCAGGCGTTTACGTGAGCTTCTCCGTCATATTTCTCTTTGTACAGGTCGCTCATCAGTTTCACGATGCCGGCACCCGGTTTTGGCATCCAGCCAGGGTATAGGCCACTCAGGCTAACCGAAGCACCTGCCAGTTCGAGCGCACTCTGGATAGCGGCCGACAGGTCCAGTTTCTCGCTGTCAACGGAGCTGCGGGTGAGGCACTGGATCGTCACGTTGCCATCCTGCACCAGCACGCGGGCCACGTTATTGGATGTCTGCACGAGGTGCTCGATATCCGGGCTCATGCGGTACACGCCATTTGGACATGCATACAGCGCTCGCAGCAAACTAGCCTGAAAATCAAGAGGCAGCACCTGAGCAGGAGCATCAGTTTGCTCCAACCCCACTGCCAGATTCGGGTCAGTGGTCGCGTGCTCGTTCTTTAGAACGGATGTCAGCTCCTTCACAAAATTCTCAAACGTCTGAGTCTGTCCCGCAGGTATAGCCACCACGGCAACCGACTCTCGCGGAATGGCATTGCGCAATCCTCCGCCGTCGATAGAACCAATACGCAATCCAACCTGTACAGCAGCCTGGTGCAGCATACGGTTCATCAGTTTGTTGGCATTGCCGCGACCCAGGTAAATGTCCATACCAGAATGTCCACCGGTCAAGCCTTTTATATTGATCTTGTAGCCTTTCATGTCGCCTGCTATACCTTCGGGCTGGTAAGATCCGCTGGCGTTTATATCCACGCCGCCTGCACAGCCGATGGTCAGCTCGGTATCGTCCTCCGTATCCAGGTTCAGCATGATCTCGGCGTCCAGCATACCACCTTTCAAGCCAAGGGCACCGGTCATACCTGTTTCCTCGTCCACCGTGAACAAAGCCTCAATGGCCGGGTGCTCAATGTCTGTAGAGGCCAGCAAAGCCATGATCGTTGCCACGCCGATACCGTTGTCAGCTCCCAGTGTTGTGCCTTTTGCTTTCACCCAGTCACCGTCCACGTACATGTCTATACCTTGCGTGCTGAAGTCGAAATTAGTGTCGGCATTCTTCTGATGTACCATGTCCACGTGGCTCTGGATGAGCACAGTTTTGCGGTCTTCCATACCTGGCGTAGCAGGTTTCTTAATGATAATGTTGCCGATCTCATCCTGTATGGTCTCCAGGTCAAGTTTATGCCCATAGTCCATCATAAACTGTATAACGCGCTCTTCCTTTTTGGAAGGACGCGGTACAGCGTTCAAATCAGCGAAATTATTCCAAAGGGCTTTCGGTTCGAGTGCTCTTACTTCCGTGCTCATATAGAGTTTGTTTATGTCTTTTAGGTTGATCTATACCTGGCTCAAAGGTATAGAATTAGTTGGTGCTAAAGAACTAAGATGATGGGAATGCAAGCGAAATAGCCTGTGTAATTCCCATCCTGCTCATTTTTTTCAATCTTGGCAAATCCTTAAAAAAAAATTTCTGCTAATCCTGCGTCTTTCCGAAACCGGCCCCGTCATCCTGATGAATTTAAACCAAAACATAAAAGCAATTCATCATATGGAACCGATTTATCATTTCGCAACACCACAATCAATCGAACAACTGAAAACCGAGCAGGACGGCAAACAGGTAAAAAAAACGCAACAATGCCAAACAATCTGCTGCGACAAAAACAATGAGAAATCAAACGCTGCCAAAATCCTGTCCATAGCGTTGCTCATGATCACCACCATATTTGGCGGTACAACCATCGCCCAGGCTCAGACTGCAATGGCCAATAAAGACAACAAGCCTGGAGCAAGCAACAAATCTGATATCGCCTACAGATCTTTGGACGATATTACTTTCCCAACGGCTGAGTTTAAACGTGGGGCATACCTCAAAATGCGCACGGTATACCTGCAGGTGCCGGTAGAGAAGTTCAGGATCAAGGCTTTCCCGGCCAACAGCTCCGCCGAAACAAGGGCCGAACTGGACTTCCTGCTGCATCTGCAGCAAAATCGCACGCCGGAAGAAATCGATAGAATCAAGTTGATGGCGAACATCTACTTCGACCCGCTCAACACCAACCCAACCGACCCGGACTATACCCGAAACGTGAACAGCCTGTTCTACATCGGCCGCGACCTGGGCACTTGGTTTAACCCGGAGAAACTGCCTGTTACCACCCAGGTGTTGCAAAACGTGATACAGGACGCCACCTTCTACTTTTTCTCCCTGAAGGCTGATTTTAACCGTGCTAGGCCATACCACCTGGAGCCGCGACTGCAAAATCTGGAAGCGCCTGGCCACGCCTCCTACCCTAGCGGACACTCCTCTGCCTCCCATGTGCATGCCTATATATTAAGCGAAATCTTTCCCGAATACAAAGATCACTTTATGGGTGTGGCCAGTGAGATGGCCTTCTCCAGGGAAACACTTGGGGTGCATTACCCAAGCGACTCAAAAGCCGGGAAAGAATTCGCACGCCGGTTTGTGGGTGAGCTGATGAAGAACAGAAAATTCCGTGCAGACTTTGAGGCCATGAAAACAGAGATCACCCGAGCCAGATTTGCCAGCCAGCTTACCAGAAAATAACATACCACACTCACGGTCCGGCCCAAATTTTCCGGAAGAATTGTAGAGAAAGTACCAAAAACCTGTCGTACTATTGCAGCCTGAAAATTATCGATGATGGAATCTTGGTTAGGCTACGCGCTTATCGCCATGCTCACGGGGGGCGTGGCGATGGTGTTTGCGAAGATGGGAATGAATAACAATGCCAACGAGCACCTGGCATTGGTTATACGCACAGGCGTGCTGTTTATGATGGTGCTCGGCAATGCCCTCTATGCCGGTGGCCTGAAATCAGCCAGGCTGATCGACAGTAAAACGCTAACCTGGTTTATTTTGGCGGGGGCCTGCACTGCGATTTACTGGATCCTTTACTTCAAAGCCATCAAAACGGCCGATGTTTCCATAGTGGCCACCATCGACCGGGCTGGTATCCTGGTAACAGTGGGGCTGTCCTATTTTCTGCTGAATGAGCCGCTCACTCCCCGACTTTTACTAGGCATGGGCGTGATACTTTGTGGCACCCTTATACTTATTTGGAAATAAGTGATGATCGAGATTAAAACAATGCAGCCGGAACATGCGGCTGATGTGCTGCGAATATATGGCGAAGGACTACAAACCGGTTTTTCTACCTTTAATACTGAAGTTCCTACCTGGGAAGAATGGGACCGTAACCACTTGCCGCATACCCGCCTTGTCGCTGTTGAGTCTGAGGAAGTGCTTGGCTGGGTAGCCTTATTACCGGTTTCGGCAAGGGTCTGTTACCGTGGTGTGGCAGAGTTCAGCATTTACATAGCGGCAAGGCACCGGGGCAGAGGTATAGCCGATCGGCTCATGCAGGCTTTAATCCAGGAGAGTGAGGCCAACGGCATCTGGACGCTGCAGTCCTCCACCTTCGCCGACAACGCAACGAGCCTGCGCATGCAGGAACGGCACGGCTTCCGGCAAATCGGATACCGGGACCGGGTGGCACAGTTACACGGCGTCTGGCGCAACACGGTTCTGCTAGAGCGCAGAAGCGATAAATTCTAACATAAAAAAGGCGCTGTCATATAATTGGCAGCGCCTTTTTAGTATGCTATACCTAAATTCAAATTAAATCGTGAGGATGGTTACTAGTTTACAGTCCCACTCGGTAATATGCCATACCTAACGAACAATGGATAATCTGTTACTAACTCTAGTAGAAGTCCAATGCAGAACTAAAAGTATTTCCCGCTTTCACATAGAAAGGGAAGTTGGCCGTGGCGACATTACCCTCCCCGTCGTACACATACGCATACAACCGGTAAGCACCATCCTGCTGGGGAGCTTTCAAGGAAACCTTTGTTCCAGTAGCTTTGCCGATCACGCCTTGCACCGTAGCAGGCTTCTCTTCCTTAATCGTATTGCCATCCTCGCTCACGGTTTCGGGCAGTACCTCCCAACGTACCTGCAGGCTGTCTCCCTCAGGGTCTGTAGCGTATACTGCAACCGGACAATCTTCGCCAGGCTGCAGGTATACATGGTCCGATGGAAAAATATCCTTGATGGATAGGTAGGCAATGTGCGGCGCTTTGTTAAAGTCAGTTTCCCCTGTCCAGATTTCACGCATCACCTGCACTAGTTCTGTTTCCTCGCCTGTTTCGGTCATCAGGCTGAACCAGGTGGGCGTGGTTTCATACTTGTAGCCCCACATAAACACATAGGCACCCAGGCAGCGGTCTTTGTCAGCCAGCACGGTACGCTCATACTTGGTTCGGGCAAACTCCGCTTTTTCGGAACTGGTCTGCTCGATTGGGGCGTACCACCAGGTAGTGTAAGCCTCCCAGTAGCCTCTGCCCCCGAATTCAGCGATCACATACGGGCCGTCCCAATCGGTTTCCCTTATTTCATCCGCCAGGTTGTGCATGGCTCCGAAGGCGTTGATGGAGAGAATGTCGATGGCCGGGCAGCGCCGCTTGATGAGGTTCACCACTTTCTGGGGCACATTCATGACAGTGGTCGTTGTTGGGTGGTCCGGGTCCAGTTCATGGATCATCTCAGCCACGCCATTCACAGCATCCCACACTTTAATGTTGGATCCTTCGGCGTATAGCTCATTGCCCACTACCCACATCAAAAGGGCCGGATGGTCTTTGTATTTGAGCACCTCCTGTTTCAACCGTTCCTTCTGGGCCGCCACATCTTCTTTATCGTAGTAGTTGAAGCCCTCCCGCTCACGCTCCATCCAAAGGCCCAGCATCACGGTCAGCCCCCTGGCATGCGCCTCATCCAATATGCGCTGCGCATCATCCGTATGCCATACCCGCACCGAGTTGCCGCCATAATCCGCTACCCTGTCAAAGTGCTCATAGCCAGCGGCTCCTTTTATGAAGTAGGGCTCACCATCTTTGTAAAGTGTATACCTGCCTCCTTCGGCTACTATCTCCACCTTTCTGCCTTTCATACCATACCGCTGGTTATCAGAGACTTTTGAAGAACAGGAAACAAAAAGAGAAAGTAAGACCAGGCAAATTATATTTTTTAAAATAACAGCAGATGGATAAGGGGTGAGCATGTGGTAAGAGTTTGTAGTAGATATATAACTTTTTCGCGCTGTATAAAGAACTTTTGAGGCTAATACGAGTATAAACGCGAGATGTTATTGCACTAGAATCACCACCCTTTGCTTACCAGGCCATGCTGTGTTGCGGAGGCTTCTTTTCACCATTATAAGAATCCGACTATCCTTACTGATGTATACTTCTACCCGGCATCAAACAGATCATACTTCAACCATACCCGGCGTTACCCCAAAGCCAAAGGATATCCTGACCATCAGGGCCATGATCCTCATGGGTCTGGTGACGATGGTGCTGTTCCTATACTGGTTTCTGGACAAAGACCATGTGGGGTACATGCCGCTCTACATTCTGCTCACCACAGCGCTGTTCTTTAAACTATTGCGCACTCTGCACGAGTGGTATCATTACTTCGATGTGAGCGCACCCGTAAAGCCTAAGCTGCGTTCTAACTTTAAAGTGGATGTCCTGACCACGTTCTGCGCCGGCGAACCCTACGATATGATCATCAACACGCTGGAAGCCATACAGCGTATACGCTACCCACACACCGCCTACTTGTGCGACGAAGCTGACGATCCATACCTGAAGGAACAGTGCAAGCGCCTGGGAGTAATACACGTTACCCGCACACTGAAGGTAAACGCCAAGGCCGGCAACATTAACAATGCGCTGCAGCAGGCCACCGGTGACATTTGCCTCATACTCGACCCCGACCATGTGCCAGTACCGGAGTTTTTGGATGAGGTGTTGCCTTACTTCGAAGATCCGGAGATTGGCTATGTACAGTGCGTGCAAGCCTACTACAACCAAAAGGAAAGCCTGGTAGCCTATGGCGCTGCCGAGCAAACCTACAGCTTTTACGGTCCCATGATGATGGGCATGAACAGCCACGGAACGGTGCAGGCCATCGGGGCCAACTGTGTTTTCCGCCGCAGCGCCCTCGACAGCATTGGCGGGCATGCCCCGGGTCTGGCCGAGGACATGCACACAGCCATGCAGCTTCATGCCAAAGGCTGGAAATCGGTGTACGTACCCAAAATCCTGAACCGCGGACTGGTGCCAGGCACGCTGGCCGCCTACTACAAGCAGCAGGTGAAGTGGAGCCGCGGCACGTTTGAGCTGCTGTTCACGGTATACCCGAAGCTGTTCAGCAAATTCACCTGGCGGCAGAAAATCCACTACCTCACGCTGCCCATGTATTACCTGTTTGGGGTATTCAACCTGTTCGATTTTCTTATACCTTCCCTCTCTTTGGTGCTGGCAGAATTTCCGTGGTATGTGTCATTGGGAGAGTTCCTGATCATGTTCACACCCTTCTTCCTGATCTCAATCGCTATCAGGCAGTATGCACAGCGCTGGCTACATGAAAAAAATGAAAAGGGCTTCCATTTGTTCGGCGGCATCCTCCGCACCGGCACCTGGTGGATTTTCCTGCTGGGACTTATTTATTCGATCTTCCGGGTGAAGGTACCCTATATTCCTACTCCTAAGGACGATAAACCGAAGAACAACTGGCTGCTCAGCCTGCCAAATATCCTGATGGTTTCTGGTATTCTGAGCGCAATTGCCTATTCGCAATATATATACGGTCATGTGTACACCAACCCATATGTGCAGATGATGGTGATGTTCTCGCTGGTGAATGTGATCATTCTGGGTAGTGTAGTCGTGATCGGGCAGGAAAGATTCATTGAGTGGGTTCGGCACAATATCCTGCATGCACGCCTTCTTCAGCCTGTGCTCCAACCGCTGCGCCTGGCCATCTGGCGCACCCGTCACGGCTTTTACGACACCATACGCTACGTTGCCATAGGCATCACCATTTTAGCCGTTGCTGTCTCTACTGGGTTCCTGATGTTCGGCTACAAACCCTACCAGAAGGATACCCCGAAACAGGACAGGCCACTCGTTAAGAAACCACCTTCCAGAATGAATGCCCTGTCAATCCCTTTCATTAATTAGCCGCTCTGTTTAGGAGGGTTTTTAACCAACGTAACTCCCCTGAACAAGATAGCTCAACCGATGCAACGGCGCTTCGTTTATAATAGAGTATAATGTTATAAACGCTAAAAAATCGAGCTATGAACAGATATTCATCAGACCGTGATTACGGACAGCACGAAAGCAGTTTCCAAACCCATCGTTCTGAGCGCTACCGGCATCCTGAGCGTGACTACGGCCACCGCTTCGATAACTATGGCACTCCTGCAAGAGGCGACTATGGCAACGAAAGATCCCAACGCACCTGGGGCAGTCAACGAAATGAAATGGGCACTTCCCGACGTTACGAAGACATTCATGTGACACCTTATGACCGCTTTGAACAATCCCATAACTATGGCAATATGGGCAGCTATGGCGGTGCGCAGGGCTTTGGCGACATAAGAGGAGGCCACCACGATTCTGGTCATCCGTATGACAGCGGCACTGGCTCTTCACGCAGGTATAGCGAGGGGCGCTCTCTATCTTCGGGCTACGGCGGTAACCGGGGAGAAAGCCGTAACTATGGCAGAAGCAATCAACGACAGGATGACTATGGTCGCCGCAGCTATTACGATGCTGACCGTGAAGATTTGTATGGACGCGAGGCATCCCGCCGCTTTCAGGGCAGCCGCGAACATGACAGGTATGATTTTGAACGCGACGACTACTACAGCTCCAACTACGGCGACGACCAGGGCAACTACATGGGAAGCGGCTACCACCGCACCAGCCGTGGCAAATACGGTCCCGGAGACTATGGTTCCGCCGGCTTTTATGAACCAAATCGCCCGGAAAGACGCGAAGAGCGCAAGACGCATGAATTCAATACCGCCCAAAACAGATGGAACGCTGACTGGTAGGTATAACCTGATAAAAACGGGAAAGGCGCAGCTTAATGCTGCGCCTTTCCCGTTTTTGGAGTTTCCTTAGGCTGCAGGCACAGTTTTCGGATCTCCTGTTTGGAGCCGTAAAAAATATTGCAATCCACCGGCCCTTTGATGCCCTCTATCACGCCCCGGTCGGTGTGCTGCCAGAAGGAAAGCAGCGTTCTGTCGCTACGTTGCAAGGCCAGCTCTTTCACGTTGTAGTGTGCGATCCAAAGAGTATACTCGTCGAAATAACCTTCCAGGTAATCCTTGTAAAAGCTATACCCTGTGTAGATGATGGGCTTCACGCCATAGGCCCGTTCCACCAGCACCAGCCACTCCTTCAGGTCGCCCCGGAAGTGATTGAGCGGTTGTTTGCCCCTCACTTCCACATCCAGCACGGGCGGCAGGTCGCCGGCCTGCAGCCTGACGGTTTCAGTGAAATTCCGGGCCTGTACGTCGGGTTTCACACTTGGCAGGTAGAAGTGATAAGCCCCGCGAATGATGCCTACCTCCCGGGTTTTTTCCCAGTTGCGCTCAAAATGGCTGTCTTTCAGCTTCTGGCCCTCAGTGGCTTTGATGAAGGCGAAAGAAACGTCGTTCTCCCTAACCTTTTCCCAGTTGATCTTGCGCTGGTATTTCGACACGTCTATACCCAGAATGGTATTCCCTAACGGGCTATGCCCTTCAGGCCAGACCGGCTGTTTTTTCTCCGTGAAGAACTCTACATAGAGCACCAGCAAACCGATAGACGCCACCACGCCCAGCCCGATCCAGAAAGGCAGCTTCGGTTGCTGCTTCTTAGGCTTTTTTCGCTTAGGCGCAGCCCGGGGCACCTTCGGGGCTGGTATAGCCTTAGGTGTCCGGATGGCTTTCATCGGATGAGGTGTCTTGACTGTACTCATAAGTTCCTGCGGGAAGGGCAAAGATATACCTTTCGGGCTAATGAAGGATACAGGTCTGTTCAAAAAAGATCGCCTAGGTATGGGCTATACCCGAGAGGTGCTCCAGCCGCTTCCCGTCTAAGGTCACATAGCCTTTCATGAGGTCAGCGGTGAGGCAGGAGTGGATGGGCAGTACACCCATCAGATCGCCGATCCTATACCTGTCGAACAGTTCTTTACTGGCCCTGATCGTGCCATGCTCCTGCGACAGCGACACGACTGCTATACCTTCCAAGGGCACAGACCAGCCATTTTCTGACAATTCGACTACACGCCCGAAAATAACGGTACCGTCCGGCTGCTCCAGGCTGTCTTTGGAAAAATGCACGCTACCGCCATGCACAATGATCTCGTTCCGCTCCGGGTGTTTGGCAATGACCGGGCAGGCCATACACACCGCTATCTGATCAAAGGTGCAGGAGCCGATGTGCTGCTGCGTGAGATCGTAAAAAACGTAATTGCCGGGCCTTATCTCGTCTACTCCCGTGATGGTTTCGAGAATGCTGCAGGAAGGCGTGTCGCCGATGGATACCTGCAGATCGGGAAAGCGGGCCTTATACCTGTCGCGCACGAGGTTTAGCAGGAAAACCGTGGTGTGATGGATGGTGCGGATGGCGTCTTTGTCGGTCTGCTTGTAGGTATGGCCGTCGTGGGCCAGCACGCCGGTAAAGCGCAGCTTGTCGCTTTGCCCGATCAACCCTACGATTTGGTCCAGCTGCTCATGGCTGTGCGGCAGGATACCGGTGCGGTGGTAGCCCGTGTCGATTTTCAGCCAGATGTTAA
>JAJLKL010000251.1:0-4573 GCA_033838975.1 Hymenobacteraceae bacterium | reverse complement strand
GATGAACACAATAGGCCAGATCACCACGCCGGCTGTCAGGTTAAAGTCCAGGGTATAGCTCAGGATGTTAAGCTGTGCACCGGGCAGGCCGAACAGGGCCTCACCCGAGAAAATCTTGACACCTATTAGCTCAGCCAGCAGGGCGTTGGAGATGAAGATGCCGCTCAGTACCAGGAACAGCTGCGTACGTTTTCTTTCTTGTGTATGGGTTACTGCCATTTATACTTTGTTTAAGCAACAGCTGCCAGGGCTGATTGTTGTCGGGCTATACGTTGGCAAAATAAGGATAATTATGGAAGGTATGAAAGCCTGTGAGGCAAGCGCACGCTGCTGACTCCACTGTAGGCTAAAGGCTACAGTGGCAGGCCTGCTCAGGTTGGGGAGCGGCTACAGTTAAAAGCGGAGCAGAAAAAACAGTACGGTGAAGAAGATGATGACAAAGAATGCGCCTGCCATCACATCGTCCATGTTCTCGTTTTTCTTCACGACAACTTTGTAAAACGCCCAGCTTATAAAGGTGCCTGCCAGTAAGATACCTGCGGTCACAAATACCATAGTCTTTGCTTCTACGTGTGGGGTATGCTCCCATGTACGGGATAGGGGCGGGAAGGGGTTGTTGCTATTCCCTCACACAGAAAATGCTGCCTTCTGTCGCCAGGTCTGTTTTGGGGAACACCTCCAGTGCCTCCGTGAGCAGGGGTGTCAGGTCTTTGTAGCGAACAGAGAAGTGCCCCAGGAGCAAGTGGCGGACCTGGGCCGCACAGGCCAGTTCGGCTGCCTGCCGGGCAGTGCTGTGGAAGGTGTAGCTGGCGCGTTCCCGTAGTTCGTCAGTGAAGGTGGCCTCGTGGTAGAGCAGGTCCACGTTGCGCAGGTAGGGGAGCAGCTCGGGTTTGTAGCGGCTGTCTGAGCAATAGGCATAGCTGCGGCTCCGCTTAGGCTCCATTGTCACGTCCTGGTTGTGTACCAGAATATTCCCTGCTTCATCCCTGATGTGCTCGCCCCACTTTAGGCGAACGAGTTGGGGCGGTGTGAGGAAGTCAGGCAGTTTTTCCTTGATCAGCGGACGTGGTTTTTGCTTCTCCCGGAATATAAAACCGCAGCAGGGTACCCGGTGCTCCATCGGGATGGTGTGCACCGTGATCTGCTTGTCCTCGAAAATCTTCTTGTAGCAGGTTGTATCCAGCTCATGAAAAATGAGTTTGAAAGATAGGTTGGTGCCGGAGTACTTGAACTGCAGTGTGAGTATTTCGGAGAGGCCGGGAGGGCCGAAGAGGTGCAGGGGGACTTGCCGGCCCTGCAGGTGCATGGTAGAAAGCAGACCTGCCAAACCAAAGTAGTGGTCGCCGTGCAGGTGGCTTATGTAGATATTGCAGATGCGCTGATGCTTTATCTTGTATTGCATCAGCTGCATCTGCGTACCTTCACCGCAATCAATCAGATGATACTGATTGCCAATGGTTAAGATTTGGGCGGTATGATGTCTGTTTGCCGAAGGTGTGGCCGACGAACTACCGAGTATCCTCAGTTCGAAATCCACAACAGGCTACTGTACTTAGTCTTCTTTGTTTGTCAGGTCCTGCTCGATTTCGTGCAGGAACACGCGGTCAATGGCCTCCTCTAGAGTAGGCAGAATGTTCAGCACAGACTCCAGCTTGGAGATGGTGATCAGCTTCATCACGTGGTCCTGCAGGCCCGTCAGAATCAGCAAGCCGTTGGAGGAGTTGCAAAGACGGTTAGCAATCAGGATAGAGCTAAGACCAGAGGAGTCTGTATATTTAACGTTATTTAAGTCAAGAATCAGGTTGGTGATCCCTTCGGCATTCAATTTCACGAATTCAGACTTAAGGTCCGGCGCAATTGAAGTATCCAGCTTCTTTTCATCTATCGTGATAATTGTGTAGTTTTCTTTCTTATCAATCGTGTACTTCATAGATCTACCAGTAAGGATTTAAATGCGAATGTACCAAAATCTACTTTAAAAATCTCAATTTTTGGTTTTAAAAATGTTCTCACTTACATGTTGCTCAATGCGTTGCAGCACGTTCGTGTACTCTTCTTTCTCAAATTTTCGGCCTGTAAACACCTCGTACAGCTCTATGTAACGCTCGGAGATGTTACTTATTACCTCGTCCGTCATGTCAGGTACAGCCTGTCCGTCTTTTCCCTGGAAGCCGTTCTCGATAAGCCACTGACGCACAAACTCTTTGGAGAGCTGGCGCTGCGGCTCGCCCTTTGCCTGCCGCGCTTCGTAGCCTTCGCTGTAAAAGTAGCGCGAGGAGTCCGGCGTGTGGATCTCGTCGATCAGGTATACCTGGCCGTTATACTTCCCGAACTCATACTTGGTATCCACCAGTATCAGTCCCCGCTGTTTGGCCAGCTCGGTACCGCGCTCAAAAAGAGCCCGGGTATAGCGCTCTAAGTTAAGGTAATCTTCCTCAGATACAAGTCCTTTCGCTAAAATTTCCTCCCTCGAGATATCCTCGTCGTGGCCTTCGTCTGCCTTGGTGGTAGGGGTGATGATGGGTTGTGGCAGCTTGTCATTTTCGCGCAGGCCCTCTGGCAGCGCAACGCCGCAAAGGGTGCGTTTTCCGGCTTTGTACTCTCGCCAGGCGTGCCCCGCCAGGTAGCCCCGGATCACCATTTCCACCTTGAAAGGCTCGCAATGGTAGCCGATGGTTACGTTAGGGTCCGGCGTGCTGATTACCCAGTTTGGCACAATGTCGGAGGTAGCCTGCAGGTTCAGGCTTGCAATCTGGTTAAGTACCTGCCCTTTATAGGGAATGGCTCTTGGAAGCACCACATCAAAGGCGGAGATGCGGTCTGTGGCTACAATGGCCAGCCTATCCTCGAAATAATATACATCGCGTACTTTGCCTCTATAGAATCCGGTCTGCCCGGCAAAGGAGAAGTTAGTTTCTTTTATAGCCTCCATTAGGTATGATAGATTATAGGCAAGCAAAGGTAACTATATTTTAGTGGTCGCGAAATAATTATGTCTAAGTAAAGCAAGGCCGTTGCAGGTGCTAAAATATAGGCTGCAAATAATATTGAAGTATACTTAGGCGGAAGGCTAAAGTTTTATACTATAAAACCTATAGTTTGTACATTAACCGGAATGTTGTTTCGGGTGATAGGGTGCTCGTGCCGGGCTGTTGCCGCCACTCCCATAACTGATGATGCTCTCGGCCATCCCCCGGAAGATAATGTTGTGGAATGGCAGCATAGCCAGCCAGTACAGCCGTCCCGGCAAACCCTCGGGGCGAAAAACGGCGAGCTGCTCCAGGTAGTTACCGTCGGCCTCTTCGCTGATCCGGAACTGCAGCCACGCCTCTCCCGGCACTTTCATCTCGGCGTACAGCAAGAGCCTCTTTTTTTCTTTGTCGGCCACCAGCACGCGCCAGAAATCGATCGTGTCGCCGGCCCGTACCTCAGAAGGATGCCGGCGTCCGCGCCGCAGGCCAACACCCCCTACCAACTTGTCCAGCCAGCCACGGAGCTGCCACAGAAAGTCCACGACATACCAGCCGCGCTCGCCTCCTATGCTCCAGAAGTTCTGCATCACCTCATCCGGCTGGCGGTCAAACTTTATTCGTTTTCTGTCCGTGTACACTCCGTTCTCCGGTATCTGCACAAAGTCCATGTAATTCAGGCGCATCGTGCCGCTCACAAGGGCATCCGACCAGCTGGAGATAACCATGTTTTGTTCTATTTTGCTGAAAGCCAGGTGAATGGCGTTTTCATAGTTTAGGCACTTGTGCGCGATAAGCTTCTGAATGGAGTTGTCCTTCACCACCACATCGTTGTGCAGGCTATCCACCAAGCTGCGGGCCAGGTTGTAGCTGGTGCTGGTCACAAAGTACAGCCAGTAGGAGGACAGGCGTGGCGTAAGTACTGGTACCGTCAGGATGTGGCGCTTCAGGTGCCGCACCTCGGCAAACTTCAGGAGCATTTCTTTGTAGGTCATCACATCAGGACCACCGATCTCAAAGCGGCGCTCATAGCAATCGGTGCGACCCAACACCTCCGTCAGGTAAAAGATCACATCTCGTATAGCGATCGGTTGGCACCTGGACCTGAGCCACCTGGGGGTGATCATCACCGGCAGTTTTTCCACCAGGTCGCGGATGATCTCGAAGGAGGCGCTGCCGGAGCCGATGATGATGGCCGCCCTTAGCACGGTCAGGCTTGCCTTCGCGCTGTCGAGGATACCTTCTACGTGCAGCCGAGAGGTCAGGTGCTTAGAGAGGAACCGATCGTTTGAGATGCCGCTCAGGTAAATGATCTGCTGTGCGCCGGTAGTGTCCAGGTAACCTACAAAGTTCTGTGCCGACTGCGCTTCCAGCAATGCGAAATCTTTGCCTTTCGTGCCCATGGAGTGCACCAGGTAGTAAGCCGCATCAATATCACGGGGCAGTTGCTGCAATCCGTCGGGGGCCAGCATATCACCTTTCACTATAGTAACTTTATCCCGCAGCGTGTCGGCCACCTCAAAGCGCCTGGGGTCCCGGACCATGCACACCACCTCATGCTCCTGCTCAACCAGCAGCGGCAGCAGCCTTTTCCCGATGTAGCC